>JAUNLY010000131.1 GCA_030532025.1 Eubacteriales bacterium
TTGTAATACTAATTTCATCATTTAACACTTTGACAAATTGATAAAACGCATTACAAAACCGCCAAAATGGCGGTTTTAATTATCATTAAATTATAGAAGCAATGCTTATAAGCTATGTTTCACCCTGTCGCGTTCTTCCGCACGTTTGCCGTTGTTAAAGCGATCCATTGTACCGACTAAGTAGCCTGTAATACGGCGTATCCTTTCAAAAGGCTCTTTTGCAAAGGTATAATCTATGTTTACATATTCGCCGTCTATAATAATATCCATATGTGTAGGCTGTTTGCCGTAGTTTTCGGTCGCTCTTTTTATATAGAGATTCTGTTCTTCCTGTAATAAAGTACCGTTATGCACGGTTACGCTGCATTCCATTGTGTTTAACCTCCTAAATTTGCTACTCACATTCTACCACATATAGTATAACTTACACAATAAAACTACAATATATCGAAAATTTTGACAAGTTTGTTTGATGTGTGTATTATAAACACGCCTTATATAAGGTTAAAAGGAGGAATTTTCATGTTAGAATTTAAATTTGATGTACAGCTTCTCATAGAGGGAGAAAATTTGGACGAGGATAAAATATCCGAAGAAATACAAAAAACACCGGGCGACTGCCTCTTGTGCGTCGGCGATGATGAGCTTATCAAAGTGCATTACCACACCAACTTCCCGTGGGACACTCTTAAAACATGTGCCGCACATGGAGAAATATGCGATATAGTCGTAGAAAACATGGAACGCCAGACCGAAGGCTTAAACGGCTGATATAAAGAAACACCGCACAATTCGGGTCATCGCTTTCGGCGAATTTTCTGCCATCTGCTGCCCGTAAAAAGTTTAGTTTAAAGCAAGTAAACCTGCACTTTTTACAGTTGCATCTGACGAAAAATTCGTGAACATAGGACCATCTCATTTATGTGGCGCATCCATAATAAAAAATAAATACCAAGCGATGTGTTTCGCTCGGAAAGGATAGTAATATGCAAGTATTGTTTTCTGCCGTAATGGGGCTTGTGCAAGGCTTGTCAGAATTCTTGCCCATATCATCAAGCGGCCATCTTTTATTTGCCGAAAAGCTCTTAGGCCTTATAGGCTATAACGCCGCAAACATTAAAAGCCTTACAGTAATGTTGCATGTAGGCACGCTTATAGCCGTTGCCGCCATATTTTTTAAAGACTGGCTCGATATGTTGCTTCACCCAATAAAGAACAAAACTCTTCTGTTGCTGTTTATAGCTTCTCTGCCTGCACTTTTTGCTGTGCTGCTTTTTGGAGACATTATAGATTCGACCTTCACAGGCTGGTTTTTGGGCCCCGCATTTTTAATAACGGCGCTTTTACTTTGCCTTGCGGAGTATGCTACATCAAAAGGCAAACATACAATTTCAGATGTAAAAATGCCAAACGCTCTAATCATGGGTGGATTTCAGGCGGTAGCCTTATTGCCGGGCGTCAGCCGTTCAGGCTCCACGCTCTTTGGCGGTGTATTAAGTGGCTTAAACCGTCCCGTCGCCGCGAAGTTCTCTTTTATGATGAGCGCACCCGCAATATTAGCTTCTTTTATTGTAGAGCTAAAGGATGTTGCGGACGCGGGAGAGCTGTCCACACTTTTTGGTGTGGATATATTGGTAGGCGTGCTCGTTGCGGCGGTTTCTGGCTTCTTGGCGATAAAATATATGCTTAAACTTATTAATAAAATAAGTTTTTATAAGTTCGCCGTGTATGTAGCCGTAATAGGTATAATTACAATAGTATTTCAGCTGACCGGTTTTGCCGGTTTCCCTGCGTTTAAATAAGGAGGTCTTTATGTTTGCTTTGCCTCTTTCGGGTTTTACGTCCGCACTTATTTTAAGTTCGTCTTTTGCGCTATGCTTTTTCCTGTTTTTAAAAGCAAGCCGCGTTTTACCGCTGGATAGGGGAAGAGAGCTTGCCTTTGCCGGCGCTGCTTCAAAGGGCAAGCGCACAAGCGCGGGACTTCTATTTGTAATACCGGCTTGCGCCGTTGCTGCAATTTTTTCGCGTTTCGATACGGAGATCTATCTATATCTTTTGCTTGTTGTTTTGGAGATGCTTGCGGGCTATCTTGATGATAATTCCAAATACCCATGGGGAGAACTTAAAAAAGGCCTTATAGACCTGTTTATCTCAGCCCTTGCTGCATATGTGTTTGTGTATTTCCAAAATACTCCATTTATGTTGCCGGTATTTGGTACAAGCTTTTCGCTTCCGCCGCTAATTACATTCTTGCTTGCAACGGCTCTTGTGTGGGGAAGTGTCAACGTAGTCAATATTACCGATGGCGTGGACGGTTTAAGCGCAAGCTTGGGCAGCATAACGCTGGCTTCTTTCTTGGTGTTTTCAAACAAATACTTCACTATGGGGGATTTTCAACCCGTAGTGCTTGCCTTCTTAGGCGGACTTCTTGCGTACCTGTTTTTTAACGCCTCTCCAAGCACTCATTTAATGGGAGATGCAGGTAGCAGAGCCTTGGGCGTGCTAATAGCCATCACCGCATTAAAAAGCCAAGCGCCATTGCTTTTTATCCCTTTCGCACTCGTGTTTATATTGGACGGCGCTTCAAGCATGCTTAAATTAACTGTTCTAAGGGTAACAAATTTCAAATCCTTCATGGCAAACATACGCACACCGCTCCACGACCACGTAAGAAAAAACCTGCTCTACTCAGACCCTCAAACCGTCACCCGCTTCTGCCTTTTCCAATTCCTTATATCAGCTCTGGTTATGCTGTTAATATAA
>JAUNLY010000132.1 GCA_030532025.1 Eubacteriales bacterium
CGCGAAGGCGGCCACACGGTTGGTGCCGGTGCCGTCGCAAAAATTGCGGAATAATTTAGAAACGAGGTGCAACCATGGCAGTTAAAGGCGCAAGGGCAAATATTGTGCTCGCTTGCCAAGAATGCAAGCAACGCAATTACCCTACCGTAAAAAACAAAAAGAACACGACCGATAGGCTTGAAATGAACAAATATTGCCGTTTCTGCCGCAAGCATACCGTACATAAGGAAACGAGGTAAAAAATGGCTGAGGATAAATCCGCCCGCAAGGCAAAAACCACTGCCGACAAGAAAAACAAGCAAGCTTCCTTTATGGATAAGTTTGTTGATTTCTTCAGGCGCCTGCCCGGCAGAGTAGCCTCCCCGTTTAAAAGCACCTGGAGAGAGCTTAAAAAAGTTACTTGGCCAAGCCGTGAAAGCCTTTGGCAATACACCGGCATAGTAATCGCTTTTATGGCGTTTATGGGCCTTGTAATAGGCTTGTTGGACCTTGGCGCATCAAAACTTATCGCCGCAATAGTCGGAGCGTAAGTAAAGATGTCAGAAAACCAAAGTCCCCAGGCGCTATGGTATGTAGTGCATACCTATTCCGGTTACGAAAACAAAGTTAAGGACAACCTCGAGAAAGCGGCTGAAAACCAGCATATGCAGCACCTTATACAGGAAGTGCAGGTGCCGGTTGAAGAGATTGCCGAGATACGCAACGGCAAGAAAAAAATCACCCAGCACAAAACCTTCCCCGGTTACGTGCTCGTCAAGATGATTATAACCAGCGACAGCTGGTACGTTGTACGCAACACGCGCGGAGTTACGGGCTTTGTAGGCCCTGACTCCAAGCCCGTTGCGCTTTCCCCAGACGAGGTCGAGCATATGCTTTCGAGCCGTCCGCAGGCGGAGAAAACCAAAATGGTCGTCGGCGAAGAGGTGCGCATTAAATCCGGCCCGCTTGAAAACTTTACCGGCACTGTCGAATCTATAGACATAGAGCATGGTAAAATGCAGGTTAAGGTTAAGATGTTCTTGGGCAGAGAACTGCAGGTTGAAATAGAGCTTTCCCAAGCGGAAAAGCTTTAATCTGCCCGCTTGTGGGAGGCGCATTGTGCGCCGCCATACCACTTAATTTAGGAGGTGCCGTTTAATGGCAAAAAAAGTAGTCGCATTTATAAAACTGCAGGTCGAGGCCGGCAAGGCTACCCCTGCACCCCCCATAGGCCCAGCTCTGGGTCAGCACGGCGTAAACATTCCTGGCTTCTGCAAGGAGTTTAACGCACGTACAGCCAAGGACATAGGGCTTGTAATACCTGTTGTAATCACCGTATATGCAGATAGGTCCTTCACATTCATCACCAAAACCCCGCCGGTGCCGGTGCTTATCAAAAAAGCGCTCAACATTCAGTCGGGTTCCGGTGAACCTAACAAGGTAAAGGTAGCAAAGCTCACCAAGGACCAAGTTCGCGAAATAGCTCAGACAAAGATGCCCGATATAAACGCCGCTTCAATCGAAGCCGCCATGAGAATGGTTGCAGGCACTGCCCGCAGCATGGGTATCACGGTAGAAGAATAACAGCGTGTGGAAGGCGGAAAGCCGATATCACCACAGGAGGGAATACATGAAACACGGAAAAAAATATACAGACAGTGTGAAGCTTATAGATAAAGCCGCACAGTACGACCCCAAAGAGGCGGTAAATCTCGTAAAGCAGACCGCCAAGGCCAAGTTTGACGAGACCGTTGAGCTGTCCGTACGCTTGGGCGTAGACCCCCGCCACGCAGACCAGCAGGTTCGCGGTACGGTAGTATTGCCCCACGGTACAGGTAAAACCCTGCGCGTGCTGGTGTTTGCCAAGGGCGAAAAGGCCGAGGAAGCAAGGGCAGCCGGCGCCGATTACGTTGGCGAACAGGAACTTGCGGACAAAATCAAGACCGAAAACTGGTTCGATTTTGACGTTGCAGTTGCAACACCTGACATGATGGGCGTGGTCGGCCGTATAGGTCGTCTCTTAGGCCCCAAAGGCCTTATGCCAAACCCCAAGGCCGGTACCGTAACGCCCGATGTTGCCAATGCCATAGCCGAAATTAAAGCAGGTAAGGTAGAATACCGCGTAGACAAGAGCGCCATTGTGCACGTGCCGATAGGCAAGGTTTCTTTCACGGAAGAACAGCTCCAAGAAAACCTTGACACACTTATGCAGGCTGTTATAAAGGCCAAGCCCGCAGCCGCAAAAGGCACATACGTTAAATCCGTATACATAAGCAGCACCATGGGCCCCGGCATACGCGTAAACCCGCTTAAGTTCTAAGATAGCCCTATATTGCATGCCTTTTCAACTTCGCTTTGCCGCACTCAGGTAATATAGCTTTATCTATATCCCCTAAAAGGCATAGCGAATAGAAAGTTTATAGCGATATCAGCTGTTTATAAGAACAAAAAAGGCATTAATTAAATCAAACACGCTCTGTACTTTCGGGGCGTGTTTTTTGATTGCGCTTATGATATGTATGTATAGTATAAAATGTATGTATAGTATAAAGTATACTTTTAATGTTAATCAAACATTGATATGGTTTTTGGGATGTTCTTGCTAACGCAAAGCTAATTAAAAAAACGCTTTAAAGCTTGGTGATATGTTTTAGCTGTATAAGCTTTTACACTATTCCAAAAGTTAGATTTATACGTAAAAAAGCCGGATCTATTGCCTACAAATTTTTGTT
>JAUNLY010000018.1:0-1013 GCA_030532025.1 Eubacteriales bacterium
TATTTATTGCTTCTTGCATTAAAGCTTAAAATTTATAATTCATTCTGCCTTTTTTGCCATTGAAAAAGATTAAAAACACTGCTATAATAGCTCTGTTGCCGAAGTGGCGGAATGGCAGACGCAGAGGACTTAAAATCCTCCGGCCTCTGGCTGTGCGGGTTCGACTCCCGCCTTCGGCACCAAGGGTACAGTTTGGGAGGCGCAAGCCTCCCATTTTGCTAATTTGGCTTTTTATAAGATACCGCACAAATAATGCGGTATATACAATACATAATGCTATTAAGGGGGGAGAAATTGCATAAGGACAAAGCCCAAAAACATCAGGAAAGCGCATTGCAGTATCACCCCTTTGGGCCTGTGTGGGACAAAAACAGCAAAATATTAATACTCGGGAGCTTTCCTTCGGTAAAATCTCGTGAAGACGGTTTTTACTACGCCCACCCGCAAAACAGGTTTTGGCGTCTATTAGAAAACATATATAATGAAACCATACCGAAAGACATTCCTTCTCGCAAGGCCTTTTTATTGAAACACAGCATAGCGCTTTTTGATGTTATTTATAAATGCGAAATAAAGGGGTCTTCGGATGCTTCAATAAAATCCGTCCAACCGCAAAATTTAGAACCTATATTAAAAGGGAGTAACATTAATTCCGTATTTTGTAACGGCCAAACAGCGGGCAGGCTTTACAAAAAATATCAACTTCCAATAACGCAGTTGCCCGCCATTGTACTTCCATCTACAAGCGCTGCAAATGCAGCCTGTTCTTTTGACTGCTTAAAAAAATTTTGGATAAAAATTTTAGAAAAAACAATTTCTTGATGTTCTTGTTTTTCCCAAAAAATCGCAGACTATAAAGCCTTATTTATTGCGGGTTTCAGAACTAAAAACAACTAAAATGTGTGGCTGTATATTGCTTTTTACGTGTTCGGAAATAAAAAAACTACCAAAAAATCCATTTTAAACCTTGTATAATGTGGTATACTATATAGACCTGAGTGGCAACTTAAGTA
>JAUNLY010000018.1:1023-20281 GCA_030532025.1 Eubacteriales bacterium
TCGAGAGGCTAAATTTGTTTATGTGCTGTAATTTATCAGGTAAATATAGGAGGCTATAGTGAAAAAGATTCTCTCACTCATGCTGGCTCTTGGTATGCTGTTCTCATTTGCAGCATTTGCAGAAGAGCTGACAGGCGAAGCGGACGGCTTTGGCGGTCCGGTTACTGTAACTATCACCAAAGATGGTGACCAAATCACCGATGTAAAAATTGTCGGCGATTCCGAAACCGCTGGTATCGGCACAAACGCAATTGACGAATTACCCCAACTTATAATAGATGCTAACGGCACTGACGTTGATGGCGTAGCGGGTGCAACCGTTACTTCTGAAGCTATTTTAGAAGCCGCTAACATCGCTCTGGGTTTAGCGGAAGCTAAAGCTCCGGAAGAAAAAACCGTGGAAGAAGTAAGTGGCCCTGCAATAGGCTTTGCTATGATGCCCAATGCACGCGTAAGCAAACCCCGCAAAGAGGGCGACCCCACAACCTACAGCATCAACAAAGTTTTACTCTATGTCGTATTTGATGCGGACGGCAAAATACTCTACAACCGCGCAGACACATTAGAAGTAAGTTCTCCCAACTCCAAGCACGGCTCCAAATTAACAGGCTGGCCGGGCCAAAAAGGCTTCTTAGATGCAGAAGGCAAAGAAGTAGAGCATAGCGAAGAAGCTTTCTTGGAAGAAATACCCAACTGGCCCACCAAGCGCGAGCTGGGCGACGGCTACAAAATGACCTCCGGCACATGGGTGCAGGAGATGGACGGTTTCCAAGCTGTATTTAACGGCAAAACAGTAGAAGAAGTCGAAGAATGGTTCAACAAATACACCTCCGACTTAAACGGCCGTCCGCTTACCGACAAAATGGATAAAGAAGAAGACGTTAAAAAATACTCCGCCCTTTCCGATGAAGAAAAGGCAATGTTAGCAGATGTAACCTCTTCCGCCACGATGTCCATTAAAGACCCCCATGGCGACATTATAGGCGCATACCGCAAAGCCTACGAAAACAGAAGGCCCATTAACAAGTTGGAAAATGCTTCCATAGGCTTTAGCGTAAACACTTCCGGCAGGGTTGGCCCCGGCAAAGACGATAAGGGCACACAGGTTTACAGCATTAACGAGGTTTATGCGGCAGTCATGTTTGATAAGGACGGCAAAGTGCTGGACGTATACGTAGACCAGCTTGAAGTAGCCTCCCCCAACTATGATGGCGCATCAATGCCACACTTCTCCGGCTACCCCGGCAGCGAACCTTATAACAGCGACCTTGACCATGATGGCAAGGTGGATGAAAGCGCTCCCGAAATTACCGCAGAAAGCTTCTTAAAGGAAGTTGCCGAATGGGCAACCAAGCGCGAGCGTGGCGACGGCTACAGAATGGGCACCGGCACATGGAGCTCACAGATGGACGCCTTTGAAAAATTCTTCACCGGTAAAACCGTAGAAGAAATCGAAGAATGGTTCAACAAGTACACCGCTGCAAACGGCCGCCCGCTCAAATCCGAACAGAAGAACGAAAAAGACCAGGCCAAGTATGATGCCCTTTCAGACGAAGAAAAGGCAATGCTGGCAGATGTAACTTCCTCTGCGACCATGTCCCTTAAGGATAGCCACGGCGATATACTCGGCGCTTTGAAAGAAGCATACGAAAACCGTGAGGATATCCAACTTACAGTTGGCGAATAAAATTAATTGCAAAAAGCTCCTTAAAAGGGGCTTTTTGTTTTATGTGTAGAATTTTAATATAATACTAATCCCGCACTTAATGCTTTGATAAAATTGTCTTTTTCCATTTTTGCGTTGTCTCTATCAGCCAGCGTAGCGCCACTACGCTTTACCTCCCTCAGGGAAAACCAGCCATAAAGCTTTAGCTAACGAGTGAAACTTATTGAAAGAAGTATCTTAGTACTCTATGTGTTGACAGTTAAGAAAAAAATCTCGCGAAGCTAAATACTATATTGAGTTGAAATAAATATTATGATATACTTCAGTCAGTTAAGGTAAACAAAAAAAGAAAGCTGTTTTTAGTAGCTTAATTGAAAGGTGTTTACATGAGGAACAAACGAATAATAGTTTTAAGTGGAATTATAATGGTTTGTCTCTTGATTACAAATGCTGTTTTTGCTATTCCGCATAAACATTCTGTTATTATTGCGGATGTTCCTGAAAGTGTAGAACCGGGGGAAGAGTTTACTTTAAGAATTACTCTTCAGGCATTTAACGATGATATGATTTCGGGCTCAGCAAGCATATCTGCAAAAGGACTGGAGTTTATAAAAGCAGTAGTTAAAGATGGCACAGGTAGTGTTGATAGTACTTCGATTACAATAAATAGTGGTATATTAAAAGCGGGTCCGACTGTGGAGTTTACCTGTTACTATACTTTTAAAGCGTTAGACAACTATATAGAAACTCCTACAATCACAGTTGACGGCAAGGGGCTTTCGGCTTCTTGCAACCAAAATCATGCGAATGAAAAATATTTCACATCAAAAACTGTTGAAATTAATATAATTCAAGAAACACATGAACATATTTTTATAAAGGACGAAAGCAGCAGGGTGGAACCAAGCTGCGGAGTGGACGGTAGTATTGTATTGCGCTGTTCATGTGGAGAGACAAAAACAGAAGTTTTAAAGAAAACCGGCGAGCATAGCTATGGCGAAGAAGAAATTTTAATACAGCCTACCTGCGAAAGTTTAGGACAGAGAAAAAGAAGTTGCACGGTATGCAAGCACGAAATTTTTAAAGATATAGATATTGTACCCTGTGATTATTCCGGACAAACTGAGGAAACGCCCGCAACATGCACGCAGGACGGAGAAATAAAAAAATACTGCGTCTATGATTGCGGTAATTTTAGTGCTGAAACTATTTTAGCCTTGGGGCATGATTTGCAGGAGAAAATATCACCTGCGGATTGTGTAAATCCGAAACTTTTGGTAAAAAGCTGCAGCCGCTGCGATTATAAAGAAACAGTTTCTAAAGGCTTCGCCTTGGGACACAGATGGGGCAGCGTTGTATTGCCCGAAGATTACAACTGCACACAAGGTGGCATAGGCACAAAAACCTGTGCGGTCTGCCAAGAAACCACGGAAGAAAAAATAGCCCCAAAGGCTCATAAATCGGACGGCTTGCTTATAACAATAAAAAAAGCAAGCTGTACAGAAGACGGCTATTCCGGCGAGTTTTGTACCGTGTGCGATGCGGAGATAACAGAGAAGCGTGTGTATTTCCCTGCAACCGGGCACAGCTTTACTAAATGGGCTCCGCCCGAAGATGCGGACTGCACATTGGGATATACCGAAAGCTGTAAATGCGATAATTGTGACGAAATATCAAGCAGAAAAGTTACGCCGGAAGAGCATAAATATGGCGATTGGTATGATATAGTTATGCCGCTTTGCAATGCGGAAGGAACTCAAAGCAAAAAGTGCAAGGTATGCGACTATGTGTATGCGGAAACTATCCCCAAAGCCCTCTACCACCGCTATAAAGAGGAGTCGCAGGTTGTGGAATCCACCTGCACACAGCATGGCCACGTAACTAAAACATGTCAAGATTGTGGTTATAAAGATATACAGCCGCTTGCCCTAAAAGATCACGACTGGCTTGAGCCTTTTGATGTGATACCCCGTACCTGTACGCAGGACGGAAGCTACAAGCAAAAATGTTCCCAATGCGAGAAAGTCATAAATCGCGTGCAAATAGCCGAGGGGCATGTTATATCTCAGGAAGAAACGTTGCAGGAATACTCTTGCGAGCAAGACGGAATATTTGTTTCGGAGTGTAGCGTATGTAAAGAGGAATTTAAACGCATACAAAAGGCGAGCGGTCATTATTATCCAAATTGGAGCCGCGTAAAGGAACCCACCTGTATTGAAGACGGCCTTGAGGAAGCCCTCTGTCTTTATTGCGAAAAAAAGGCTGAGAAAGTTTTGGAAAAATCCGAAGAATACCACAAAATGAGTATTTTGAACGAAATCCAAAAGGCTAACTGTGGGCAGGAACGCA
Source organism: Eubacteriales bacterium (assembly GCA_030532025.1). Taxonomy (GTDB): domain Bacteria; phylum Bacillota; class Clostridia; order Christensenellales; family Aristaeellaceae; genus DTU024. Next base: position 5,039 of record JAUNLY010000018.1, read on the forward strand.
TATACGAATGGGTGTGCGAAGTTTGCGATTTTGCCGAGCGTTTTACATCTTCACCCGTAGGGGAGCATCAATTTGGAGAGTGGCTGGAAAGCGGTGAAGCGAGTTGCCTTGAGGAAGGGCAGGGAAAACGCATATGCTCTGTGTGCGATAAGGAAGAAGTTAGAAAAACAAAGCCTAAAGGTCACAGCTTTACCCGCTGGAAAACAGATATAAAGTCAACCTGTTCAAACGAAGGTGTGTCTTTAAGAAACTGTGAAACTTGTGGTTTTACAGAAACTAAATCCATAGATATAAACTCTAATAACCATGTTTTTGGGGAATGGGAAAACACGATTAAGCCTACTTGCGATAAAGAGGGCGAGCAAATACGAATATGCGACCTTTGTGCGTATGCAGAAACAAAGGTTGCTAAGCCTGTGGGCCATAAATTTACTCGCTGGAAGATGGACTATGCTCCAAGCTGCGATCAAGAAGGTGAAGCCGAAAGAGTTTGCGAAGTTTGCGGCGAAGTAGAAACTAAAACTATACCAGTAAGCGAAAATAAGCACAGCTTTTCAGATTGGGAGGAATTAAGCCCTGCAGATTGTGAAAACACGGGCATAAAAAGCCGTAAGTGCAAGGCCTGCGGCTATGAGGAAACAGGTACAATCCCGGCACTCCGTCACAGGTTTGGTGCGTGGAAAACACAGGAGAGCTCTAATTGCTCAAAGGAAGGCATAAGTGCCAGAGTATGCGAAAAATGCGCTAAGGTAGAAACAAAAGCGATACCCATAAGCGAAGATAGACACAGCTTTTTAGATTGGGAAGAAAGCCTTGCGCCAAGCTGTGGCATTGAAGGTCAGGAAACGAGGAAGTGCAGTTCTTGCGGGCTTATACAAACGAGGGTTACAAATGCGCTTTCTCATAGTTATGAGCCTTGGAGCAAAGTGCATTATGAGGACTGCACAAATGGTGGAATACAGACACGCAAGTGTAAAAACTGTGGAAATGAAGAAACCAGAACTACAGAATATAAAGAGCATTACTACAGCAAATGGCAAACGGGCAAGGCGAATTCCTGCACTGCTTCTGGCGAAACAAGCAGAACCTGCAAGCGCTGTGGTCATGTGGAAACTAAAAACATAAACGCCAAAGGCCATAAACCGGGCAGGTTTGTAACTGTAAAAAAAGCCACTGCATATAGCTCGGGGCTGCAGCAGCGTCTGTGCAGAAAATGCGGTCTTGTGCTTGATGAAAGAGAATATAATTTATCTAAGGAAGCAATGGCCGTTACGTTTTCTCCCTTGGGTATTCCGCTAAACGAACTATTGCCCGACAGGACAGATACTTGGTGCATGGCAGTACCCATATATATAGGGAAGCCCGATAAATTGTCTCTTCCAATTATTGCCGACAACAAGTACATAATAGGCGAAATTGTAGTTACGGTAACAGACGGCGAAATAAGTGCAGCTGTAAATTATAGCAACAACAACACGGAAGAATTAAATATATTGCTGCATTTCTATTCTTCCGTTGACGAGCTTACGCCAAAGCGCATAAAGTACCGCTACAAGGGTTTGGATATAGCAAAGCCTACATCGCTAAACAAATTTACAGGCAAAGAAGTAATTATAATGTATTTACGCATAGAGGGTATATATGACGAAAGACAATATGCGGACAATGTATTCGATATTCAAAAATACGAGGACGATATACTTAAAATGTACGAGCTGATCGACAAAATAAGTTGATTTATATATAAAGTACATTTCTTATAGCTCCGCCTATCTTGCTCAAAGCCTGTGTTTTTGGTAAAATTCCTGCGGAGGCTGTATGAAGATAAATTACGACAAAAAAATGCAGGAAAGCATAGAAAATCTAAACAGCACAAAGGAAAAATTGCTTCTTCACGTATGTTGCGCACCCTGTTCTTCCGCTGTGTTGGAAAGGCTCAAGCCATATTTTTTAACAAGCGTGTATTTTTATAATCCCAACATGGATACCGAGGACGAGTTTAATCGCCGCGCCAAGGAAGCCGAGCGCTTTATAACTAAAAGCGGCCTTGCGGAAGAATGTGTAATAATTCCATATAGGCACGAAGAGTATCTTTCTAAAATAAACGGCCTTGAAAGCGAACCCGAAGGGGGAGGGCGTTGTGAACGCTGCTTTAGATTGCGGCTTGAAAACGCCGCTCGCTACGCAAAAGAGCACGGCTTTCTTTGGTTTACAACAACGCTCACAATAAGCCCTCATAAAAATGCGGATCTTCTAAACGAATTGGGCAAGGAAATTGCAGAAACTTATGGCGTAAACTACTTAGAGTCCGACTTTAAAAAGCGAAACGGCTACCTGCGTTCCATAGAGCTTGCCAAAGAGTATGAACTTTACCGCCAAGACTACTGTGGCTGTGAATTTTCGCTAAGGGCAAAGGAATAATTTATCAAGAATTGCGGTTTTTTACGGGAAAGGTTTTGCCTGTCCGCTTTTTGTTTTCACTCGCCATGTTTTGAATAGCAAAAAACGCTGCACGCAAGCTTTATCGCTACACTGAATATGAATCTCAAGCTTATTAGAATAAGATGCTAGTAACTACATAAATCTATTTTTTTAATAGAGGGGTAAGTAAATGCCCATATCAAACAATCAATAAAAAGAAACTATAAAACACAAACAAGCCCCTTTCACGTAATATGAAGGGGCTTTGTTTAGTTTAAAAGTTTATATTATTCTATATTGATGGTTTTTACGCTTTCTTCCTTCGCCTGTTTTGGCACAACAACGCTCAATATGCCGTTGTTGAGTTTTGCAGAAATGTCGTTCTTGTTGGCATCGCCAAGGTATACGCTGCGGCTCATGGAGCTGTAACGGCGTTCTTTGTGAACGTAATTTTTTTGCTCGTCTTCCTGCTTGTTTTCTTCGCTAACTTCTACGGCTATAGTAAGGCAATCGTCGTTCATGGAAAGTTTAATGTTTTCTTTGCCTACGCCAGGAAGCTCTGCTTCTATAACATAGTCTTTATCTCTTTCCTGTATATCCATTTTGAAAGTATCCTTAGAAAGGCTTCTCATGGTGGGGTAACTGGTCGAGAAAAAATCGTCCAGCATATTGTGAATATTGCTTAGACCTGTGTTAGCCCAGTTGTCTCTCCTGTGATTAAACGGAATTAAAGTTGCCATAAATTAAACACTCCTTTGATGTAGAAATCTTTTTTGTTAGCACTCTCACTCGTTGAGTGCTAATATTATTATACCCTAAATATAATGTTTGTCAAGTTTTGTCTATGAACGGTTTGTAAATAAACAATTAACGCGTGCGTCAGGCTTGTTTTAACGCTAATTAAAACCGTTAATGCACAGAGAAACGCTGGATTTTTCACAAAGCCAAATTATGTAAGGCAAAATGTGAAACAGGTTTATCAAAGCATAAGGTTTAAAATTGGTATAATATAAAACAGCACAAGACTAAACTATGTTATACTGCTTAACGGCTTGTATAAAATTATAACTATTTAGAAAATTTATGATTTATCTTAGACGTTTTTCTTAAAAGGGCAATGGGACTTTATATAGTAATAATCGTATTAAATAAAGGCTAATTCGTAATATGTATTGCCAAATATAAAAAAGGTCAATTTTAAACAGACTGAGCTAATAAAGGGTAAACTTTATTGTTTGGCAGCGGTATTTTAAAGAAAGCCTTAAAAACGTTTGACAAAGCGCATAAAGTTTGGTATCATCGCTGTGCGAAAAGCAGAAGCTGCCCGCTTCTCACCTTACGAATTTCGTTTTGATAAGGTTTAAGGCATGGTTTGTGTGTTTATGGCGGGTGCTTGTGCCCGCCAATTTTTTATGCTCAGGAGGTGCATTGTTTATCAGCAACGAACTCATGGTGAATAGGCAAATACGCGACAAAGAGGTGCGTGTAATAGGTTCAAACGGGGAACAGTTAGGCATTATGCCTATTGCCCAAGCCTTGCAAGAAGCAGAGGCTGCCGCTTTGGATTTGGTACGCGTTGCGTCAAATGCCAAACCACCGGTATGTAGGCTTATGGACTACGACAAACATCGTTACGAACAGGCAAAGAAAGAAAAGGAAATGCGCAAGAACCAGCAGACAATATCCGTCAAAGAGGTTCAGTTATCCGCAACCATAGAAGAAAACGACATTCAGGTTAAGGAAAAAAGGGCGCGTAAGTTTTTATCCAAAGGCGATAAGGTTAAAGTTACAATACGCTTCAGGGGTCGCCAGATAACCCACCCCGAGATAGGCGTTTCTGTTATGAAAGATTTTGCCGAAAGACTTAACGATGTAAGCACAGTGGAGAAGAAGCCAGGCACAGAAGGTCGCCACATGATTATGATTTTGGCGCCCGCTTCTTCAGATGACAAACCGGTCAGTAAGCAGCGATAAACAATGCGTATGTGCATCACAATATCAAGGAGGGGTATTTATGCCTAAGATGAAATCAAACCGCGGTGCCGTTAAGCGCTTCCGTGTAACAAAGAGCGGTAAGGTCAAATATAGAAAGATGAACCGCAACCACATTCTCACCAAGAAGAATACCAAACGTCAGCGTCAGCTGCGTGCAGGCGGTATCTTAGCGAACAAAAAAGAAACTCAGACCATTCGCACTTTGATTCAAAAATAAGTTATTTTCTTTAAGGAGGAACTATAATGGCTCGTATAAAAAGAGCGGTTAATGCGCAGAAAAAACGCCGCAAAATAATGAAACTCGCAAAGGGTTACTATGGCGCAAGATCAAAAAATTACCGTGCAGCCAGCGAACAGGTTCGCAGGTCTTTACGTTATGCATATGCAGGGCGCAAAATGCGCAAAAGGGATTTCCGCCGTCTTTGGATTACTCGTATTAATGCGGCAGCCCGTCTTAATGGCACAAGCTATTCAAAATTCATAAATGGCCTTAAAAAACAGGGTATAGAGGTCAACCGCAAAATGCTTGCGGAGATGGCAATAAACGATGCCCAAGGTTTTGCAAGACTTGTAGAGCTTTCACAACAATAATTTACAGCCCGACTTGGTCGGGCTTTTTATACTTAATCCTACAAAAATCAGCATAATATAAATATTTTTTGCTTTTGCTTTTTTCGTTTTTACTTTGACTTATTAGACTTTGTAAAAAGCAAAAATCAGGCGTTTATATTTACATTAATAGTTCCTATTAGTATTAAAATTATGCTTTTTTTAATTGGACTAAGTTTTATTTTGAGGTGCTATGAAGCTTACATTTGATTTAATAAAGAATAACGAAGAAATAAGGGTCTATATACAAAAGGCGGACGAAATGCTCATAGCTTTAGGCTATACGGAGCACAGCTTTGCGCATGTTACAAGGGCTGCCAAGGTGGCCGCTTGGATACTTGAACAAACGGGACATTCAGAAAAACAAGTAGAGCTTGCGGCAGTTGCGGGCTATCTGCATGATATAGGCAATATGATAAACAGGGATATGCACGAGATATCCGGCGCCATTATGGTGTTTCAAATATTAAATCGCTTAGGTGCAGACCCTACGGATATTGCGCTTGTTGTAGGTGCCATAGGCAACCATGACGAGGGCAACGCCTCCCCCGTGAGCGATATAGCGGCGGCACTTATACTTGCCGATAAGACGGACGTTAGGCGCAGCCGTGTGCGCAATAAGGATAATATAAGCTTTGATATACACGACAGGGTCAACTACGCGGTAGAAAATTCTGACGTGCAGCTTGATGTAGAAAAAAAGGAAATAATACTCAATTTAAGCATAGACACGAGCGTCAGCTCTATTTCGGATTATTTTGAGATATTTTTAGACCGCATGCTTCTTTGCAAGCGTGCCGCAGAAAAGCTGGGCCTTCGCTTTGGGCTTATAATAAACAAACAAAGCATGATGTAAGGTGAAAATGGCAGAAGAATTTTCAAAATTATTTGTAAGCAAGGAAGTGCAAAAAGCCCTTTCGGAAATGGGCATTGTAAAGCCTACCTCGGTGCAAGAAAAAACAATACCCTTAATGATGGACGGGCATGATATTATAGCCATAGCCCCAACAGGTACCGGCAAAACAATAGCATTTGGCATACCTATGCTTGAATATATAGATTTAAAAAGCGACGATATGCAGGAGCTTGTATTGGCTCCTACAAGAGAACTCGCCATGCAGATATACGAAGAAATATTGTCGCTTGCAAAATATATAAAGGGTGTTAGAATAGCGCTTATATATGGCGGGCAACCTATAAAAAAACAGGCGGGCAAGCTAAAAAAGAAGCCGCATATAGTTATAGCGACCCCAGGCCGTCTGCTCGATATGATATACAGACGCTTTATTTCTATAAGCCGTATACACACCATGGTAATAGACGAAGCGGACGAGATGTTTAACATGGGCTTTATAGAGGACGTTAAAAAAATACTGGACATGACGCCAGCAGATAAACAGACGGTTATGTTTTCTGCTACTACAAACCAAGACGTTATGACCGTTTCTTGGCAGTACCAATATAAGCCTGTAGAAATAGTGGTGCAAGCCAAAAACGAAGACAAGCCTAAAATAAAGCAGTATGTAATTAAGGCGGAGCATAATAAAAAGACAGATTATGTACTCTATCTTTTTGATTCAAACGAGTATAAGCGTGCCATGGTGTTTGTAAACACTAAGTTTATGGCGGAAAAACTCTGTGTGATGCTTCAAAAAAACGGCTACGATGCAAAGGCGCTCCATGGGGACATACGCCAAAAGCAAAGAACGCTCATTATGAACGGCTTTAAACAGGGTGAGTTTTCAATACTCGTATGCACTGACGTCGCAGCGCGCGGAATTGACGTTTACGACGTGGATATAGTTATAAATTACGATTTACCAAACGAAAACGAGTATTATCTACACAGGATAGGCAGGACAGGGCGTGCCAAAAAAGAGGGCGAGGCCTTTACGTTGCTTACATTCCAAGAGAGCGTCCGCATGGATGAGATTATACGCTACATGGGCGTAAGCCCAGACAAGCTTTACTTTGACCAATATGGCATATTGCTAAAAGAAGACGGCGAGGCCTTTTTTAAGAATATTTAAAAGCACTTACACTAATCCAAAACTTTAAGGTTTGGGATTAGCATTAGATAGGCAAAAAGCTAAATCCCCGAACAAAGTTCGGGGATTGTGTTTTATGTTTATATAATGGTAAATATAAATTATACGATGCGCTTTTTAACATGTATGATATTAAGTGTTGCGCATTACAGCGACTGTGCAAACTCCGAGAAAAAGTCGGGACAGCTAAAGCTTCCGCAGGCGTAGAGGCTGTCCGAATCCGCATAGAGCTGCAAAACAAGCTTGTTTTCAAACTCTATCAAAAGCTTTTGGGGCTTGCTCGGTGCAGATGCGCTTAAATAGTCCGCATTTCTAAGTGTAGCAAACAATGTGCTTATCTTGTCGGAATCTGTAATAGTGCCAACGCCTGAAAGGCGCATAGCGATGGGTTTTACATTGCCAAGTGTGGATATAAGGTTTTCGCCGCCTACAAGCGCGTGGCCGCTGAAGGATACACGCTGGAATACACGCAGGCTCCCGTCAACATTTGCAGCAACAACAGCTCCGTCCATACCGGAAACTGCATATACTTCGCTTCCTTGTGGAACAACATTGCTTATAACCTGCGCATTGGCGTTTTGCAGTGCGGGTTCGTCCGTAAATATACCTACGCTGCCTATATTTCTGCCAAGCATTTCACTTGGTATTGCGGTGGGGTTTGTAAGCATGCGGTAATAACGACCCTCTGCCGCAATAAGCGGGAAATTACCACCGTTTCCGCTCGCCCATATGCCTATGTTTTGTGATGGCTTGCTGTTAGACAGGCTTATACTTCCACGCGGTACGGAAAGCGCAACCATCTGCGGGGCGTTTTTCCCGCCAGCGGCAACGGTGCGTATCTGCCTTGGGTCTTCCTTAAAATTGTTGTATAGCGTAAGCCCCGAAAACAGCACAATGGCGAATGAGCAGGCAAAGGCTATTATGCGCTTTGTGCTAAAACCCCTGCGTGGTTTTTGTCTTTCGGCCGCTTCGTTTACTATTTTGGCCCACGAAAAGCTGTCCGGCTCAAGCTCTTTTAACATTTCGTCCGCGATTTCCGGTAAATTTTCTAATTTTTTCATGCGCCTACACCTCTTTCTAATATATTTTTTAACTTGTCCCTACCTCTGGACAGCCTGCTGGCTATTGTGCCTGAGGTGGTATTTAGTATCTCCGCAATTTCGTCTATAGTATAGTTTTGGTAGTAATATAAAAGCATTGTTTCTTTTAGCGTGGGGGATAGTTGGTGCAAGGCCTGCATAAGTGAAACTTTGTCTGCAAGGTCTTCTATATCGCTGTTTTGGTTCGGGTAGAAAACCAATTTGTTTGATGCGGCAAACACACGCTTTGTCCAACCGCTGCGCCAAATATCTCGGCATAGGTTAAACGCTACGGCAAGTAGCCAAGCCTTTTCCTTTCCGGGTTCAAGGACGGGTTTGTTAAGCAAGAGCTTTACAAAAACTTCCTGCATAACGTCTTCCGCTTGCTGAACATTACCCAAATAAAAGTAGCTTACACGCAGCACGTCCTTTGAATATTTTATGTAAAGCGTTTCGGCAATTGCCGTATAATCCGCCTGTGATGAATTTTCCACCTCCGCTAAAGCTCCTTTCACATATTAAACGGAACAGGTGCGGAATTCCTTGCATCGGAAAATAATTTATTTTTGGATTTTTGTTTGAACTTATCTTTTTTAAGTTTTATTCTCTTGTGTTCGCCTTTAGCTATTAGACCCGTCTCGTCGTAAGCTTCTAACTGGAATGTAAATTCCTTTTGGTTAGGTGAAATATCTATAAGTTTACTAAACGCGAATACCTTTAAATTTTCCGGTGTAGGGGCAAGATGCGAAACCGATATAAAGCTGCCGACAGTGGTTTCGTCCTCTTTTAAAAGGGGGATTACGCTCTGCGAAGCTGCATTCTCTAAAAGTGCTATTAACACTGGTGTAGCTAACACTTCAACGTTGCCGGAGCCTATGTTAACCGCCGTGTGCTTTTTTTCTACTGTAAGCTCTGTAGAACCCAAAATGTTTTCCATAATATCCTCCCTTTTCTCGATTTTACAACAGCTTTTGTCTTAATGCAAGCTGTAATATTGCTTGACTTGCGGCACAATGGTATAATAAAAAAGGCTTTTTGCCAAAGGAGAAATTCATGTTTAAAAAAATCAAGCAACTTTTTGGATTAGGTGCGGGCGCAGCACTTGCACCACTTGAAAAAACCGCCGGCGAAATAATGTCGATGGAGGACGAATACAAAACTCTTATCGACTACGAACTGTCTAACAAAACCGCAGAATTTAAGCAAAGGCTTAAGTCGGGCGAAACTTTGGACGATATCTTGGTCGAAGCTTTTGCTACCGTCAGAGAAGCGGCTGACAGAATACTGGGTTTGAGGCCCTTTAAAGTACAGCTTATGGGTGGCATCGTGCTTCACCAAGGCAGAATTGCCGAGATGAAGACGGGCGAAGGTAAAACGCTTACTGCGTGCCTTCCCGCTTACTTAAATGCGCTCAACGGCAAAGGTGTTCATATAGTCACGGTAAACGACTACCTTGCCTCCTTCCAAGGGGAGGATATGGGCAAGCTGTTTAGCTTTTTGGGGCTTAGTGTCGGCATAATAGTGCACGATTTAAGCGGTGAGGAACGCCGTAAAGCCTATAATTGCGACATAACCTACGGCACCAACAACGAGATGGGCTTTGACTATTTAAGGGACAATATGGTTGTCTACAAGGAAAACATGGTGCAGCGCGGCCACGCTTTTGCCATAGTTGACGAAGTGGACTCCATATTGATAGACGAAGCAAGGACGCCTCTTATAATATCCGGCCAAGGCGATAAACCTACGGATATGTACGAAAAGGCAAATGCATTTGTAATACGCCTTAAAAACGAGCAGGACTATACCATAGACGAAAAAGAGCGTTCTGCGGTGCTTACAGAAGATGGCATAGAAAAAGCGGAGCGTGCCTTTAATATAGATAATTTATCCGACCCCGAAAATAACGAGCTTAACCACTATATTATAAACGCCTTGCGTGCAAACACCTTGATGAAAAGGGATATAGACTACGTTGTTCAGGACAACGAAGTCGTTATAGTGGACGAATTTACGGGTCGCCTTATGGTCGGCAGGCGTTATTCGGACGGGCTTCACCAAGCAATAGAAGCTAAAGAACATGTAACCGTTGCACACGAAAGCAAGACGCTTGCAACAATTACATTCCAAAACTATTTCCGTATGTACGATAAGCTCTCCGGCATGACGGGTACTGCCAAAACCGAAGAAGCGGAGTTTCAGGGTATATACAGCTTAGACGTTGTGGAAGTGCCTACCAATATGCCTATGATAAGGAAAGACCTAAACGACATGGTCTACCGCAGCAAAAAGGGCAAATACAACGCTGTAATAGAAGAAATTATACAAAGACACGCGACGGGACAGCCTATATTGGTCGGTACCATATCCGTCGAGATAAGTGAAATGCTAAGCACCATGCTAAAACGCCGTGGTGTTGAACACGAGGTGTTAAACGCCAAAAACCACGCACGCGAAGCTACAATAGTAGCACAGGCGGGTCATCTTGGCGCTGTTACAATTGCCACCAACATGGCGGGACGTGGTACAGACATATTGTTAGGCGGAAACCCAAGCTTTATGGCAAGACAGCAGATGGCAAGGGAAGGCTATGAAGAAAGCCTAATAGAGCAAGCCACGGGCAAGGGTGACACAAAAGACGAAACCATATTGGAAGCAAGAGAAAAGTTTAACTCTTTGCGCAATAAGTATAAGATAAATACAGATGCTGAGCACGACAAGGTTAAACAACTCGGCGGCCTACACATAATAGGCACAGAAAGGCACGAAAGCCGCCGCATAGATAACCAGTTAAGGGGCCGTGCCGGTAGGCAGGGCGACCCCGGCTCTTCTCAGTTCTTTATCTCCCTTGAGGACGATTTAATGCGTCTATTCGGTGGCGAACGCATGCAGATGCTGACGGGCAAATTAGGCATGGACGATTCTGAACCCTTGGAAGCCGGCATGCTCACAAAGCAGATAGAAAATGCCCAGAAACGCATCGAGAGCCGTAACTACGAAATAAGAAAGAACGTGCTTAAATATGACGATGTAATGAACCAGCAACGCAGCATTATATACGATCAGCGCCGCCAAGTGCTTGAAGGCGAGAATATGCGCGACAACGTCAAAAATATGGTGCAGAAGCTTATATCAGAATCGGTGGAACGCTTCCTTGTAGGCGAAAACGCAAGCTGGAATGTGGACGGCCTTGCAGAATACCTTGAAAAACTCTGCATACAAAGGGGGACCATCGCTAAAAACCGCGATGCCTTTGCAAGCTTTGATAAAGACGGTGCAATAAACTTCCTTGTTAAAGCTGCGGGTGATTTCTATATAGAAAGAGAAAAAGACATAGCTTCTATAGGTATAGACATAGCAGAATTAGAACGCAATATACTCTTACATTCTGTGGATTTACGTTGGATGGATCATATAGACGCCATGGACAGGCTGCGTGACGGCATAGGCTTAAGGGCTTACGCCCAGCGTGACCCCGTAAACGAATATAAGATGGAAAGCTACGATATGTTTGACGAGATGGTTCGCCTTATACAGGAGGACACAATACGCCAGCTATATCAGATTAAGATTGAAAAACCCGCTGAAAGGCGTGCAGTTGCAAGGGTAACGGGAGAAAGTGGCGCAGGCAGCGCTGCAAAGCAGAGCACAAACGCGCCTGTTGCAAACCAACCCATAACTAAAGATAAAAAGCCGGGGCGTAACAGCCCATGCCCTTGCGGCAGTGGCAAAAAATACAAGAATTGCTGCGGCAGAGCAGGAGGAGACAATTAATGATAGTAGAAATAGAACAATGTACCGTTCAACTACAGCAGGAACGTGCAAAGCTAAAAGAAGCGGGCGAGGGGCTTCATATAGAAGACCTTAAAAATCAGCTCGAAGAAATAAAAGAAGAGATGAACTCCCCAGGCTTCTGGGAAGATGTTGAGCACTCTACCGCTGTAAACAAAAAGCGCGCCAGCATGGAAAATAAAATAGACAATTACTATGCTTTAATTCAGCAGTGCGACGATGTAGAAACCATGCTTCTGCTTGCTGAAGAGGAAGATGACAAAGATTTAGCCTTAGAAGCCGTAGAAAGCCTTAAAAAGCTTTCTGAAGCCATAGAAACTCTTAGCATAGAAACGCTAATGCGTGGGGATTATGACGATTCAAACGCGGTATTAAGCTTGCATGCAGGTGCCGGTGGCACGGAAGCACAGGACTGGACGCAGATGCTATACCGCATGTACACACGTTATTGTGAAAAGAAAGGCTTTAAGCTTACACTGCTTGACTATTTGGACGGCGACGAAGCTGGCACCAAGTCTGCAACATTTGAAGTGGACGGCGAAAATGCCTACGGCTATCTTAGGGGAGAAAAGGGCGTACACCGCTTGGTAAGAATAAGCCCCTTTGACTCAAACGCAAGGCGGCACACATCTTTTGCGTCTTTAGACGTAGCCCCCATGCTTGAAGACGGCGGCGAAGTAGAAATAAACATGGAAGAAGTGCGTGTGGACACCTACCGTTCAACCGGCGCGGGCGGTCAGCACGTAAACAAGACGGACTCCGCCGTGCGTATGACGCATATGCCGACAGGCATTGTAGTGTCATGCCAAAACGAGCGCAGCCAGATACAGAATAGAGAAATGTGCCTTAAAATGCTAAAAGCAAAGCTTATAGAGCTTAAGGAACGCGAAAAAGAAGAACAGATGGCCGAAATAAAGGGCGAGATGAAAAAAATAGAGTGGGGCAGCCAAATACGCTCATATATTTTCCAGCCCTATACCATGGTAAAGGACCATCGCACGGGCTGCGAAACGGGCAACATAGAAGACGTTATGGACGGCAATTTAGACGGCTTTATAACTTCCTACCTTAAAATGCAATGACAAAAAAGGATATAGTTTTAAGAATCACGTTTTCAGTGCTTGTGTTTTCTGTGGCGGTTCTTAGCATTTTTTATCAATTAGCAAGGCTTTGTACGGATACACCTTTAATGCAAAACCAGTTTATTGCTTATTCTAAAACAGAATATACACAAGAAAAATATAAAATTATTGCAGAAGATATAAGCCAATACCTTTCGGGTAAAAAAGAAAAGCTTGATATGGCGGAACCAAATCAAGATGGCGAATCCCTTATAAGCGAGAGAGAAATACTACATATGAAAGACGTGCGTGGCTTGGTAAAAACAGGTCTTGCGTTTTTATGGCCTATACTTTTGGTCTTGCTCGTGTTTTTGGTTTTACTTTTGGCCCACAAAAAAGGGCTTATGTATATAAGCTCAAAAACCGTAGAAGCGTCCTATTTAATAGGCGTTGGCGCATTTTTGCTTTTGCTAACAGCGCTTGCAGTTGCTTATTTAGGCGATTTTGATGGACTTTTTGAAGCCTTCCATAGATTGCTTTTCACAAACGATCTGTGGCTCTTAAACGAAAACGAGGACATACTGTTGCAGCTTATGCCGGAACCTTTCTTTAAAAGCTATGCCGGTATATTTTTAAAGCGCTTCCTGCCGCTTGTTGCTTGCCTTGCCATGGGGTGTTTTGCGATTATATTTAAGGGTAAAAATAAAGATGCCAAGTAATTATATTAAAGCCCAAAAAGAAAAGCTTGCAGCAATTAAGTCAAAGAAAGATATATTTGTCTTAGGCATTGAAACCAGCTGCGACGAAACCGCGGCTTCGGTCGTAAAAAACGGGCGGGATATATTATCCAACGTTGTTTTTTCGCAGATACCTATGCATACTTTGTACGGTGGCGTTGTGCCGGAGATTGCGAGCCGTGCGCATACAGAAAAAATAGATATAGTAGTTTCGGAAGCTTTAAAGCAAAGTGGGCTTGATTTAAGCGATATAGACGCAATTGCAGTTACAAAAGGCCCTGGACTTGTTGGCGCGCTTCTTGTAGGCGTATCCTATGCTAAAGCCCTTGCTTATGCTTCTGACAAGCCGCTTATAGGCGTTAACCACATAGAGGGGCATATATGCGCCAATTATTTAAGCTTTAAAGACTTAAATCCGCCCGGCCTATGCCTTGTTGTAAGTGGCGGACACAGCCATATTATAGATGTAGATGCAAACGACAGCTACACTCTTGTAGGCTGTACGCAGGACGATGCAGCAGGCGAAGCCTTTGATAAGGCGGCAAGGGTGTTGGGGCTTGGCTACCCAGGCGGCCCTAAGCTTGATGCCGTGTCAAAAACGGGCGACGATAGCTTTTTAAGCCTTCCGCACCCCAAAACCCAAGGTAAGTACGATTTCAGCTTTTCGGGCTTAAAAACGGCTTTTATAAATACTTTACACAATATGCAACAAAAAAATATACCATACAGTGTTAAGGACTGTGCGGCTTCATTCCAAAAGGCAGTTGTTGATTTGCTTGTGGAAAAGACTATGCTAGCCGTTCAAGATAAAAATGTGGATACACTGCTTATAGCGGGCGGCGTCTCGGCAAACAGCTTGCTTAGAAAACGCTTTACAGAAGAATGCCAAAAAACCGGCACATCCCTTTACATGCCGGAGCTTTTTCTCTGCGGTGACAATGCTGCTATGATAGCTGCGGCAGGGCATAGACAGCTGTTAAAGGGCAATCTGGCGGAACTTAGCCTAAATGCCGAGCCTGCTCTGAAACTAATATAATAGCGTGCATCTGCGGCCTTGCACCAATACGCACGGGAATTAGAGAAGTACCTACACCGTTTGTTATAAAGAAACGGTGTTTTTTTTCTTCCTTCCAGCCGGAGAGATATCTGTTTTTGTATTCGCTTGATGAGTGAAGAGCCTTGCCAAATAGCGCAATCTGCCCGCCGTGCGTATGTCCACATAGGGCGAGATCAAAAGCTTTGCGGTTTTTTTGAAGAACCTCAGGCAAAATATCCGGCGAATGGGGGAAGAAAATAACAAATTTATCCGCATTTGCATTATCAAAAAAACTTAGGTCGGGAATGCTTGTGCGTATGTCGTCGCTTGCATAAAGGGATATTTTTGTTTCGCCCATATTTATAATATGTTCTTCGTTTATAAGTGGGAATATACTGTTAGCACGCATATGCTCTAAAAGCCTTGAGAAATCTTTTTGTGATCCGTGGCGGTCGTGGTTGCCTA
>JAUNLY010000133.1 GCA_030532025.1 Eubacteriales bacterium
TCGCCCTGAACAAAGTCCGGCAAAGTGCCGACCACTGTAAGGGTTTCACCGTTGCATCGCACTTCAAGAACAGAATAACTATTTAAGTCATTCCTAAATACGGTGTTTTCTATCGTTACGGAAATCGAATCCACTTTAACCTCCCTCTACAAGCATTATACCATTTTTTAGGCAGGCTTCAACCGCACATTTAATTGACAATATCCGCCATTTTGCTTAAAATCTTTAAGTGTAATCAGGAAGGGGGATAACATGAATTATACGCTTAAAGTTGCCGGATTAACCAGAGAGTTACCGCTTTGCAAAGTAAACGACGAACTTTACATTGCCGCATTTGTTATATTTGGCGATGTGGAACTCACAGTATCCTGTGCAAGGGAATTGTTAAAAATCGCACCTGCGCACGACGTGCTAATAACAGCAGAATCAAAAGGCATACCGCTTGTTTATGAAATGGCTAGGCAGGACGGGAGCAATAAATATCTCGTGGCACGCAAAGCACCAAAGCTTTACATGAAGAATATTTTTTCCACAGAGGTTACTTCTATTACGACCGCCAACCGTCAAATGCTACATATAGATCAAGATGATGCAAACTATATGCGTGGTAAACGCGTACTTATAGTTGATGATGTAATTTCAACCGGCGAATCCTTAAAAGCTGTTGAAAAGCTCGTGTCAGAAGCCGGGGGAAATGTTGTAGGCAGAATGGCCATATTGGCAGAAGGCGTTGCGCAACAGCGTGATGATATTTTATATCTTGAAAAACTGCCCGTATTTAACGCGGACGGAACGGAAAAATAAATGAAAAATATGTTTAGAGGTATACTTATTTTAAATTTGGGCGGAGTTAGTGCCCAAGATTATTCAAAAATAGTACGAAAGTACAATGTCTTTTCCCATGTGGTGTTTGTTGATGGCGTATCCGCAGAAAAAGTCAAGGAATTAAACCCCGAAGGCATTGTTCTCTGCGGAAAAACCTCCGCAGAAGAAACGCTTAATATTGATAAACAAATATTCGAATTAGGCATACCGGTTTTAACCATCGAAGATGGCACAAGCGTAGTGGCAAGCTTGTTTGGCGAAGCAGCAAAAGCACAGGTAGCAACAGAAGAAGAGAACATAGAAAGCCAACTTACAAATTTCATGTTTGATATTTGTAACTGTAAGAAAGACTGGACTGCAGAAAACTTTATTGATAAATCTACAGAAGAAACAAAAGCTCAGGTTGGGGACGGAAGCGTACTACTTGGTCTATCCGGAGGGGTTGACAGCACAGTAACGGCAGCTCTCCTTTATAAGGCCATAGGCAGCCGTCTACATTGCGTTTTTGTTGATCATGGTTTTATGCGCAAAGGCGAACCTGAACTTGTTAAAAAGATATTTACAGAGTATTTCCCTGTTTCTTTGACATGCGTTGACGCAAGGCAGCGCTTTATGGATAAGCTTAAAGATGTAAACGACCCCGAAAAGAAAAGAAAGATAATCGGTGCAGAGTTTATAGAAGTATTCAAAGAGGAAGCAAAAAAATTAGGCAAACTCGACCATTTTGCACAGGGCACCATATATCCGGATATTATAGAATCCGGCACCGCAGGAGCTGGTAAGCTTGTAAAATCTCACCACAATGTAGGTGGGTTACCTAAAGAACTTGGCTTTACAAGCCTTGTTGAGCCATTAAAATACTTGTTTAAACCTGAAGTACGAAAAATAGGTTCTGCATTGGGACTGCCTGATGAATTCGTCTTAAGACAGCCTTTCCCAGGCCCTGGACTATCTGTCCGCTGCCTTGGAATTCTGACGCCCGAACGCGTAGACTTAGTGCGAGAAAGTGATGCGATTTTACGCGAGGAAATAGCAAAAGCAGGCCTGCAACAATTTGCCGATCAATATTTTACCGTTCTCCCCGGCATAAGATCGGTTGGAGTGAAGGACGGCGAGCGTGTTTTTTATGAAGCGATTGCAATACGCGCAGTAAAAACAACAGATTTTATGACAGCGGACTGGGTCTACTACCCTAAAGAACTGCTCAATACAATATCAAACCGCATTTTAAACGAAGTTCCCGGCATAAACCGCGTGCTACTCGACATAAGCCCTAAACCTCCAGCGAGTATTGAGTGGGAGTAGGGTAATTTTCTAAAATGGCTTAACTACAAATTAGAGTTACCAGTATTCAAATGGTACTATGAAGTAAAAAAATCGAGCAATAGTTCCAAATGGTTTACATTTGACAAAGCAAAAAGACTGTAGTTTTAGGTGATGTCTACCCCCTTTACTGGTTTGTCCAGTATAGGGGGTACATATCAAAGTTGCGGTCTTTTTATGTAATATATCATTTTAGAAATCTTGATTTTTTTAGATAAAGATAACTTCCAATTTCATTATAATACGTATTTACAACCAAAACTATTGACAATTCAAACAATAGACTATATGCTGTAATTAATGTAAGCGCACTGCGCTATTCGGTGGAGGTTTATATGATTAAAGTTGAAGAGAAATCATTAAAAGGATATAAATTCATAGATCTATTTGCTGGTATTGGAGGATTTAGAATTGCATTAGAGTCATTTGGAGCACAATGCGTTTATTCGAATGAGTGGGATAAATATGCTCAAGAGAC
>JAUNLY010000134.1 GCA_030532025.1 Eubacteriales bacterium
AAGCCCACAGTATAGTTTATTTTTCATTGTAAACCTCCTGTCCGGCTACTATAACTTTTTGTATTTGTATATCGTCGTTAAACATAATTAAATCTGCGTCCATGCCGTTAGCGATGCTGCCTTTTTTGTTTTCCATGCCTATTAATTTTGCTGGGTTATAGCTCATCATTTTGACGGCGTCAATTAAGGGGACATCTGCCAATTTTACCATGTTGTGCACCAATAAATCCGCAGTTGCTATGCTCCCTGCGAATGCGCTGCGGTCTTTAAGTTTCCCCACACCGTCCTCTATTATAATTGTCTGTTTGGAGGACATGTCGTATATTTCGCCTAAATCAGGCGAAAGCCCGGCAGCGCTTATAGCGTCTGTTATCAGGCACACTCTTTCGCGTCCCTTTATTTTGTAGATTAGCTTAAGAAGGCTTGGCGGAAGATGTTTTCCGTCTGCTATTATTTCAACGTTCATATCGTCCAAATAGTAGGCCGCTTCTATTATTCCTGCGTGGCGGTAGGCGTTTATGCGCCTTACTGTGGAGCAGGCGGAATACAGATGGGTGATGCAGTTAACGCCTAACTCGTAAGCTTTGATTACGTCTTCAAACAAGGCGTCAGAATGTCCTATTGAAAAATGTATCCCAAGCGGAGCGAGCTTCCTTACCATTGATAGTACACCCTCTGTTTCGGGCGCTATCGTCCAACGCAATATAAAAGGATAGTCTTCCAGCAAAGGTATATAGTCCTTTTCGTCCGGTTTTATAATAAAATCGGGCGATTGTGCTCCGAGCTGTGAGGGGGATAGATAAGGCCCTTCCATGTGTACGCCTAAAATGTTAGGGACATCTGCCATGCCTTTCATGTTTTTCATGGTTTCTGAAATTCCACGCAAGGCATTTCTGTATGTAGTGTAATCAGACGTTGAAAATGTCGGCACTAAACTTGTAGTTCCGTGCTGCATATGCATTTTACAGCATTCTATATTTTTATCTGAATCGCCGGATAAAAAGTCGGAGCCGTTACCGCCGTGAAGATGTATGTCTATAAAGCCTGGGCTTATATAACTGCCTTCTGCATCGTATACCGGTATGTCTTTGCTGATGTTTTCAGGCAAATATTCCCACACGGCATCTATTTTACCCGAAGAAATGCACAAGGCGCCTTTTGGAATAGTTCTTTCACGGGTTATTATATTTGCATTGGCAATTATATATTTTTTCATAGAAAAGCTATTCTCCCCTGGAATTTTTTGAAATACTGGGCGTTCCATTCGTCACCGCCGGTGCAGTTGCCGCTAATAAAAAGTCAATAATTTATTAAATCCATTTTACACGGCTTCCATTTGTGTTTTAAGAAGTTCTAATATTAAAATAAGATTTCTGGTGATATGAAACGGGTCTTTAACGGGCAGTGCTACTACTTTATCTTGAGGGCTGCCATTTTGTGTACGTATTTGTATCCATTCGCCTATTGTTTTGTCTGGGTTGGGGAAGGTAGAGAATGTATATTCGGCTATACGTTTGTACCAATTTAAGAAATTTGCATTCCCGCTTCTAAAGTAGCAAAGAAGTGTTGTGTAAAGGGATTCTGAATGTACCCACCAAAGCTTATCCGCCCAACCGCTAAGTTGTTTTGTCATAGTTTCATTCTCTACGCCTTTGTAATCCCCAACAGGTTTGCCACCCGTTACGGAACAATAGTGCAGCAAACCGCCGTATTCCTCGTCCCAGCCGTTTTCAAGCGCTTTTAATGCTATGTTTAAAATTTTTTCGTTCCATTCTTTATGGTCCGTCAAATCGGCAGCATCAAACAAAAACCAAACATCTTCTAAAGTGTGCCCAGGGTTCATATGTTGCCCTAAAATTTGTTCAAAAAACTTATTGTCTTGAGTAATTACTTCGTGCATTATATTATATTCATCTACAAAATTATTAAGTATGTCCGAAGCGAAATGCTCAATATTTTTTAGGATTTGCGGTACATCTCCCTTGTTTAATTTTTGGGCGGCACGCAAAAGTTCACGGCTTACATTAGAAAAAATCATGGGGATTCCGTGGCAACGGAATTGCTCGCTTAAAGGGTAGGGAAGTGTTCTAAAATTATTGTTTTTTATGCGTTCAATGGCGCTATCGTATAATTTTTTGGTAAAATTATATACCGTTTTGGCGCCGCTTACAAAAGCATACATAGCCATGCCTAAAATTGCAAAACAATCTGCGTATATACTCATATCCAACGGGGCTCCCTGTTCTACCTGTTTTGGGGTTCCGTCACGTTCCATTAAAAATACGCACTTAAAATTGTTTTCGCTTATTAGACAGTGTTTCATCATAAATTCTGTGCCTTGTTTTGCAAGTGCCAGAAAGGATTCTCTTTCTTCAGATGAAAAAATGGGGCAGGGCGTTTGTGATAGGTATGCAAACATCCAAATAAATCGCCCTTGGCTCCATGTGTATTTGTCATATGAAACCAGCTGTTTGCCAAAATTATCAAAGCAATTTAAGAAACCACCAAATTCTTTGTCCTCGCAACTTGGAAGCCAGAACGACAAAATGTTATTTTTGAGTTCATCCGTATAGAAGTCTTGAAGCTCTTTAATTTTACTGATATCCATATTAATCC
>JAUNLY010000019.1 GCA_030532025.1 Eubacteriales bacterium
GCCAAAGCTACCATGTATGTTGTTTTTAAGCATTATGGGCTTTAAGTATTTTGTTACTGCAAGAGAAGCTCCGCCAGCCCCCGTCTGGAAAGAAAACCCGTCTTTAAGTAGACCAGAAAACTCTATTACCTTAGCTGCATATTCCGCTATTTTAAGGGATACGGGGTCGCGTGTCATCTTGGTGGTGCCAGATACTATGCCCTTTGGATCGCCTATTTTATCAACCGCAACCACAAAATCCACATCGCTCTCTTTTATGCTTGCGGGGTACAGGGGGTAGGGCATAACATTGTCCGTAATTAAAACAACTTTGTCTGCAAAACGGCTGTCGGGTATAGCGTAGCCCAAGGAACCGCAGGCCGCTTCCCCAAACCTTCCGTTTGCGTTGCCCATGGGGTCTGCTGCGGGTGCCGCTATAAATGCTACATCTATATGCACATTGCCACTCTCTATTGCAGCGGGCCTTCCGCCGTGGCTGCGGAATAAAACAGGCTCTTTAATTAGCCCTAAGGAAATCTCCCTTGCCAGTCTGCCGTTTAGGTAGTTTGTTTCAATGCGTGTAACCGTACCGTTTTTTATATGGTCTATAAGAGGGTAATGGCAGTCAAATAATGCGCTTGCCTGTATACATATGTTTTTTATGTTTTGCTTTGCGATTTCTTCCAACACCATATTTAAAACATAGTCGCCGTTCCTTAAATGGTGGTGGAAGGAAACGGTCATTCCGTCCTGCAGCTTGCATTGCTTTATGGCATCGGCTATTGTGGAAACTATCTTATTCATATATTTAACACTCCTATCAAATAAGCTGCAGCTCTTTGGCTGCTAAAAGCAGCTTTTCGGCCCTTAAAACAATAGGCCTGTCTATCATTTTGCCCTTGAGCGACACCGCACCTCGACCAAGCCTTTTGCCTTCTTCTATGGCTTCTATAACGGCCTTTGCGTAGTTAATTTCTTCTATGCTTGGGCTGAAGGCTTGGTTTATCCCTGCTACATGGTGGGGGGATATGGAAGCTTTGCCGCTAAAGCCCATGCGACGCGCTAAGAGCGCGTCCTGCACAAGGCCTTCATCGTCGTGTACATCGGTAAAGGGTGTGTCTATTGCGTCAATGCCACATGAGCGTGCCGCCATAACTATGCGCCCTCTGGCATAGGCTATTTCATCTCCCGCTTTGCTGCGAACCGCTTGCATGTCGCTTGTTAAGTCCTCCGCGCCCAAAAAAAGCGCTTCGACCCTTTTGTCGGCACGTGCTATATTAAAAGCCTGCTCTATGCCCTCGGCGGTTTCTATAAGCGCAATAATTTTTATGCTGTTTTCTTCTATGCCATTTTTTATCTCGGCTTCTGCTATAATTTTAGAAGCCTGTTTTATGTATTCTGCGGAGCATACCTTTGTAGGCATTATATATTTTGGCCTAAGCGGTACAACTGCTTCTATATCCTGTTTAGCGTAGGGCGTATCTATTGGGTTTATACGTACCACGATTTTTTCTTTATTAAAACCTAAATATTCTATGGCCCTTGACACCAATATCCTTGCGGCGTCCTTTTCGTTAGGGGAAACGGCGTCCTCCAAGTCTAAAATGACGGCGTCCGCGCTGTGAATATCGGCGTTTTGAAGCATAGCGGGGTTGTTCCCCGGTATAAAAAGCAAACTTCTAAGCATTGTTAATCCCTCCCGTGTGTTTGTGATAAGCTTTACAAATGCCGGTTCTCTGTGTTTAATGTTCTTTGTATTATAGTAGAAAACCCTAAGCGACGCAACCGTTTTAGAAGACGCTAAAGTATTCTAATTTTGCGATTGCTATGGTATAATATACTCATGTGAGGAGGTGTCTTAAATGAGAAACAAACAAGTTCTGCTCACGCTTACCGGTAGGACGGCCCTGCTTGACGATGACGATGGAATACTCCGCGTTACTACACTTGGAAAGCTGTCCGGTAAGAAAGACGACTGGCGTTTGCGCTACACGGAAACCGTGTCCGATGAAAGCCAAATGCAAAACGTTACCCTGACCATGGGTAAAGGTATTGTTACTATGGCAAGCGACGGGCCTTTCGGCACCGATATGGTGTTTGAAAAAGGCTGCCGCTACGAGGGAAGCTACCGTACACCCTACGGCGAGCTTGATATGAGCATATTCCCGACCCTTGTAAACTACAACATATCGGAAGACGGCAACGGGGAGGTAAACCTTAAATACCAGTTGGACATAGGCGGACGTTATGCCGCAGTACACAAGCTGCACATAAAGTTGCAGGCGGATAATCTGCGTGCCGATTGAATACTTTAAAATTAAAGCACGTCGTATTTTAGGAGACTGCTGTTTATTACAGCGGGATCGATACGAACGTGCTTTGTTTTTTTCGGATTTTTTAAAAACGCAAAACCAAGCTCTTGTGTTGGAGCTTGAAAATGCGGGCTTTGATGTGAAAATTTCGGGGGAATACGCTCTTTTTTCTCCAAACGCATTATTGTTAAAAGAGTTTTTAAATAATATAGGTAAACAGCCCTTGCCGGAAACAAACGAAGATAATATATATATTGTTTCCTGTGCAAATATACTAAGGCGGCACGAGGCGGATACGTTGGAAGAAAATATGGACGCATATATAAAGCTTATGCACATACTAAACCTAGGGGATTTTTATAAAGCTTGTGTTTTTTTGCTCGGCCGTTTGGCGGTTTGTTTAAGAGAAAATATAAAAGCGCCGGCTCATGGGGCGGAGCTTTTATTACATGCTTATAATAAACATAAGGAGAAAATGCGATGATAATAAAATACTTTGGACATGACGAGTTTATGCTGGAAACGGCGGACGGCATCAAAATACTTACAGATCCTTATGACCCTGAGATGTTAAGTCTGCCTACAAAAAACCATAAGGTGGATATAGTTACCGTAAGCCACTTGCATGGCGATCACAGCTATGTTAAAAAGGCGGTAGGACACCCAATGGTGTTAGCTTCAGAGATCGATTTTGATTTTGATGTTTTGCGTATAAGCGCCATAAAAAGCTTTCACGACGAAAATCAGGGGGCACTTCGTGGAGAAAACCTTATATTCCTTTACGAGACAGAGGGTTTGCGCCTTGCCCACTTAGGGGACTTGGGCCATATTCCAAACGACAAGCAAATAGAATTTTTAAGAGATTTAGATATACTGTTTTTACCTATAGGCGGTAAATATACAATAGACGCAAAAGCAGCAAGGCAAACGGCTCAAATTTTAAAACCACGCGTTATAATACCCATGCACTATAAGTTAGAAAACGGTGGTCTTAAAGACATAAAAGGCTTGGACGTGTTTTTACAGGAAATGCAAAATATAAAAACAAGCTATGTAAATCTATTGCGCGTAACCAAGCAGGACATATCAGAGCTTGCGCCCATCACCGTAATAAACCCGGACCTTTAGTATCCAAAACCTTTGACTAATAAGACGACGGCCTGTATAATTAACGCATAATTTTTTCGGAGGTTTTCGATGCAAAAAAAACTTGCAGTGGCTATGCTGTGCTTAATTGCACTGTGTTTTACAGCACTTGGTGAGGAAGCTGTTTTACATTCCTATGACGGTAAATACCAATACGTGCAGTTTGGCCAATACCCAAAAGAAGAAGGTAAGGCTATTTTATGGCGCGTACTTAAAGCGGACGACGAAAACATATTGTTGCTGTCTGAAAATATAATGGATTTTATGCAGGCACATTCGGATTCCGGCAGTTTTTCAGACGTTGTAAAAAGCGACATACATAAATATATAACGCAGGATTTGGCTCAAAATGCCTTTTCAGAAGAAGAGCGTGCCTCTTTTGCAGAAGGCGATGCCCTGTCGCTTCCAGCCCCAGAGCTTTTAAAGGACAAGAATTTAGGTTTCACCACAAAAAAAGCCCTAACGGCAAATGCTACCGACTATGCCAAGGCAAAGGGCGCTTCATCTAATTCAAGGTATTGGATGAACGCCGTTTCTAAAACCAACAACAGAGCCATGCGCGTAGTGCGTGGAGATGGCAGCATGGGCTTTATATCTGTTGAAAGTGCGGGCGGCATAAGGCCTACGCTTAAACTAAATACAGAGCTTGTTACTATAGAAATGGGCACCGGCACAAAAGAAGACCCCTTTATATTTAACGTTACAAAGGAAACGATAGACAAGGTAAAGGCTGAAAAACAGGCGGAAGAAGAGCGCATAAGACAGGAAGAAGAAAAACGCCTGCTTGAAGAACAGGCCGAACAAAAAAGGCGCGAAGAAGAACATAAAAAAGCCGAAAAGGCTGTGGAAGAAGCCCAAAATGCCTTGATCCAAGCTCAAGAAAACAAAGCTTCCGCGGAAGAAATAAAGCGTTTAAGCGAAGAACTTGAAGCCAAAAAAGAAGAGCTTCTTAACATGGTGTCTATTAAAATAGAGGGCTTCCCATTGCTTACGGCGGAGGGTTTCCTACCCGAAGGCTCCGAAGAATTTATATCCGTAGACGAAGAAAAAGGTGAATGGCGCTACTGCTCCGACCAATTGCGCATAGAGATATTAAAGCACGAGCGCATTTTTGAAGAAAAAAGGCGTACGAGGTATTTCACGGCAGAAATAGTTGCGCCAAAGGGTACACAGCCCTTTAAAACCTATCCTTTCCACGAAAACCGCGTTGTAAACCGCGATGCCTACAAGGCAAAGCAGAGCGATATAGCAAGGAAACACAACTTAGTGTTGGCTTTCGGGGCAGACTATTACATTTACCGCACTGGAAGACCGGGCGTTAAAACGGGTGTGGATATAAGGGACGGGCAGATACTGTTTGACGACCCAAGCACAAGGACAAAGCTTACCTTCCCACCGCTTGATATGATGGCGCTCTATCCGGACGGCGACATGAAGGTTTTCACCCAAAACGAGCTTACCGCATCAGAACTTTTGTT
The DNA here is from genome assembly GCA_030532025.1 of Eubacteriales bacterium. Taxonomy (GTDB): domain Bacteria; phylum Bacillota; class Clostridia; order Christensenellales; family Aristaeellaceae; genus DTU024. The sequence goes on from JAUNLY010000019.1 coordinate 4,916, forward strand.
ATCCGGTGCGTCAGATGTATTTAGCTTCGGCCCTTGGCTTATAAGGGACGGGGAGCTTAACGAAAGCTACAACAATTACGGCTACAACCCAAATCCCCGTGTGGCGATTGGTATGGTGGAGCCGGGGCATTATTTCCTTCTGGTTGCGGAGGGGCGTATAAAGCCAAGCCGTGGCCTTAAAAGTAAGGAGAGCGGCTATATACTAAACGAGCTCGGTTGCAAAACTGCATTTAACTTGGACGGCGGATGGACATCAAGCATTATATTTATGGGTAATCAGCTAAACCAGCTTGACAACAACGGCGTACACAACAACGCGCGTCCCCAAAACGAAGTTATAGGCGTAGGCATTTCTAATAAACTGCCGGAATATATAAAGCCGTAAAGCACAGACAATAAAACAATAAAAAAAACCGCAGTCTTTAAAAATAATGGCTGCGGTTTTGCGTTTCGTTTTTTTAAGCCTGTATTGGTTGTGATAAAATTAATTAAATATTAAGTAAGTAAATATATCTAATCTGCCGTATCCTTTACAGACGCCGGGCTTTGCCCAAATTCCTTTACAAAAGCACGGTAAAAGGCGGAGTAATCGCTGTAACCTACGGAGTTTGATACGTTTAATGGGCTGTCGCCCTGCGAAAGCTTCTGCCTTGCCATATGCAGGCGTCTTTTGGCTATATAGCGGTAGGGCGTTATACCCATATCCTTTGTAAATGCTCTGGATAGTGCACTTTTGCTTAGATAGAATTGCTTTGCAATTTTTTCTATGGATAAGGCGCTGTCCGATATTTCGCCGTCTATATAGTCAACTATTGTTTGTAGGCGGCTGTTGTGCTTAACTTGTGGCTTGCTGTCCTTTAAAAACATACATATATGAACCAGTATTTGGGATAACAGCGAAGCGCGCAAAACGTCCTCGCCGAATTGGCCTTTTTTAACTTGTATTAGCTCTTCCATCAAATACTTTATCTTTAAAACCTCTTTTCCGGAAAGATGTATAAGCGTTTTACCGCTAGAAAAGCATTGCAAAAGATCCGTGTTTTCGCTGCTCAGTTTTTCTATATATTTTTGTGAAATCCAAAGGAACATTCGCTTATATGTGCCTGTCGTGTTGTGTATTTCCGGCCAGTGCATAATTCCTGCGGGTATAAGAAGAAGATCCCCGTAGCTTAGTTTGTAGTTTTCTTTATGTATGTGGTAGTTTACATCGCCCTCTAAAAACAAATATATTTCATTAAAACCTATATGATAATGTATAGGTGTTTCGGATATATAACGATGCTCGTAGTAGAAGGCTTCAAGGTCTTCCCTTTGCATATACCAGCGTGTAAGGTCTCTTTTTTCTATGTCGTTTGTCGGCTTTTCGGTCAAATTTGCACCTCTTTTCGTAAACCCTAAGATAAATACTTTTAAAATCAAAAGGTGTTGTCTAGCTGTGTATATTATCTCAGCTAATAGAGCCTCAGTCAAGCATAACGCTTATTTTTACAATGTTTGCTGTAAATACTGCAATGCAGTATTTAATACAAAATGGTAAAATACAATAAATAAATGTAAATGCGCCGGTAAAAAATCGCCGGCAAGAAAGGAAAAACCATGTTAAAGAAAATTATCGCAGTATTGTTGTCCCTTGTTATGCTGCTGCCGCTTATGGCTTTAGCGGAGGGCGAAGTAACTTTAAAGGTGCTTTGGTTTAACGATGCAAACGAATCCGAAGTATTCGAAGAAACAATCAAAGGCTATTTGGAAGAAAACCCCAATGTAAAGGTGGATATGCAAGTAATAGCCTTCGATGCGTACGAAAAACAGTTAAAACTTATGCTTGCAGGCGGCAACGCGCCGGACCTTGTGCGCCTACCCACAGCGCTTATGCCCGTGTTCTCAGAGCATTTGGCGCTTCTTGAAGACTATGCAGACGTTAAAGCCATAGAAGAAGCCTTTGCGCCCGCTATGCTTGCATATGCAAAAAATACGGAAGGCAAGCTTGTAGCCTATCCTACAGAAGCTACGGCAAACGGCATGCTCATAAACAAAACCGCTTTTGACAAGGCGGGTGTGGATTTAACGGAAATCTCCAAAACCTGGGATTGGCAAGAATGGGCAGAGCTTATCAAAAAAGTAGTCGAAGCCAACGATAACATAAAATACGGCCTCGCTGTAGACTTTACACCCCACCGTCTTTCAACAATACTCTACCAGTTTAACGGTAGAATGCTATCTGAAGACCTGTCAAAGGTAAACTTCAGCAACGAAGGTACAATAAACGCACTTAAATGGTTTAAGCAAATGCACGATGACGCCCTTGTACCTCCCTCTGTGTGGATGGGTTCAGAAAACCCCGCGGAGCTTTTCCAAGCAGGGCTTGTAGCTTGCCACATAGGCGGCAGCTGGAATATAAACACCTACGCCAAAATAGAAGACTTTGAGTGGACGGCCGTCCAGATGCCCAAGGGCACCATGCGCTCATCTGTCCCCGGCGGAAAATTTATCGCGGGCTTTAAGGATAGCGCTAACCAAGCAGAAGCACAGAAACTCATGGCGTATTTCTCAGATGCAGAACACAATGCGCAGTATTGCTTGGGAACCTACAACCTGTCTTCAAGGACGGACGTAAGCATAGAATACCCCAGCGCGACCGAGGCCTTTAATGTATTCTCCGAAGAATTAAAGGTAACGCCCGAATACACGGCACAGGAATGGAACACATCGCTTGTCGGAAAAATAAGCGGCATAGTAAAAGAACAGGTAGTCCAAGCCCTTCTTGGCACCATGACGGTAGAAGAAGTCTGTGCAGAAATAGACAAACAGGCGGCAGATTTACAATAATAACAATAGTTTTACCGGGGGCAGCCTTGGGCTGCCCCTATCTATATAATTAAAAACATTATTCGTAGCGAAAACAAGGAGAAAACAGGGAGAAAACATGCGGAGAGTAAAAAGACCCAGAGGAAACTTCCACCAAACATTGGCGCCGTCGCTTTTCCTTTTGCCTAATATTGCCATATTCGTGCTGTTTATAATAATACCGGCATTTCAGGGGCTATATATGGCTTTTACGGATTGGAGCATATTGGGCAAGCCGAAATTTGTGGGACTAAAAAATTACCAAAGGCTTCTTAACGACAGGGTGTTTGGAATAACCGTAAAAAATACGCTCGTGTACTGCTTTTTTACGGTGGTATTTATTACGGTGCTTGCCTTGCTTTTGGCGCTAATGCTGTATAAAAATAAGCTCAAGGGCGAAAAAGCTTTCAGGTCTGCATTTTATATTCCGTCCCTTATGAGTATGATTACAGTAGGTATAGCTTGGCGCTTTATATTGGGCGATGAGATGGGCATAATAAACTATATGTTACGCTCGTTAGGCGGGGAAGGCGTGCGCTTTCTGACGGATTTAAACCTTGCAATGTTTTCCGTGATATTTGTATCCATATGGGCACAGGCGGGCTATTATATGGTTATTATGATATCGGGCCTTCAGGCTATACCGGAAGAACTCTACGAGGCGTCAAAAATAGACGGAGCAACAGGATTACAGGCCTTTTTTGATATAACGCTCCCTCTTCTTAAGCCCACTATATTGGTTGTTATGGTGCTTGCTACAATTGTGTCCTTTAAAGCTTACGAGCTTATAAATGTCATGACGGGCGGAGGACCCGGCTTTGTCACAAAGATGATAGTGCAGCAGATATACCAAGTTGCTTTTACCGAGGACAGAATGGGCTATGCCGCAGCCATGAGCACCTTTTTGATGGCTATTATAGGCGTGTTTACTTTGGTGCAGTTTAAAATTTCTGGGAGGAGCGAAGACTATGAATAATATGCGCTTATCCACGGTAAAAACATTTAAGTATATTCTTTTGTCTCTCTTGGCGCTGTTTTTTCTGTTTCCGGTTTTATGGGTATTGCTAAGCTCCTTTAAGTACCAGCACGAGCTTTTTAAGGTGCCTATGAAAATTTTCCCAAGCGATTGGACGATTGAAAACTACGTGTTTTCCTTCAGGCAGAATAACTTTTTTATTAATTTTAAAAATAGTTTTATAGTTGCCGTTGTATCAACTGTGATTACCGTGCTTATAAATACCATGGCGGGCTATGCGCTTTCAAAATTCATATTCCCGGGTAGAGATCTTATATTTACCGTTATGCTTGCAACATTAATGATACCGCTACAGGTTATAATGGTGCCCGTGTTTTTGCAGCTAAAGCGCTTCCATATGCTCAACAACCTTTGGGGCATAATAATACCGCCTGCTGCGACGCCTACGGGTGTGTTTTTGGCAAGGCAGTATATGCTTAGCCTTCCAAACTCCATGATAGAAGCCTCCCGCATAGACGGCGCAAACGAGGGTAGGATATTTTTTGAAATAATTATGCCGCTTTCAAAGCCCATAATAGCCACTATAACCATATTTTCGTTTATGTGGCGCTGGAACGACTACCTTTGGCCCTTGATAGTTATAACAGATAACAAGTTGCAGACGCTACAGCAGGTTTTGGCGGGCTTTGTGGGACAATTACAGATAAACTGGTCAAGCCTTCTTGCCATGACCGGCATTTCAATGCTCCCCGTTATTGTAGTGTTCTTTATGTTCCAAAAATATTTTATGACCGGCATATCAGCCGGCAGTGTGAAAGGGTAATTATGAAGCTTACTGTGGATAATATTTCAAGCCTTGTGCGAGATAAAGATACATACCGTTTTTTAGGCGAAGTGGGCAATATATCCCTATCCTATTTTGGGAACAAAGCTTTTCGCTTCGCATGGGAATTTGACGATTTAAATATACGTCAAGATTTAATAAAAGCTTCGGAATTTATGTATTCCGCTAAGCAGGAAGCTTTTGAAGCAAACATAAAAGAAACGCAGGAAAGCTTTGAACTTAATACATTTAATGATATACAAATAAATATAGAAAAGCAGACTGGCGTAATATCGCTTTATAAAGCTAATGTGCTTTTACACGGTGGAGATATAGGTTCAAAGGACTTGGTTGTGCCGGAAAACCCTTTGCGTGTAATAAAAAACGGCACATCGTTTTATGGCAAGTTTAATTTTAGCATAGAAGCGGAGGACAGCTTTTACGGCTTGGGAGACAAGGCCGGTTATCCCGACAGAAAAAACAAGCGCTTTCAGATGTTCAACCGAGATGCATTAGGTTACGATGCGGAACTTTCAGACCCTTTGTATAAATCCGTTCCGTTTTTTATAAGACATATTAAAAAGGAAGATAAATACATAGGCTTATTCTTCCCACAACCCTGTATAGACGCTGTGGACTTGGGCAAAGAAAGCCCTTATTATTTAAGCGTTTCGTCCTTTGAGGGGCCCTTTGTGTTCTTTGCGATTTTAGGGGAAAGCCTTGAAGAAATTGTGGCTAACTACACAAAGCTTACGGGCTTACCAGCCATGCCACCGCTTTATAGCTTCGGCTATTTAGGTTCCTCCATGAACTACCTTGAGCCTATGGACGCAGAACAAAGGGTGCTCGAGTTTTTTGAAAAAACGGAGAAAAACGATATCCCTTGCGAAGGTATGTATTTTTCTTCGGGCTATTTAAAGGCCAACGACGGCAAAAGGTACGCTTTTTTATGGAATAAAGATAAGTTTTCGGACTATAAGAGCTTTTTGGAAAAGCTCAAAAAACGCGGCTACCATATAATGTTTAACATAAAGCCGGGCATTTTGTTAACCCACCCTTGGTATGAGGACATAGCAAAAAAAGGCTATTTTATAAAAGGCACGGACGGCAAGCCTTATGTGGAATATTACTGGGGCGGGGGCGCTTCCTTTATAGACTTCTATAATAAGGAAGCTGTCAAGTGGTGGCAGTCTATGCTTAACAAACATTATTTTGATTACGGTTGCGACGGGGTTTGGAACGACAATAACGAGCTTGAACTTGAAGATTCGGAACTTTTAGACTACCACAAAAGAGCGGTGTACCCTGTTAAAATGGCGGCTGCGGCGTATGATGCCTTTAAATATGCAGAGCCTGACAAACGCCCGTGGGTCTATTCCCGCAGCGGCACATCAGGGCTACAAAGGTATTCAAGGACTTGGACTGGTGATAACTGTAGCGATTTCAAAAGCCTTAAATTCAACCAATACATGGGGCTGTCCTTAGCTATGTCCGGCATGCCTTTTTATGGGCACGACATAGGTGGATTTTTTGGAAACATGCCGGAGGAAGAGCTTTTAATAAGGGGCAGCGAAGCGGCTGTATTTCAAATGCGTTTTGTAATACATTCGTGGAATGAGGAGGGGGTTCCCACTGAACCTTGGACCTATCCTGACGCTCTACCCTATATACGCTCGCTTATACACAAGCATTATTCCTTTATGCCGTACATTTATTCCTGTGCGATAAACACAGCGCTTAGTGCAGAGCCTGCAGAAAAAATGCTTGTGCATGCATTCCCAAATGACAAAGCTATAAGCGATAAGGATCTAAACAGCATGTTCGGGCCTTTTGTGCTTAAAGTACCCGTAACTAAGGCTAAGCAAACGCATACAAGTGTTTACCTGCCCAACGGTTACAGCTGGTATCTTCCTCGTGAAAATAAATATTACAATGGGGGAGAGAGCATAGATATTCCTACCCCTATGGACGGCGATGCACACTATTTAATTCGGGAAGGGGCAATTTTGCCCGTGTGGGATAGACCTGCTAACCTTAAAAATGCGCTGTGGGACGAAGTAACGGTACAACTTTTCCCGTCTCAAAAAGAAGAAAGCCGTTTTTCTCTATATGAAGACGATGGAGAGACGGAACTACAGCTTGGCAAATATAACCGCTTCGACTTTGTGCTTTCAAAAGATAGTATAAAAATAAACAGAGCTAAATACGCTCTGCCTTCATCAAAACCCCGCAAAGTGCGTTTAAAACTCTATGGAGGGTATGTATTTGCTGATAATAAAGCAAGCGAATATATATACGATCCGGACAAAACAGAAGGTATAGAATTGCAAATTACAAATACTTGAATATACTTTCATCAAAAAAGGCTCCGCGTGGGAGCCTTTTTTACATGAAAAATTCAAAAAATAAATGTTTAATTAATCAACTAAAACTTAAAGTGAATATAATCTCCTGTTTGTCGTTCATATCTGCACTCAATTTAAAGTCGTGTCTTTGGGCAATTTCTTTTGCTATTGCAAGCCCTAAGCCGTTAGCGCCCGTGTTGCCCTTGTGGAAGCGTTTAAACAGGTCGTCTATTTCTTTTTGGGCTATGTTATCTGCCTTGTTTTTTATGTTTAGGTTGTCTTTTTTTAGGTGGATATGTACGTGTTTATCTGCCGTGTAGTTTATGGCGTTGTTTATCAAAATGGAAATGAGCCTAGATAAAAGGCTGTAATCTCCTATAAGAGAGGCCTGTATATCTTCCGCTTTAAACTCAATTTCAACCTGTTTTTTGTTTGCCAATATGCGCTGGCTGCGTATGGCGTCTGACACCAGCTGATATAAAGAAAGCTTTTCTTTTTTTATTTCAAAATTCATATTTTGAAGCTTGGAGAGCGACAGCAAGTCTGTAACCAATTTATCCAAATGGCTTATTTGTCCGGCCATTATATCAAAGGCTTCCGGCATATTGCTTAAAACCCCGTCCTTTACGGCTTCTGTTGTACCACGCATTACGGCAACGGGCGTTTTAAGTTCGTGTGCAATATCCGCAATGAAATTACGCCGTCTTTGTTCTTCATCAAGCTGTGCTTCTCTGTCCTCCAAAAGCTTTTTGCTCATTATGTTTATGTTTTTAGCTAAATTGCCTATCTCGTCTTTTGAATTAACTTTTGTGGAAACGCCTAAATTGCCTTTGCGTATTTCCTCGGTAATTTTTTCCATGTCCTGCACGGGCCTTACTATTTTTCCGGCTATAATGCGTATTGCAACAAGGCCTAAAACAAGGGCGATGCCAAGTGCCAGCAGGAATGTCCTGTATACGCTTTCAAGCTCTTTATCGACGGAATCCACATTTCTGTTAAATAACAGCGCATAGCTTATATTATTTTCTTCAAATACGGGCACAGCTACAGCTATGGTGTTTTGGCTTAGCATTTTACTCTCGTATATTTGGTAGGCGCTTTTGCCTAAAAATGCTTGCTCTGCCAACAGCTGTCCTTCCTTGTCCAATTCGTCAAAGGAATAGAGATGCCTACTGCTTACAAATGCTTCTTGGCTTACGAGATAAAAATCCGCTTCAAGAGTTCTATCCAAAACGGAAAGTATGCCGTAAAACATGCTCATACCCTTGCCTTGGCCCCTGCCAACACCGTTGCCACGGCTCATATTCATAGATTCGCTGTTGGAAAGCGCTTCACTTATAAGCGAAGCTTGCCGCGTTAGCGAGTCTACGTAGCGCTCGGTGTAGCTCTGCTTGTAGGAATTGTAAAAAAGCAGCGTCAATACAGCAGAAAAAAGCAGCAAGAAAACTATTATAAAAATGCTTAGTTTATTGCGTATCATCTTTAACACCCTTGTAGCCGACTGCCCAAACCGTATCTATGGAAAAGCCTTTAACGTTTGCGTCTTTAAGCTTGTTTCTTAAGCGAGTAACGTGCGTGTCGACGGTTCTGGCATCGCCTTCATAATCCCAGCCCCAGAGCATATCAAGTAACTTATCCCTTGAATATATACGGTTAATATTGTTTGCAAAAAGCTCAAGTAAATCGAACTCCTTTTTGGTGAGCTTTATGTTTTTATCGTCTATAAGCGCCAAACGCTCATCGGAGTTTATTTTAATATTACCTATACTTAAATAATTCTCTTGTGGCTTAGGCATACGCCTAAATACTGCACGCACCCTTGCCATTACTTCATTAGGGGAGAAGGGTTTAACTACATAGTCGTCCGCTCCCAAATCAAGCCCCATTATTTTGTCGTAGTCTTCAGAGCGTGCAGTAGTCATAATTATTGGCACCATAGATTCCTTGCGTATTTGGCGGCATACTTCAAAGCCGTCTAAAATAGGCATCATAACATCAAGGAGTATTATGTCTATATGCTGGTTTTTAAATATTTCTAATGCTTCTTTGCCGTTGTATGCCGAAAATACTTCAAAGCCCTCTTTTTTAGCATAGTCTTGCAAAATAAGGTTCATCTGCTTGTTGTCTTCCGCAATAAGCATATTCGCCACGACAATCCCTCCTTGAAATAATTATATATGCCCCGTTTCTCTCGAAACAGGGCATTAGTACCCGCACCTTAATGGTTTGGATTAGTATTAATTCCCACGCCTGCAGTTTATTCCGCTGCCGTTGCAAAACCCTTGGCCGAAGCCTTGACGGTTGTTGCGGGGCTGTGTGTTGTTCCATAAACCATTGCCGTTATTTCGCCCTTGCCCTAAACCGTTGTTGTTATTTCGTCCTTGGCTGAAACCTTTGCTTGGCCTTTGTGCATTGCCGTTTCGGCCCTGTCTGCCGTTATTTATCATTTGCCTTTGGTTTCTGCCCTTGTTAGCGTTAGGGTTTTGTCCTTGTAAAGAAGATGCGTTTTGTTCAAGAGCTCTCAGATGGTTTTCTGACGCCCTTAAAAGATTGCTTAAAATATTTTTAGAGTAATCGTCCAAACTTTCGTCTTCGAGCAAGCTTTTTATAAGCGCTATATCTTCCTGCTCTAAGGCTATTGCGGCTTGCCTTGCATCTTCCAAACTGTTAAAGCTTAAAGCCTTGTTTTCTGTATTTAAGTTAAGTTCAAACTTTTCGTTTTGCGCCAAAGTTTTTACCGCTTCAATGTGATTTTTTTCTGCGTTTAAAATGTTTGCATAAGGCCTGATGTTTCCAAATTGTGCTATTACGCTTTGGTAGAAGTTAAAAGCCGCAGCTTCTTCATCATAAAGTGCTTGCAGTTCGATTGCTTCAGCGTTTGCTGTAAAGACAAAGCCTGTTCCGATAATTGTAAGTGCCAGTAAAAGGGCTGTTATTTTTGTTTTCATTTCGTTGCTCCTCCTTAAATCTTTTTGGCTTACAGCTGCAGTATAGGGAGCAAGTGTTACGTTTTTGTGTCGTAAAAAATATTTTATAAAATCAGAACTGTTTTAAAAACCCGCCGTTACTTTTAAGAATATGCCGAGGTTTTCAAACCAAGGGAAAAGGCTACTGCCGTCCATAAGCGGTGTTATGGCGTCCTTGGGTATAACAGTGTCTAATAGAGGGACTAAAAGGGCAAGCACCATAACAACGGCGGCACCGCGCACAACCCCAAGTACGCCGCCCAAAAGAGTATCCATCTGCCTTAAAACGGGGAATGTAAAAACATGCCTTATAAGGCTTAGTATTATAGAAAGTATAATATATATCAATATAAACGAAAGTATAAATCCCAACACTTTAAGCCCTGCGTCTACTATGGTCTGCGAAACGTATTCGTTAACAGTATAAATATTTTGGGAAGCAAAGCTTTGGTTTTGCAAATTATCCCGCAAAATTGTGGATAGGGATTCCGGCAGCTGAACGGACTGTATAATAGTATCCGTAACGCTGTCCTTAAGCCCTGCAACAGGGGTGTTTGCCAAATCCCAGTCGCCAACCCTAACAAATGCGTCTGTAATGCTTGCAAGGCTTTCGCTTAAGGACGCATTTCCCATAAGTAGGTTAGATATAATAGGCCCTAAAACAAAACTTAATACTATGGAAAGTACCACCGCCACAAAAGAGCTTATTGTCTGTATAAAGCCGTAATACAGGCCGTATATCGTACTCATACCTATTATAAAAAGTATTACAATGTCTATAACATTCATATTATTCTCCTTATGGAAGCACTAAGGCGTACACGTCTTGGCCGGAAGTAACTAAGGCAACACCGTTTGTAAGCCTGCCTATGTAGCCTGTTACAAGCGTTTCTATCTGTTGGGGGAGTTTAAGTGCTGTGAAGCGCTGCGCATTTATATCTGCACGGTAAAGGCTGTCGCCTGAAAACGCGAATATAGTTCTGCCTATAAGGCAAGCCCCTACGCAGTCGTCCGGCAAAGTATAGCGTTTATTTACATCGCCTTGAAGCATTCTAAGCTCTGTAACCTGACCGCTGTCGGATATTTGGAACACAGGGGCATAGAGCATTCTTGCGTCCCCATCGTTTAAAACATAGTCTATAAGCTGCCAGCCGTACACCAGCCTGCGCATCTGCGTTTTTACAGGTGTACCGCGGTAGTCGTAAAGCTTAGCTTCCTTTGTGTCCACCACGTTTAATAGACCGCCCGAAAACAGCACTTCGTAGGTTATGCCGTCTCCAAGCTCCACAGAGCCTGTGTTCATAGCACCGACTTGGTATATGTTCATAACTGTGGAAGACACTACGCCAAACACATCAAGGCTTGTTACCCATAGGAATTCCCCTGAGTCAAAAAAGTCTAAGTCTAATATTATGCGCCCTTGGTACGCTACGGTTTCGGTATCGACGCCAAGACCCGCAAAGTCCTTAACTATAAGCGTGGGGCTTACATTGGGGCCTGTTACAGCTGCGACATATTTATCGCCTGCGCGTGCAAACTGTATGTCTTCTGACAATCTGTCGTTATATGTTGAACGGCCGGATTTATCCAGTATATGCAAATTAGCACCCACCCACGCTGCAACATGGTCTTTAGATGCATGGAAGCCGGCACCGGAGCCTAAAGTATAGTTCCACAGCTCCGCACCTTGGCTTGAAAGGCAGAATAGCGTTTCGCCGTCGTAGTATAGCACGCGGTCGCCAAATGGTGTCACCCTTTGGCTTGCCACACAGCGAAGCTTTTTGGCGGACATCTGCCTTGGGCGCACGCCGAACAATCCTGTTAAATATAATATAATAGCAAGCAATATTACGCCTACAACGGCTATAATTATCAGCTTTTTTCTGTCGGGTTTTTCTAACGACTGCATAGTTCCTCCGCCTTGTATATTCAATGGAATTATACTATGCCGCCTGATATGCGTCAAATAATAGTATGTAGACAATAAAAAGGAACCGCCTCTTTTTTAGAAGCGGTTCCTAAAGCTGTTATTTACCTACGCGGGTTTTGTTTACAAAACCTCGGGCGGGTTTGCCTTCCAATGTGGTTTCTATATATGCCCAGTGGTTGTTGAGTATGCCGAGTAGCTTTACCTGCGTGCCGGCGGGTATTACGCTTATCTTGGTTGGTGTAAGTATAGGGTCGTCGTTAAAATTAGCGTCTTGCAAAACGTTAACGTCCTGATACATAAAGTTAAGCTGTGCAAGGTTAAGCCCTGCGGGAACACCCTCAACTGGTATGTAGCCTATGCGGTAGTCGTCCCCGTATTGGTAACCCATCATTGCCCATTCTCCCTCGATGCCGTAGAAGCGGCAGCGTCCGCTTTTTACGTTGGCACGCCCATTAGCTGCACGGTAGTATTGCGTGCCGGGGCCTGAGTACACTGGCTGTTCGCTCCTCATAGAACCCGTTTGGTGTGCGGGGATATGGTAGTCCTTGCTACTTGGTGCAGGCACTGCTGTGGGTACCGGCGTAGGTACGGGAGGCTTGTTCGTGGGCACTACATACGGGGTAGCGGTAGGCGTGGGTTTAGGCGGCTGTGTTGCCGGTGCTACTGTGTTAGGCTGCGGTGGGGCATACACAAAGGCTAAACCTGCGGGGTTTACGTTGCCATTGTAGTCAACATAAACTGTTGCGCTTTGCGAGCTTATCCTCCTATAACCGCTTGGCACCTTGTTGTCGTCTGCGTATATGGTGTGGTTGCCGGGCCCAACCTTAATAGATTCTGTTTTTAAGTGGTTGCCGGCATTGTCTTGGTATATAACGGTAAGCGTTGCCTGTACGGGCTTTGCGTATGTGAACACAACGCTTGAAGGTGTCGCAGCACCGTTTGACGATACATATACGGATACGCTTCCATAGCTTTGCAGCTCATAGCCGCTTGGTACCTTGCTGTTGTTTGCATATATTGTGTTGTAGCCTTGTTTGCATAGTATATAGTCCGTCGCAAGCGTTGTGCCGTCGCCTGAGCGGTAGTAAACGGGGACGGATACGCTTATTTCCTTTGCGGGTGCCTGTTGGTACTGGAATATAATAGATTCTGGCGAAACCTTGCCCGTGCTGTCAACATACACGCTTACGGAGCTTGCGGAATAGCGTGAATAGCCGTTGGGAACGAGCGAATCGTTTGCGCTAACCGTGTTGTAGCCGTAGTTGAGTTGCACATATTGGGTGTTAAGCCATGTACCGCCTGTCGTTTGGTAGTATACAGGTATCTGCGGGCGTTTTGGTGCAGCGGTTTGTGGCGCTGCCGTAACAACGGGGTATGGCGCCCAAGTAACGTTTGGATAGGAAGATGAGCCAGCACTTGCGGTAAAGGTTACCACGGAGGGGCTTGCCACCAGCTGCTGTGATACGCTTACAACAGCGTCCTTTGTGCCGACAAGGCTATAGCCGCTTGGCAGTTTGTTTGCGTTTGCGTATAAAAGGTGGCTGCCTTGGCGCAGGTACACGGTGCTTGTGCTTAATTCTCTTCCCCAGTTGTCAACGTAGCGTATGGTAACGGTAGCGAAACCTGCAACCGTACCCGTGTTTTGCGAAGCTTGAGGTGCAAACAGGAACAACAGCGCTGCAGGTTGTGGGTTCCCTGCGGAATCCACATAAACCGTGGCAGAGCCATTGCCCTGAAGCTGATAGCCCTGCGGTATCTTTGTAAAGTCTGCATTTACGGTGTTTTGCCCGGGGCGCAAGGATATATAGACCGTGTTTAAAAGCTTGCCGTCAACAGTACGGTAGTATACGGGTAATGTGCCGCTTAAGTTTTGAACACTTGGGACAAAGTCCACCAAGTTGTTTGACACAAAGCCGGTTCTTCCGTCCGGTAAAAGAAGCTCGTACCAGCCTGATGATGCTTGCGAAAGCACAGGGTAGCTTTCGCCGTTGGGAACCGATGTAATAATAGGATAAGACGTTCCCCCGCCCTCCCTAACGTTTAAGTAGTTTTTGGCAGTAACCGTTGCCGTACCTATAAAAGAGTAGCCATCTGAAAAAGACAGCGGCGCAAGCCCCATAAAAAGTACAAGCAAAAGGCTTAGCCATCTCTGTAATGTTTTTTTCAATCATATCACCTCTACATAATATACTTCAAATAGTTGATACCCTATTCTACTACATATAACGCACAAAAAGCCAATTTCCTTGCATCAGAGTAAAAATTT
>JAUNLY010000135.1 GCA_030532025.1 Eubacteriales bacterium
ACTAATTTTAATAAAAATAAAATAAGCCGCGAAGAGAAATTTATTTCTCCTCACGGCTTATTTATGCAACGGCTTATACTTAAATCAATCTAAATTTGCATATTGAAAACATATGTTTTAGTTTTTGCTACACATGAACGCTTTATTTAAACAAAATTTCTGCTTAATTTACGCTCATTTTAATTGGAATAAGTATTATTCTTCCGTTTTTTGTTCGTCCTGTTTTTCGGCGTTTTCCTGAGGTTCCGTTTTTTCAAGCGTAACGCCTGCAACACTTGCCAAAAGCTCTTGGCTTCTTGACAGGAAGTGCTGTAAATCCTCTGATTCAAGCGGGTTTGAAGAAAGCCTTGCAAGGTCGTACACATGGTTTATAAGCAGGTTTTGCTTTTGCTTGTCCTGCATATCCGCTATCGCCCTTATTACTTGGCTGCGGGAGTTTAGAACTAAAATGTGTTTATCCGGCATCATAGCCTGTTGGCCGTAAAGGGCGCTAAGCTCCTTAAAGCGGCGCATATGCTCGTCCTCGGTTATGAAGGCTGATAGGTTTTTATCTTCAAGGGCTGTTAGCTTTATCTCTAAATCCTGCTTATTAAGTGCGTCCCGCACCAATTTTTGCATATCCTCTTGAGAGAGCTTGCTATCGTCCTCACCTTCGTGCTTAATGCCTTCTATATCGGCATCGACACGCAGGAATTTGGGGCCTTGGGTGTCGGAATACTCCATAAAGGACATGAAGTTGTTGTCTATAAGCGAATCCATATGCACGACATCTATATTTTTATCCGTATACTGGGCAACACTTGCAGCTTGGCGGCTCGGGTCTACTGTGTAGTATATTTTATCGCCCGCCTTGCCCTCGTTGCGGCTTTGGTATTCTTCAAATGTAAAGTATTCGCCCTTGGTTGTTTTAAGGAGAAGGCTGTTTTTTACGGCTTCAAAGAAGTCTTTATCCCTTATGCAACCGTATTTTAGGAAGGGGTTTATATCGTCCCAGTATTTTTCGTAGGACGGGCGGTCGGTATTGAAAAGGCCGTTTAATTTATCTGCGGTTTTCTTGGCTATGTGCTTGCTTATTTGACGCACCTGTCTATCGTTTTGCAGGAAGCTGCGGCTTACGTTGAGCGGCAGGTCGGGGCAGTCTATAACACCTTTTAGCACCATCAGAAATTCCGGCACTATTTCTTTTATGTTGTCCGCAACAAAGACTTGGCGGTTGTAGAGCTTTATTTCGCCCTCTTGTCCTGCAAAGTCCCTCTTAATATGCGGGAAATAGAGTATGCCCTTTAAATTGAAGGGATAATCCACGTTTAAATGTATCCAGAAAAGCGGTTTTTCAAAAGTTTTAAACAGCTTTTGGTAGGTCTCTATGTATTCTTCGTCGCTTGCGTCTTTGGGGTTTTTAAACCAAAGCGGGCGCACTTCGTTTATGGGTTTTATTTCTTCCGCTTCTTTTTCTTCCCATACGGGGGGAGTTTCGCCTTTTTGGACGGCTTCCTCCACTTTTTTGTCGTGCTCTTCTTTGCGTTTTATTTGAGCTTCTTTTTCTTGTTTTTCCGCTTCCAAGTCTTTAAAGTAAATCGGCACCGGCATAAAGGCACAGTATTTATCTAATGTTTCTTCAACACGGTAGCCCTCTAAAAACTCGTTTTCTTCTTCCATTATGTGGAGTGTAATTGTGGTGCCATGCTCTGTCCTTGAGCCTTTTTCCATTTGGTAAGCCATGCCGTCTTCGCTTGTCCAAAGAACCGGTTCTGCCCCCTCTTTATAGGAAAGGGTATCTATTGTAACTTTGTCCGCCGCCATGAATGCAGAATAAAAGCCCAGACCAAAGTGGCCTATTATGCCGGCTTCTTCCCCGCCTGCATAGGAGCTTACAAATTCCTGCGCACCGGAAAAAGCTACTTGGTTTATGTACTTGTCAAGCTCTTCCGCGGTCATACCTATGCCGTTGTCGGAAAACACCAAATTGCCGTTTTCCTTGTCCACGGTAACCTGTATTTTAAATTCTTCTCCGTCGCTTGATTTTACAAGCTTGTACTTGGTTATGGCGTCAGCTGCGTTTGACACCATCTCCCTTATAAAAATATCCTTGTCAGAATAGAGCCATTTTTTTATTACGGGCATTATATTTGCGGCTTCTACGGAAATATTGCCTTTTTTAATCTCGTTCAAAATAATTCCTCCTTACAAAATAAACGCCTGTGCGTTAAATGTATTATAGCAGAGGCAAAACGCAATTACAAGCTTTTTTAGCACTCTTTTGATTTGAGTGCTAAAAGTCGTGTAAAATATTGATAAAAAGAGAAATTCGGATTTTTTCTTTTTTCATAAAACGAACGAGCAAGAAACCCTAAAAAGACAGACCCATCAAGGCGTTACAGGTAAAATTGGCATGGACAAAACCAAAAGTTTTACTTTTTTAGTTTGA
>JAUNLY010000020.1 GCA_030532025.1 Eubacteriales bacterium
ACCGTCAAAATAACCGCGGCGTTCAAAAAGGACTACAAATCCGCTAAAAAACGCGGGTATAATATTAAACTGCTTGATAAAGTTATAGAACTACTTGCCATGGGTGAAAACTTACCCGAAAACTACCGAGACCATGAGCTTACAGGGAATTGGAAAGGGCACAGAGAATGCCATATACAGCCGGATTGGTTGCTTATCTACAGGATAGAGGAAAATTTATTAGTACTAACGCTCTCTCGTACCGGTACACACAGCGATCTTTTTGGTTAATAAAACTTGAAGACATAACACCGCACGGAAAACCCGTGCGGTGCCTATTTGCATGTTAATTATATTCATAAATCTGCATAATAGTAAACATAATATATTGCTTATCACGAAGTAGACCGCCTTTTAACAAGCGGTCTACTTTGTTATAAACGGCATTGGTTAGCAAGTTCCTTTATCCCACCGTCTTACCTTAATTTTTGTCGCAGTAATTAACTATAAGGTTATCATACTCTTTACAGTTTTTGGCGTACATGAATTGGATAACGCCTTCATAGCGTTCGCCGTATATGGGTTCTTCCATGTTGCTTGAGCCGTAAGTGTTTTGTGTGTAATCCAGCTGTGCGCTGTTTATAATGGCGTTGTCGTGCATTTCAACTTCGCTACAGGAAGAAAAGAAGGCGGCAAGCCTTGGGCAATCGACAAAGGTATTGTCGCACACCTCAATATTGGTGAAAACGGGATAATCCGTTCTGCCACCCGGCAGATAAACACCCATATACAGCACGGCCATTTGCCATGCGTTTAGGTCGCAGTGGCGTATTACGTTGTTTCTTATGGTTAGGTCGTGTACGCCCTGCCCTTCGCTCCAGCGGCTTTCGCAACCCGTTTCAATTTGTATAGCGGCACCTTGTATGTTTTCAAATATGTTGTTTTCCACCAAGCCGTAACTGCCTTGCAACAGTATGCCGCGGGCGCGGTTATTAGTAAAACGGCAATTGCGTATTATATAGCGGTCGGTTCCAAAACTACGGTGGAAAAGCACAGTGTCGTTTGGTAAAATTTCCGGCAGAGGGTCTTTAAAAGTAAGCTGGCATGTGCGCTCGCTTTCGTTATAGGCGCAATCTATTACCTCGCTTTTATAGTTCATAGGCGATAGGTCGCTGTTTCTAAACTCTATAATGCTGCCTATTCTATATTGCAGGTTTTCTTTGGTGCAGCGCAGGGCTATAAGGCTATTGTCGTCAACCCTCCGCACGCCCATGCTGGAGTTGTCGTGCAGGTTGATGCAGTCATCCCCCGCGCCCGAAAAATCGCAATTTTCTATTAGAATATTGCCGTTTGAGTTGCCTACATGCAGGCAGTCCACGCTGACGGACACGCTTCTGTCCGTGCCGGGTTTTGGCATAATGCGACAATTATTAAAATGCAGATGCGAAACAAAGCCGTTTAGCAAAAAACCATGCCCTGGACAACCGTGTATTGTAAGCTTATCGAATGTGATATGGCTACATTCTCTGCCTAAAACCGCGACACCGTCATACTCGAAATGGCGGAAGTTATAGCATTGGCCGATTTTAAAAATCCG
The DNA here is from genome assembly GCA_030532025.1 of Eubacteriales bacterium. GTDB lineage: Bacteria > Bacillota > Clostridia > Christensenellales > Aristaeellaceae > DTU024. The sequence goes on from JAUNLY010000020.1 coordinate 1,577, forward strand.
TTTGGCAAGCTTTGGATCTTTAAGGTAAAACCTATAAAGCCTATCGTTAATGCGTATGGGCTTGTCCACAAATATCTGATCCAGCTCGCGCACCAACTTGCGCATTTTTTCGTCTTCCACAGGGTCGCCCGTGTATTTGATGTGCTTGTTAACATATGGGCGAAACTCTACGCCGTCTTCAACGCCCGGGGTATAGCGTTTGGGGTCAAAAGGCCCAACGATACGAATATCAAACCCCTCTTTAGGAGGGTCTGAACCCAAGAAAGCGATATCCATTTCGGTCCTATCTTCGCTTATGCGCTTTACAACACCTACTGATGAAAGCTTATTTTCGTCCCAAGCCCAGTCCATAGTAAAGCTAGTCAGGCGTATACGCTCTGCATCTCGCAATGTAAAATAGGCAACCGGCGTATGAAATATAAACGTGCTGTCTTGCCCGTCTATTGTTAAATCCTTTATATGTTCAATCGGGATATGGCGGTTTTCGGGCGCTGAATAAAAGTGGTATATGCCTTTGGGGACTATTACCGTACCACCGCCTAACTGGCGCACAGCATCTATTGCCTTATTAAATGCGTCCGTATTGCAAAAGCCTTTTTCGCTCTTCGCCCCAAAATCCGAAACGTTTATTTTTGTCGGTGTTTCTTGCGGTAAATCTACCTTAATTGAAAATTGCTCGTGTTGCATTTCTTATCCTTTCACGCCCGAAGAAATAATGCTGGCTTTAAGCTGTTTTGAAAACAACAGCGCTACTATAAGTACCGGCAAAATGGTTATAAAAGCTATGCCCATCATGGCGTTTTGCTTGGTGCCGGTGTTGTTGGATATGTTAAACAAAGCTACATTTAGCGTCCAGAGGTCCTGCCGTTCCGTAACAAGCCACGCCCAGAAAAAGTCGTTCCAGTTGCCCAAAAATGTTTGTAGAGCGACCAAGGCTATTATAGGTTTTGATAATGGCATGCAGATATGGGTGTACAGGTAAAAGTTGCTTGCACCATCAAGCTTTGCCGCCTCAAAGTAAGAACCTGGTATTCTATCGAAGAAGCCTTTGTACAGGTACACATAAAAGCCAAATGGGTACAAAAACGGCAATAGGAGCGCCGCGTAGTTATTGTACGCACCCATGGATTTGTACATAATAAGCTGCGGAATCATTATGGATACAAAGGGTATCATCATACCGCCGAGGAAAAACAGCAGCACAAACTTAGCTTGTTTTGGCGGTAACAGGCGGCTTATAACAAACCCGCATATGGAACAGAGCAAAAGCTGCGACACCATGGCAAAGCCTATAACAATAACGGTATTTCCGCTAAATGTCCAAAAGCCGTATTTGGCTATTGTGGGGTTAGACTGCGCGTACATATACTGTGGTAACTTCATATAGTGAACGAAGTTTTCTAACAGCAACAAGCTGTTTTTTGAAAGCACAAACCGAGACGGCACACCCGTTAGCGGGAATTTACCCTCAAACACCGGTAAAACTAAATCGTCAACATTTTTACCTTCGCTTTTAGGCGCTTGTGTGTTTGGCAAGCCCTCAATATTAAAGGAATAGCCGAGCTTTGTGGCAGCCCGTGCGGGCCTATCTTTATAAAGAAGCGTTTTTTCGTTTAGCACCATGCCTTTATATATGCCATAATCTTTTTCCATTTGCAACTGCGTTTGGTGGCTGCGGGCGAAGAAAACAACTTGGTTTTCGTGCATTCCGTAGAATTTGATTTCGAAAATGGATTCGCGCGTGAGCTTTGTGTACACGCCATAAAAAGCCTTTAGCATATCGTTGCGCATTGTTTCTTCGGTGGCGTTTTGCGTATCGTAATCCACCACAATGCTTAGCGAATTAGCGCTTTCCGGTATAAGACGCGGTGGGACATCGTATATTTTTACGTTGTCCTTCATAGCATTTGAAATGGTCATAAAGAAAGGGAACAAAATAAACACCATTGCAACAAGCGTTACCACCCACGCTGTGATGCGAAGCCCCCTATCCCCCTTGATTTTAAATGTTTCTTGTTTTTTAGGCGTTTTCACGTTATTCCCTTTCCGCTTTTTCAAAGTGCATCTGAATCATGGTCATTAGCATTACAACAAGCATTAGAATAATAGCGGCAGCGGAACCCTTGCCGTAATTATAGTCCACTTGGAAAGCGTTATATATAAATATTCCCTGCGTAGTAGACGCACCGCTTGGGCCACCTGCTGCAAACATATAAGGAACGTCCAACAGCTGCATAGCGGTAGAAACAGCCATAACCAACTGTATAAAAATAATATAACGGATATTGGGCAATGTAATATACCTTATGCGCTTAAAGCCTGTGCAACCGTCAAGGGCGGCAGACTCCATAATCTCTTGAGATATGCCCTGTATTGCGGATAGATATAAAAGAACGGCGATACCGCCACCTATAACGCCAGGAAAAACTATACAGAACTTAACCAAGGCAGGGTCTGACAGCCACAGCTGTTCCTTGCCCCCGAAAAATTTTACTATTTGGTTTGCTACACCATAATCCGGATGCCATATCCAGCGCCATATTATAACGTTAACTGTAGTAGGGATAAGCGTTGGCAACAGATACAGAGTGCTAAACAGGTTTTTCCCACGCCTTAGTTCGTTTAAAAACAAAGCTTGAATGATGGGTATAAAAAAGGTCATCAAAATCTGCAACAACAGGAACACAAATGTGTTTTGCCAAGCTTCCCAGTAATATTTGGTCGAAAACATTGCTTTATAGTTATCCAAACCTATAAATGTTCCCGGTTGGTTTACTGGGTCGTAACGAAATAGCGAAATATATGCCGCCTTTAATATAGGGTAGTATTTTAGCCACAGCGTAAAAAACATGGGCAAAAACAATATAAGCCAAGGCGTAAGCTTTTGTCGCATAAAATAACGTCGGTTGCGAATGGAGCGCTGCATCTACGGTCACCTCTCTTTATAGTTAATTTATTATACGATAATTTTACTTTTGACGCTTTAAGAAATTCAACCGCTTACGTCACTATTTTTATCCAAACAGGCAAAGGTGTAAAAAAGTGCACATGAAAGATTAAAAAAACCCCTCACGCTTATATGTATATCCCTTGTATAATGCTCTTAGCATGTGCGGTACATAGCACAAATAGATTAAAAGGAGAACGATTTTATGAAGAAAATGATCGCTTTCACCCTATGCTTAGTTATGTTGCTTGGCATAGTCGGCACAATGGCGGAGCAGCCCGCACCCGTGGAGCTTACTTTATGGGTAACCAGCCGCAACGCAGATGAATTCCAGACCGAACAGGAAGAAGCCTTCCTTGCAGCACACCCCTGGATTACCCTTAACAAGGTAGTCAAAGAGGGCGACCCCGGCAACGAGTTTTACCAAGGCGTTGCTGCAGGCACAGCACCGGACCTTATCATAGGTTCTTTCACCATGATGGACAAATACATTGCCTCTGGCATTGTAGAACCACTTAACGCCTATTTGGATAATTGGGAAGAAACAGCAAATTTTGACAAAGCATATCTTGATATGTTCACACGCGACGGCAAGACCTACGGTCTTCCTATCGAAGTTACCCCCATGCTCTTTGGTTACAACAAGGCACTCTTTAAAGCAGCCGGCATAGAAAACGCCCCGACCACTTGGGAAGAAGCCCTTGAATACGCCAAAAAGCTTAACGACCCCGAAAATCAGGTTATAGGCTATGCGACACTCGCAGCAGAATGGACCGAATGGTTCTTCCAGTACTATGTATGGCAGGCAGGCGGCGACCTTACCAAGCAAAATGCCGACGGCACCGCTACCCTTACATTCACCGATCCCGCAGTTATTAAAGCAGCTGAGTTCTACCAGACCCTCGCCAAGGAAAACGTGTTACAGCGCGACCGCACTTTGAAGTTCGGCGACCTTTTGGAAGAATTCTCCCGTGGCAAAATCGCCATGATGCCCTTCGCAGTTGACTGGGTACGCGACGTTGTTAACCGCGGCATGGATCCTGACGATCTTGGCCTTATCTTGCCCCCCGCCGGCCCCTCCGGAAAATCCGCAACCGCAATCGCCGGTGCCTGCTATGTAATTAACGCAGCCGCCAGCCAAGAAAAGAAAGACGCCGCATGGAACTACATCAGCTTCTATATGAGCAAAGAACAGCGCTCCGCTTTCTTTGAAAACGAAGCGTCCAAGGGTGCAATCGCCCCTGTTACAATCCCGCGTAGCGACATGAGCATTACGGATTTTGCAAGCTTCCCCGAAGAATACGGCCCCGTTCTTGCCGGTGTTGGCGAGATAGGCAGACTAGAGTTTTACGGCAAGGCTGATTTCGGTTCCTACGTGGATCGCGCCGTTCAGAAAATTCTGAGCGACCCCACAGCGGACGCACAGAAGGAATTTGGCGAAGCGCAGAAACTGGCAGAAGCCGAAGCACTGGAAAACTTCAACAAAGCCAACATAAGCAAATAAACAACATTCTTATCTGTGATATTTAAGATTTATACTTTAAATAAAAACTAATAAAATAGAAAGGGGAACCGAATTGCGGTATCCCCTTTCTTATGCTATACTGCCAAAAAGGAGAAAACGATGAAAGACTTGGAGAAAGAAAATCGCCTTACTTTGTGGCTTCGGAAACTGCCAATATTTCCGAGGCTTTTGGCTGTCTTTTGCGTTTTGCTCGTCCTCTCCGTTTTATTTATTACAGGTATCAACCAAAAAAGTTTAGCGGCGGAAGCCGAAAAAACCTCTTTGGATACGCTATCTTTGCTCGTACAAAACGCGGCGTATAAACTGCATCAGGAAACGGAACGCTTTGAAGACCTGATGGCGAAATTCCTTAGAAATAACGCCTTGCTCGCCCAGTTTGAAGAACCGGCTGACCAAAACGGCTACTCAGCCGACCGCTCCAAAGTGGAACACGAACTGTTAAAAATAATGAAGGCAGACGAAGGTATACGTGCGCTTATATTTGTGAGCGATAATGTGCAGTATAGAACGGCCGTTGGCGTGGATACGCCACGAGGCCCTTTGTTTAGAGATATACAGGATTTTTACAATAGCGAACTTTACAAGGCGGCCGAACGGGAGGAAGGCTACCCCGCATGGGTGGACGCTACCGGTTTTGTATCCAAAATTATTTTTGACAAACCTCAGGACACATACGGCATAGTCGGCTGTTTCGCACTATGCTATAAGGTTTATTCCCCTAATACACGCAAGCCCATAGGCTATCTTGTCTGCTGCGTAACACCGCAAGCGCTTACAAATGCTTTGCCCGAATATGCCAGCAAAAACAGCGGCAATACATTTCTTGTGGGACAAGGCGGCGCATTGGAGGGCATTATGCCGGAGTTAAGCGCACCGCCTTTTGTGCGCAACCGCGCTGCATTTGTAAATAGGGTATTCGCAACGGAAAGGGATCGCGGCGTACTTTTTGAAAACCGCAAACAGCTTTTGTTCGCATCATCACGGGTGGGCAATTTGCCGCTTGCTATTGTAAACCTGAGCTATAGAGATTTTGCGCTAAGCAATGTTCACCGAATGCAAAAAACCAACTTGTTAATAGCCCTTTCAGTTATAATTATAGGTGCTATTGGCTTTTATTTTACGACGGTCAGCATTGTGCGTCCAGTAAAAAGGCTATCTTATGCTATGAAACAGGTGGGTCAGGGCGATTTTTCCGAAGTGTATACGCCAGAAAGCGATGACGAAATAGGTGCGCTTTGCAAGGCTTTTAATGCTATGGTAGCAGATATGCAACAGCTTATAGACCAAGTGTATGGCGCAAAACTGCGCGAAAACGCTATGCGCCTTAACGAAAAAACCGCCCAATTAGATATGCTGCAAATGCAGATAAGCCCGCATTTTTTATATAATACGCTTGATTTAATTCGTTGGCAGTGCCTTAACGAAAGCGGTATCAATAGCTGTGCCGGAAGCATGGTAGAAAAATTCAGCACACTTATGCGCATGACCATACGCGGCGAAAAAACAAAAGAAAGCCTGCACGAAGCGTTTTCACACGCACAGGTGTATTTAGAAGTGGTTAATTTCCGCTTTCAAAACCCCATAGCACTGCTTATTAATGCGTCGGATAATGTAATGGACGCTTTAGTCCCCTGCATGAGCATACAGCCTATTTTGGAAAACGCCGTCCGCCATGCTTTTTTAAACGGGGATCAGGCACGCAGACGCATAGAAATTAATGTTACGGTAGAAGAAAAGCAGATGTTAATTCAGGTGTCCGACAACGGCGTCGGTATGGACGAAAAAGAATTGTCGGAGCTTCAGCGTGTTCTTCAGTCTGATCACCCGACGCATAGCGGTATAGGCATGAAAAACGTGCACGAGCGCTTACGCCTGTATTACGGCAAGGACGCAGGTGTGCAGGTAGAAAGCCAAAAAGGCAAAGGAACGGACGTAACAATTGTGCTACCGCTGGAGTTTGATGAGGAGGAACGCCGTGCATAAGGTGCTTTTGGTGGACGACGAAATAAAAGTTCTCGAAGGAATGTGCCGTTTTTTCGACTGGGAATCCGCAGGTTTTAAAGTTAGTGCCACGGCATGCAGTTACGACGAAGCGATAGATAGGGTAAAGGAAAACCCCGTAGACCTTGTGCTTACGGATATTTCTATGCCCGGTAAAAACGGGATCGACCTTATACGCACTTTAAAAAAGCTCACTCCGGAGACTTTTATTATTATTCTATCCGCATACAGCGAATTTTCCTATGCACAGGAAGCCCTGCGCTTGGGTGCGCTGGACTATTTGACCAAACCTATAAATTTTTCCCAGTTGGGGGATAGCCTTAATAAGGCGAAAATCAAAATTGAAGAGAGAAATCCCAACAAAAACGGCGATATATCCAGACAGCTCTATGCTTCCCGTCTGATGAACCTTTTAAGCGGTTATCCCGCAAAAAACGACCGCGCGAATAGACCACTTATAACAAGTCGCACCGCCGTTTTGCGCATATGCCCCTTGAGTATAACAGACAGTTTATCCCCTAAAACGATTGAGTTGTTACGTTTAGCCTTATCCCCCGCCACCGTTTTGGCGACAGGCGATAGGGAAATAACATTTGTTTGCCATAACGCCGAGCGCTTTGAAACACTGGTAGAAAACATAGAAAACTGCATTGCAAAAAACCAATTGTTTATATGCTGCGGGCTTTCAAAACAGGTTAAAAAAGATGGCGCCCTTAGAAAAGCCTATATGCAGGCCGGTCGCGCCATGCGCTACCAAAGAGCACGCGAAAAATACGGCCTTATGGCCTACCATAGGTTGGAGCATATATTTTCCGGCATTGACGGAGAGAGAGAAAAGGCGATGCAGAGAATGATTGAAAACTTCACTCTGACGGACACTCGCAACAGCCTTCCGGATATCCTTGATGCGTATTTGGACGAAATGCAACAGGAAGGCGTTTTTTCTCTGCATGACCAACAAAAATTTTGTGCAGCCCTTGCAATAGAGCTTGATGCTGCGGCACAGCGCTATGCTTTGACAAACCATTCAAGGCGCGAGGCCCTGTCCGCCTTTCTGCTTGAAGCACTGTCCTGCAAAGAAGAAGCCGCCTTGCGCGCAGCGGCAAAGCGGTATTTAAAAGAACTGGTAAGCAGCATTGCAACCTCTGAAACGCTTGACGAATCCACGCAGCTTGTTGAAAGGGTGAAAGCCTATCTTGATGAGCATTTTTCGCAGAACATAACGCTCGATTTGTTGGCGGAGAACTTTTTTATAAGCCCTGTGTATCTAAGCCGTCTGTTTAAGAAAAAAACAGGCGAAAACTATATACGATATCTTACAAAACTTAGGCTTAACAAGGCGCAGACCTTACTTATAACAACTAAGATGAAAGTTTCCGATGTCGCTTGCATGATAGGTTATGACAACCCACGCTACTTCGCCCGCCTATTCAAAGAACATTACGGAATGAACCCGCAGGAATACAGGGAAAGGCAGAATAACGCTAACTAAACACATTAAAATAAATATAAACGCCAAATTTTTCGCCTTTGTAAAAGCGAATTATGTATGGTAAAAACGTCTAATAAAAGTATTAGTGATTTGGATTAGCACAAGCTTAATTAAAGCTTGCTTTTTCTGCGTATTTTTCGCAGGCTTCTCTAACCCAGTTTAATCTGGAATCATCAAAATTTGTGGGTACGGTGCAATCTGCGCCAAGCATAACGCCTATTTGTCCGCTGTCGTCCAAAATTTTAAATACTTCTTTTTCTATTTGCTGCCTATCCCCCTTAGCTATAACGCCCGCCTGCTCAAAGCCGCCGAAAACAGGCTTTCCGTCAAAAAACCTCTTGCCCTCGCTTAAAGAAACGCCCTCTGCATGTACCGCCCAGTTGTATGCTGCGGCCTCATAGTCTTTAAAAGTGTTCAAATCGTTCGCCTTGCCCCTGTAACCGCAGATGTGAAAAAGATTCATGGAGCTTAAGCTGTTGGCGTGTTCCAATATCATGCGATCGCCGGGGGTTATAACATCACGGTAGACTTGGCTTGCAAAGAAATTGTTTTGGTTATTGACGCTAAAATATATGCCGTCTATTTTGGCTTCATCGAACAAGCGCTGATTAAATTCCACAACGCCCTTTGATAAATTTATCGCCAGTTCTTTAACGGCTTCGGGGTTTTCCTGCATAAATTTTAATATCTTGCTTTCAAAAAACCTTGTTCCAGCCATAAGATTCCCTATCCTTGCGAAATTTGAGCGCATAATATAGGACGGGCCGAAACTCGTAAAGAAAACCGGAGCGTCCGTATCGGCATATATTTCCTTTACTTTTTTCGCAAGGTTAATTGACAGATCCGCCCATTTGGAATCCGCCGCCTGAGGTTTTATTTTTATTAGGTCTTCCGGCTTTTTTATGCCCGATACATCAAGCGGCATAATCATAAGCGAATCGTTCATAATTTTAACCACATCAGGATCGAACTTTTGTCTTGACAATTTGTGGCCTTCTATATTTTTTTCGTAAAGCTTTTTATTTGTAAGCCCTTGGTTCATGTTATACAGCATCATATCGTTCAAATAATGGTGATAAAAAGCTATCGGCACCCTATCGACCGGCTTATTGTTTAGAAAATTTATAAATCTTTCTCTTTTGTTCATTTAATCTACCTCCACTTTGTAAAAGCAATACTGCGTTTATAAAGACACCGTCTATAACAATATATACTATTTTCAACTCAAAATATAGCCTTATGCAACAACTTTTCTCACAATACCGCGAAAATAAACAAACCGCAATTAGGCTTGCAACTTGAGCTTATACATTAGATCTACTACGCACACAAAATTATAGTATAAAACATAATAATATTATAAAAAGCCAAGCTCCGAGTTAAACCCGAATCTTGGCTTTATTAGCGGTACACCTGATTTTTATGGTGTACACTTATTTTTTATTCTTCAAAGAAAGCTTTGGCTGTCCTTGCAAGAAGCTCGCTGCCTACGCCTGTTGCGCCGTAGGGAGCTTTGCTGCTACCCTTTTCGCTATAAGCGGTGCCGGCGATATCAAGGTGTGCCCAGCGTTTGCCATGGGCAAATGCACGGCAGAAGAGCGCTGCAGTTGCAGTACCCGCAGGGCGGCCACCGCTGTTTTTAATGTCCGCACGCTCGGACTTGTTGAGCTTAGCAAGGCTTTCAAAATGCGGAAGTCTCCACAGTTTATCGCCACATTTTTTAGATTGCTCGCTTAATTTTTCCGCAAGTTCTTCATCGTCTGATACAAGGCCGGTTATTTCATCGCCCAAGGCTATCAATGCAGCACCTGTAAGTGTTGCTATGTCTATTATTGCATCTGCATTAATTTCGCTTGCGGCGTAGCTTATGGCGTCTGCCAAGGTAAGCCTGCCCTCGGCATCGGTGTTTACTACTTCTATAAATTTGCCTGCGTGGCTTGAAATAATATCCCCATTTCTGTAAGCATGGCCTGAAACCATGTTTTCGCACGCGGCGACTACGGAAACCACATTTACGGGGAGCTTAAGGCTTGCAATTGTATACATAGCACCTACAACCGCTGCGGCACCGCCCATATCGCAAAACATTGTGTTCATAGACGGGCCTGGCTTTATGGCATAACCGCCCGAATCGTAGCAAAGACCCTTGCCGACGAGCGCCAAAAGCTTATCGCTGTCCGGATTATTTTTATATTCCATAACAATAAAGCGCGGCGGGTTGTCGCTGCCCTTGGCTACGGCATAAAAAGCATCAAGGTGCATTTCCTGTATTTGCTTTTCATCATATATTTTTACATCAAAGCCCGCCTTTTCGCCCGCCTTTTTGGCTTCTTCCGCAAGGCGAACGGGGGTCATAACGTTTGCAGGCTCGTTTACAAGCCAACGCGCAAGCGATATGCCGGAGGCTATTGCTTGGTTTTTCCCCGCCTTTTTGTTTTCGGCGTCTAAATCATAGCCCTCATGCAAAAGCACGCTTATTTCTATTTTTTCAGCTTGAGGTACGGGTTTGTTTTCCGCAGACAGACCCATTTTTTTATAGTTGTTGAAGTTATTGTTTGCAAGGAAGAGCTTTTTGTAAATGCCCTCGCTTAAGTTTTCAAAACCTAAAGACAGCACAAGGCTTAATGCGTTAAGCTTTTCTTCGCGAGCTTTTACAATTATGTTTTCAAGGGCGGATTCCACCGTATCGTAATTTGCATCTTCCACATATACAAACCAACGGCGCAAAACCTTGTCATCTTCAAACCTTTGGGATACGGCAAGCTCGCCGGATTCCTTTTTAAATGCCTTGGCGCTCTTTGCGGCGGTGGGGCAAAGCTTTTCAAGCCCGTCCGCACCTGCGCACAGGAATACGAGAGTTTCGCGGGTTCTGTCTTCTGCCGGTTTAAATAATTTTATTTCCATGTTATCTCCTTTTTATGTTTTTTGTAAGTATATGTCGCACAAACAAGGTGCTATGCTTTATAAAGATCAGCCTTTATTGTGCGGTGTATACGCAAACAAAGCATATATTGCTAATGCAATATGCCGTATTATGCAAAAATAATATTTATAGCTTTTTAAAATAGTTTATAAAAGCGCGACCTGCTATATTTTCTATATCGCTATTGCTAAACTCCCCGCTTTGGCGCATGTAGTCTAAAAGCGCAGGATAATCCGTAGGGTCTTTTATGCCCTTGGTTTTTATCTCTATACCGTCAAAGTCGCTCCCAAAGCCCACCTTGCCGTCCCCGCCCATTTTGTACATATGCACTATATGGCGCAAAACGTCGTTTAGATTGGCAATGCTGTTTTCGTTTAAAAACCTGGGATAGAAATTAAGCCCCACAAACCCGCCGGCATTGAAAAGCTCTCTAAGCTGTGTGTCGCTTAAATTGCGGCTGTGGTTGCATATAGCCTTAGCGCAGCTGTGCGAAGCCATGGGAGGCTTTTGGGAATAACCCAAAACGTCCCAAAAACCTTTTTCGTTTATATGGGACAGGTCGACGGCTATTTTAAGGCGGTTGAACTCCTTGACTATTTGTTTGCCCGTGGGAGTTAGACCGCGCTCTAAATCCCCCACATGGCAAGAAGCGAGCTTGTTGTCGTAATTCCATGTGAGAGACGCCATGCGGACGCCTAAATTCCTGTAGTACTCTACGGAAGAAATATCGTCCTCCATAATTTCGCCCCCCTCAACAGAGAGCAGATATTTTATTTTACCTTCTTCTATATCTTTAGGGTCGTCAACAAAAACAGCGCCGGATTTGCGACAGGCTTTTACTATTTTTACCATGCCCTCTGCGGCCTGCAAAATATCCTGCTTTTTGGGCGAAGAACCCACGTACATAGCACAGGTCTGCAAGCTAACACCGCCCTGCTTAAGCTTTTCCGGCGTTATATCTAAGTTGTCGGTTTCTTTAGTGTAGAACTTATAAAGTGTATCGCAGTGGGAATCGCAAATAAGCATTATTCCGCCTTAAAAGGCTCCATCTCCTTCAAAAGGTCTTCGCAATCGTCAGAATAGACTTCCAAGCTTATGGGCTGCGAAAGGTCCAAGGAGAATATGCCGAGTATGGATTTTGCGTCCACCACGTGACGGCCTGCGCGCAGGTCCATATCGTAGGGATAGCGGTTGGCAATGTTTACAAATGTTTTAACTTCTTCAGCGAAGCTTAGTTTAATGGGAAAAGAACGCATAATGCACCTCCAAATAAAGTTACATAAATCATACCTTTTTTGCTCTTACTTTGCAAGGTGTAGGCGAATTATTAGATGATAAATGTTTGTAAAATCAAAGAAAAACCAAACTAATAAAGCGCTGCACCAGCGGATTAATACTAATCCAAATCCTTAGTACAAAGAGTTACGTCAGATTTTTTCTTTTTTGCAAAGCTTATTAAATGTTGCAAAGCAAAAACGGAAAAAGACCAGTTTATTAAAGCATTAAGTTTGAAAATAGTATTAGTACAAATCTATTTATAGTGCATTGAATGTTTGCGCTCCGTCTGCTATAATCTCTTGGCACGAAGCTAAGATGCGGGGCAGAAGCCCCAAAAATACGGCAGAAGCCTTTTTGGAGGAAATATGTCCCAAACAAAAAAACTCACCGTGGCAGGCATCTGCCTTGCCTTGGCATTCCTTTTGCCCTTTCTAACGGCACAGATACCCGAAATAGGCAAGACGCTCGCCCCCATGCACATACCGGTAATTATATGCGGTTTTTTGGCAGGCCCCTTGTACGGCGCTGGCGTCGGCTTTTTGGCGCCCATAGCAAGAAGCCTTTTTTTGAGCATGCCGCCCATGTACCCCATGGCGCTTGCAATGGCCTTGGAGCTTTGCGCCTACGGCCTTGCAGCAGCTCTATTACACCGGCTTTTCAAAAAAAATATGAGCTTAACGCAAAACGTGTATATATCCCTCGTGCTATCCATGGTAATAGGTCGCATAGTATTTGGCATAGCCATGTACTTTATGCTTATGGCCTCCGGCAAAAGCTACACAATTAATATGTTTATAAACGGCACGGTTTTAGGCGCCATACCCGGCATTATACTGCATCTGCTTATAATCCCCCCGATAGTGCTTGCGATTAAACGCAGCAATGTATTAGGCAAGGAATAATGTATACAATAGAGCCTATAGCCCATATAAGAACGGATTTTCCTACCAAGTTCGGGCTACCACGCCAAAGCTGTGTTGAAGAGCTTGAGGGCGTGATAGAGTTTGAACCAAAATACCGCGACCCTAACACCGTGCGCGGGCTTGAAAACTATTCGCATATATGGCTTATATGGCTCTTTTCCGAAAACATAGGCAAGGGTTTTTCCCCCACAGTGCGCCCGCCAAGGTTAGGCGGGAACACGCGCCGTGGGGTTTTTGCAACACGCTCTCCCTTTAGACCAAACAGCATTGCCATGACCGCTGTTAAAATAGTCAAAATAAGTCCGGAACCTAAAATATGGGTCGCCGGCATAGACATGACGGATAACACGCCTATTATTGACATAAAGCCCTATATGCCAGCAGACCGCATTGACACCATAAAGGCTTTAAACACCGAAAAAAATATCGCAGTTAATATAGAAAAGGAGCTTTTAAACCGCCTGCCTAAGGATAAGCACAACGCGCTTATAAAGCTGCTTCAGGAAGACCCGCGCCCGTCCTACCACAAAGAAGGCCGACGCTACGGCTTTTTCTTCGCCGGCTTTGAGATTTTCTTTAAGGTTGAAAACGCTGTGCTTGAAGTATTGGATATAATAAAGGCGGAGTGAAAAGGTTAAAGGCAGCAAAAACAACTGTAAATAAAGCAAAAAGCCCAAAAAGGTGGGCTTTTGTTTATTTGTTTACTTATTTATTATAGATTATTCTTCAGAGCTGTTATCGTCATAATTTGTCCAGAGAAGGCGTTTCCATTTTTTGCCTGTTTCGGTATCTGCAAGGCCGCCCAATGCCGTTTCGCGCAAAGCTATGGGCATGGATATGCCTATCCTGTACATGGCGTCTATAACCTCGTCCGCAGGAACATAGCTTTTTATGCCGGCCAATGCCATATCCGCAGCTGTGATGGCATTTGCAGCGCCGGCAGCATTGCGCTTAATGCACGGCACTTCTACAAGCCCTGCAAGAGGGTCGCAGGTTAGCCCCAGCATATTTTTAAGCGCTATTGCAAGCGCGTTTGCGCACATATCGGGCGTACCGCCTGCAAGCTCCACGCACGCTGCCGCCGCCATTGCAGAAGCCGTGCCGACCTCCGCCTGACAACCTCCCGCAGCGCCTGAAATTACCGCATTATTAGCTATAACATAGCCCACAGCACCGGCGCATAAAAGCGCCTGTACCATTTCGTCCTCGCTCTTTTTAAGGTTTTCCTGCATTGCCAGTAGAACGCCCGGCACTACTCCACAGCTTCCCGCAGTAGGCACGGCGCATATAATGCCCATAGCAGCGTTACATTCGTTTACGGCAAGCGCATAGTTTACGGCCCTTAAAAGCCTTTCTCCACCTAAGGTGTTTTTATTTTCAATATATGTTTTAAGCTTTTTAGAGTCCCCACCCGCAAGCCCTGAGTGGGTCTTTGTGTTTTCAAGCCCTTTTTCAAGAGAAGCTTCCATAACCTTGTAATTTTTGCGCATTTTTTCAAAAATTTCTTCTTTTGAAAGCCCCGTGTTGTTCTCTTCAGATTCAAGCATTATATCGCTAAAACGCTTGCCCTGTGTTTCGCACATTTGCACAAGTTCCTGTATATTTTTAAAGTTCATATATATCTCCTAACTTAAGCGCACAATGCGTTTTATGTTCGGCTTTTTAAGCATTTCTGCGACTATTGCTTCTGATACAGGCTGATCTGTTTCTATTGCCATAAGGGCAAGGTAACCCTTTTCAAGACGGGAAACCTCCATATGGCTGACGTTTATTTGGTTTTCCGCAAGCAATGTTACAACCGGTGCTATTGTGCCATAAATATCCTGATGGAATATTAAAAGCGCCGGAAAATCGCCTGAGAGTTTGAGCGGGAAACCGTCTACCTCGGTTATCTGCACAATGCCCCCGCCTAAAGACACACCTGTAACAACACCCTTGGTATCGCCCGAAAACATTTCTATCTGCACAGTATTTGGGTGCTTGCTTAAAGCCTTTTCTTCAAAGAAATTATATTCAAAGCCCGCCTTGTCCGCTAAATCGAAAGCTTCCGGTATTCTCGGGTCATAAGTGGATAAATCCATAAGCCCCGCCAACACAGCCACGTCCGTAGCATGGCCTCTATAAGTTTTTGCAAAAGAACCATAGAAATGTATATTGGCTTTTTCTATTTTCTTGCCAAAAAGCCTTCCTGCAATCCTCCCTATGCGCACGGCGCCCGCCGTGTGGGAGCTTGACGGCCCTACCATTACAGGCCCAATAATATCAAAAACACTGCGGTATTTCATATTCCGCTCCTTATATTTAATCAGCAACAGCTTATCTAAATATCTTAATAATGTCAATGCTTTAAGCAGTATAAGCGGCAAAAAAATACAGCCATAAACGCTCTAATTATTAATATTTATAGATAGCATTAGCGCCCGTCAAACGCAATAAAATAAACCATATTTGCCAAAATATAGTAGTTATCTAAGCGGATTATTATTCATATTTTTTAGTTGGTTTTTAGCTTTTATCAACGGTTTCTAAAAAAAGCCCTGCATAAAACTATTTTTCTATGCAAGGCTTTTATTTATCTTTTTATAAAATATATCGTCTGCCGAAATTTCAAAAATTAAAAACAAGTACTATTCTATATATAACAGCTGCTTTCTGTCGTTAAAGAAGCCCCTGTATGCAAGATAGCACGCAATAAAAGAAGATATGGAAGTTGTGGAGAGCAACATAAAAGTAACCATAATTTGGTATTTTATAGCTTGCAAAGGGGGTGTTCCTGCCAATATCAAGCCTGTCATCATACCGGGCAGAGAAACAATGCCAAGGGTTTTTGCCGAATCTATCGTAGGGAGCATACCTGTTTTTATAGAGTCGCGTATAATATCTATTGAGGACGGCAGAATGCTTGCCCCTAAAGCGAGCTTAGTTTCTACCTCCTGCCTTTTATCCTTAAAGTCCGCCGCAAGTTTTTTATAGCTTAGCCCAAGGGCAACCATGGCGTTACCCACAATCATACCGCTTACCGGTATAACTTGGTAGGGCTTAAACTCTATACTTTTTGATAAAACCAAAACCGAAAGCGTTATCGTCGCACCGACGGCTATGGACAAAAAGGATATGGCAAGGCCGTTTTTTATTACCCTTCCCCTTTTTGCCGCATTATATGAGGCATTAAAAATCATAAACGAAATTAACAGCGTCGTAAAAAGCGGATTATCTAAGCCAAAAATATATTCTAAAACATAGCCTACCGCTACAAGCTGAACGATAGCCCTTAAAATACTTATTATAACTTCTTTCTCAAGCTTGAGCTTCTGCCAATAGGAGAAGAAAAGCGCGATCATTACAAGAGATGAGGAAATCGCCAAGGCACCTATGCCAATATTATTTATTCCATTCATTTGTTAAGACCTCCTCAAAAGATTTAATCGCTCCGGACTCTATATTAAGTATTTTATTTGCATATTTCTTGCTCTGCTCAGGGTTATGGGTAATCCATAAAATCGTTTTCCCTTCGCAGTTCAAAGAACATATAACTTTTTCGACAATGGCTGCATTTTCTAAATCGAGCGCAGATGTTATTTCGTCCAAAAGCAAAATATCCGGCGTGAACAAAAGGCTCCTTATAAGTGAAATTCTCTGTTTTTCGCCACCTGAAAGACGGTATGTGTCCCTCTCAAGATAATCAGCCGGTATTTTAAAAGTTGAAAACAGCTCCTTTATCCTTTCGTGATCGGGTTTCATATTTCTAACGATATAGGGAAACTCCATGTTTTCCATAACTGTATCGCCGAAAAGATAAGGCGTTTGAAAAACATAAGCGATTCGTTTTCTCAAGTCTTCCGG
>JAUNLY010000136.1 GCA_030532025.1 Eubacteriales bacterium
ACCAAAACGGAACAATGCATAATTTAAGCGACTACATAGGAAAAAAGGTAATACTTTATTTCTACCCGCGGGACAATACCTCGGGCTGTACCAAACAGGCAATAGGCTTTGCAGAACTTAATGAGGAAATAAACGCAAAAAATGCCGTAGTTATAGGCGTCAGCCGCGACAGCGTGGCATCACACAAGAAGTTTGAACAGAAAAACGCTTTGCCCTTTACACTTCTTGCGGATACAGAACTTGTAGCTATAAAGGCCTACGATGTCTGGAAAGAGAAAAAAATGTACGGCAAAACTCATATGGGCATTGTACGCAGCACATATCTAATAGACGAAAACGGCGTTATAATAAATGCTTTTTCACCCGTCAAACCCGCGGAAAACCCAAAACAAATGTTAGAGCTGCTATAATTAAAAAACAAACATATAGGGAAAATTATAAAAAAATTAGCATGCCTTTTTGTTGTTCTGTGTTTGCTTTATTAAAATAATGGGCAAAGCGGGAGAGCGATGCTGCCATGTGTTATTACTAAGGGACCATGTATACGGCACATACTAAAATACAATTTTGTAGACAAATACTAGAGCTTACAAAGGCCTAAAAAGGCAATAAAAATACAAGTTTTATATTGATAAGCGACATTAAAAAATATAAAATGCGCTCGTAGAGAGGTGGTTTTCGCATGAATAAATACGTTCAAAATGTGCTTGAAAGCTTAGAGCGGAAAAACGCCCACGAGGCGGAGTTTTTACAGGCGGCGGAAGAAATTTTGTCTTCCTTGGATAAGGTTATATCCATGCATCCGGAATACGAACAGCAGTCGCTTTTAGAGCGCTTTGTAGAGCCGGAGAGGGTTATACAGTTCCGCGTGCCTTGGGTAGACGACAGCGGTAAACTAAGGGTCAACCGTGCATTCCGCGTACAGTTTAACGGCGCAATAGGCCCGTACAAGGGCGGTATGCGTTTCCACCCAAGCGTTAACTTAAGCACGCTTAAGTTTTTAGCTATGGAGCAGACACTCAAAAACGCTTTAACCGGTATCGCCATGGGTGGCGGTAAAGGTGGTGCGGACTTTGACCCGCACGGCAAATCCGAGGGCGAAGTTATGCGCTTCTGCCAAAGCCTTATGACAGAGCTTTACCGGCACATAGGCGCAAACATAGACGTTCCTGCGGGGGATATAGGCGTAGGTGCGCGCGAAATAGGCTTTATGTTTGGCCAATACAAGCGCATTGTGGGGGAATACTCCGGCGTGCTTACGGGTAAAGGGCTAAGCTATGGCGGATGCCTGGGCAGAAAAGAAGCCACAGGCTATGGGCTTTGCTATTTTACCGAGGCTATGCTTAACCATGCGGGCGATAGCCTTAAGGGCAAAAGGGTGGTGCTATCCGGCAGCGGCAATGTGGCTTTATACGCTGCACAAAAAGCCAAAGAACTCGGTGCAACCCCCGTCGCCATGAGCGATTCGCAAGGCTTTGTTGTGGACGAAAACGGCATAGATATTGAATTAATGAAAGATATAAAAGAAAACCGCCGCGAAAGGATTAGCGCATACGCCCATGAAAAGGGCTTATCCTATCACGAGGGCTCACAAGGCATATGGGAAGTACCTTGCGATGTTGCGCTCCCCTGTGCCACGCAAAACGAGCTTCCGCTAAATGGAGCCAAGGCGCTCGTCAAAAACGGCGTTAAAGCCGTTGCAGAGGGTGCTAATATGCCCTCCACTAAAGATGCCGTGCATTACCTTAAGCAAAACAATGTGCTGTTTGCGCCCGCAAAAGCTGCAAACGCGGGCGGTGTATCCGTAAGCGGCCTTGAAATGGGACAAAATGCCCAGTTTGTGGCGTTTACCCAAAAAGAAGTGGACGCTAAGCTCCACGCCATTATGGAAAACATATTTGCAACCGTTTCTAAGGCGGCCTCTTTATACGGCAGCAGCCCGACAGATTATGCAGCTGGCGCTAACGCTGCAGGCTTCCTTAAAGTTGCAGACGCTATGCTCGCACAGGGTTGCGTGTGATTTATGGTTAATAGTATAGAAACAAGTAAAATATAATGGCGATAAAATAAGCATAAACAAAACGCCTTGGGGTTCTACTCTCAGGCGTTTGTTTATTTGCAAAAGTTTATTTCTTTAAGTGTTAATAAAAGCATTGATGCTTATACTAAGGATACACAGTACAAATGAGGTGGTTCTATGCTCACGAAATTTTTGTTGTACTAATCCAAATCGTTAATGCATAGAGAAACGCAGGATTTTCTGTTTTTGCTTTGCCTTATTTTGCCTAACCAAAAGCGACAAAATGCTTTATAACTCTTTGCATTAAGACTTTTAATTAGCCTTATCAGCCCTTAACCGC
>JAUNLY010000021.1 GCA_030532025.1 Eubacteriales bacterium
CAATCGTCCTGTTGCGATTGTTTTTTTGTGCTATGATTTAACACTGTGTTTTCTTTATTGTTTCCTTTATTTAAATAGTTATTTAAATAGCTTTGTTTTGCTGAATATAAGCGATACGATTATGCTTATTACTAAGGAAAAGCCTATTATAATCCAAAAGCCGTTTGGGTGTGTGGCGAATGGCATACCGGCTAAATTTACGTTCATACCATAGGCGCTAAAAATCATGGTGGGGACGCTCATAACAAGCGTTACTATGGCAAGTACTTTCATTACTATGTTTAGGTTGTTTGATATAACCGAAGCATAGGCATCCATAAGACCGCTTAAAACGCCGGAATATATATTCGCCATCTCTATCGCCTGTTCGTTTTCTACTATTACGTCTTCAAGCAGGTCGGAGTCCTCCGGATATTTGCGTATAAGCTCCGAACGGAAAAGTTTTTTCATAACCGCTTCGTTGGATTTTAGGGCGGTTGTAAAGTAAAGCAAGCTTTTTTCAAGGCGGAGCATTTCTATAAGCTCTCGGTTTTTGGTGGACTTGCGCAGCTTATCCTCCACCTGCTCGCTCTTTTTATCTATAACATGCAGGTAGTTTAGGAAAAGCACGGACATGCCGTAGAGTATTTGCAAGATAAAGCGGGAACGCATCTGCGAGCGGAAGGAGCGGGACATGCCTTCCTTAAAGTTACGCAGTATTTGCGTTTCTTCCGAGCAGACTGTAATAATAACATCGTCCACTACTATAATAGATAAAGGAATAGTTGTATAAAGTTCCGTGTGGTTGTCTTCTTCAAGTGCAGGTATATTAACCAAAATCATGGTGTAATCGTCGTCTGTTTCTATACGGGAGCGTTCGTCCAAGTCCAGTGCATACTTTATAACTGCTGTATCAAGTCTATAGCGCCTTGCTATTTTCTGTATCTCGCCTTCGTCTGGGGCTACCATGTTAATCCAGCCCCCGCTGGCAGGCAAATCGGTCTTGGACAGCTGCATACCGTCCGAAATGAAAAACTCTATCATGTATAAACCTCCTTCTACTAATCTAAATCGTTAATGCAAAGATAAAACGGAAAAAGACAAGTTTATCAAAGCATTAAGGTTTGAGATTAGTCTTATATTCCGGCGGAACATAAGTGCCCCGTACCGGCGTATTTTTTTAGAACTATATTACTCGGTCGAGGCTCAGGATCCATACAAAATCACTTCCTTTGATAACAACGTTACATTCAAATATATAGCACTTTTAACAAAACGCTGTCAATAGCACATTATAAAAACTTGTCCAAAAAATACTTGCCCCATGCGAGCGCCTCGCGCGCGTGGTTTTTAAGCCAGTATTCAGACTTTATGGGGCTTGGTATGCCTTCGGGCTGTTTTACGCCTAAATCCCTTGTTATTTGCAAGGCACGGGGCAAGTGGTAGTCGCTTGTAACTATTGCTACAGTTGTGTTTTCCGACAACAGCGCCAGTGCGTTTTTTATATTCTCTTTAGTGCTTTTACTCTTGTCTTCCTGCAGTATATGCTCTTTAGGAACGCCGTTTTGCACAAGCCAATCGAACATGACATGGGCTTCCGGCCTAGGCTCGTCCTTCCCTTGTCCACCGGTAACAACAATATAGCGTGGTTTTTCTTGGTAGGCTTCGAGCGCTTTTTGTAGCCTAAGCTCAAGCTGTACGCTTGGATTGCCATCCTCTTTAACCTGTGCGCCAAGAACTATAATCGCCTGCGTATCGCCCTTAGCCTTAGGCATAGTTAGCTCCAGAAAAAGCTGATATACGAACATGGCAACATAAGCTATTATAAAAAGTAATATTAATAAGAAAATAAGTTTAGTCAAAAACCTGCTCCGGTGTCTCTGTCTTGCCATATTGTCCTCCATTTAGCAAATTATTCTCTCTAAAGCTGTACGCTTTTGTGTTGGCTATTATTATGTGATCCGCCGTTTTTATGCCTAAGCTAAGGCAAAGCGACTGTATTTTATGGGTCATTTTTATATCATCAGGCGATGGCACAGCTTCGCCCTGCGGGTGGTTGTGTGCAAGTAGCACCGCATAGGCGCCTGAGCTTAGCAAAAAACTCATAAGCCGTCTTATGGGTATTACCGCCAACCCTTCATCACCCGAAGCTATGCGCTTGTTTGCTATAATGGAACCCTTTGCATCTATAGCTACGGCTTCAAAATGCTCATATATTTCCCCTATGAGCAAACTTCTTGCATAGGCTTTGTAGGCGCTTATGTCTTTTAAAACTCGCTGTTCTTTTTGGCGGCTTATAAGGTATTGGCGCATAAGCGGGAGCATTAGCATTATAAGTGCCGCAGCGTTATCGCCTATACCGTCTGTTTCTTTTAATTCCTGCAAGTTCGCTTCAAGCACCTTATGCAAACTTCCAAAGCGTTTTATTAAGGCGTGGGCTATGGGGTTTGTATCCTTGCGTGGTATTACAAAGGTTAAAAGCAGTTCCAGCACCTCATGCTCCGAAAAGCCCCTTAGGCCAACCTGAAAAAAACGCTTGCGCAACCTTTCCCTGTGGCCTGTGTGCATGTCCTGCTGCATTTTATTTGCCCTCTCCCTCTATAAATAAATTAAAGGCTTTTTCTACTTCCTGTAAGGAGTTAAGTGTGTTAATTTCACGCCTGAATTGCGAAGCGCCCCTTTCTCCCTTTATATACCATGCAAAATGCTTGCGCATCTCAAGCACGGCCCTGTCTTCGCCCTTCCATTTGGCGAGCATTTTGGCGTGATAAAGCGCCAAATTAACCCTTTCTCTTAAATCGGGAGCGGCATAGTTTTCTCCTTTTATAAACGAAGAAATCTCTTTAAATATAAAGGGATTGCCAAGAGCACCACGCCCTACCATAACACCCGCACAATGCGTTTCAATAATCGTGTCGCGAAAGTCTTTTAATGTAAAAATATCTCCGTTTGCTATAACGGGTACTTTTACGCTTTGAACGACATTGCCTATGGCTTCTAAATTAACACGCCCGCTAAACTGCATGGTTTTTGTTCTACCATGCAAAATTATTTCGTCTGCACCTTCTTGCTCAAGCATTTTAGCAAAAGGTACGGATATATCGCTGTCCCAGCCGAGCCGCATTTTAACGCTTACGGGAAGTTTAACAGCCTTTTTAACTGCCGCAACTATGCTTGCCGCAAGCTTAATATCCCGCATAAGCGCAGAACCGCTGCCTGAACCCACAACCTTGTGCGCAGGACAACCCATGTTTATATTTATGCCGTCAAAGCGCCCTAAAGCTTCAAGGTTTTTTGCTGCACGTGCAAAAAACACGGGGTCCTTACCGAAAAGCTGTGCGTACAGCTCGCCCTCCCCTTTAAATTTTGCAAGAAGATGCTTATAGCCTATGCTCTTTTTAGGGGCGGTAAGATAGCCTTGGGCGGATATCATCTCGGTTGTACAACGGCTTGCCCCCATAGAAAAGCAAATAAGTCTAAAAGGGGCATCGCTTATGCCGGCAAGCGGAGCCAACTGTATATTCAAGGCTCCTGCAGCACCTGCGTCAATACCATGTTTTTTATTCTCCATCTTCCGCCTTCCCTCGTCAAAACAATATCATACCTGCCGCTCTGCCATTTAGGCACGGGCCACTGCTCCTCCGGCGTTGTGGCCTTGTAGCTTGAGCGTATTCTGCCGTCTACACGGGGTATGCTCTCAACCACCGTTGCCCTTGCGGTATCTTCCCACGGCCAAGACCACATCCACTCCATTTTAAGCCTGTGGTCTATACCCGTTATGTCGTAACGCACATAGGGGTTTGTGCCGTCCTTTAAGGTGTTTAAAACGGGGTCTCTTAAAAGGTAGGTAGGCGAAAAATAGTTGTCAAGGCGTGATGGGTCTTCCTCTACCAATACGGTCTGCGCGCGCAGCGCCATGCCGTCCTTCAATATGATATATATATTAGACATATTCATTGAGAAGTAAAAAGATATGGTAAACAAACCCAGCACCAAAACTATAATGAACAGCTTTGACGCTAAATACCACACCAGCCTGCGCAGATATTTCATGATTTAGGGAAAAGCACCGTGCCCATGTCGTCGCCATCAAGCACTTTTAAAATGTTTTCGGCCTTATCGAGCGAAAACACACGCACCAGAGGGAACTTTTTGTCCCTTAGCATATGGAATGCGGAAGCGTCCATAACACGCAGGTCCTGTTCTACCGCGTCTTCATAGCTTAGGCTTTTTATAAGCTTTGCGTCAGGATCACTATTTGGGTCGGCCGTGTAAACGCCATCTATATTTTTTGCAAGCAGAAGCATATCCGCATTTATTTCAAGACAACGAAGGACAACCGCCGTATCGGTCGTGAAAAAGGGGCTTCCAAGTCCGCCCGCAAAAAGTGTAACAAAGCCTTCTTTTAATGCTTCGTCCGCTTTGTCCGCCCTAAAGCCGTCGCAAAGAGAGGGCATATCTATTGCGCTGAAAACCTTTGCCTTGCCGCCTGCGCGTATTATGGCGTCCTTTGCGCAAAGGCAGTTTAACACCGTTGACAGCATGCCCATGCTGTCGGCCGTTACGGGGTTCATGTTTTGGCTTGCACCCTTGCGACCGCGCCAAATGTTGCCACCGCCTATTACCACAGCCAGCTCAAAGCCCTTTTTTTGAACCTCTGTTAAAACCTTTGCAACAGCATCTATCTTGCTAAAATCAAACAGCCAGCCGTCCTTGCCTAAGGCTTCGCCGCTTAGTTTGAGCATTACCCTTTTCATAATAACCTCCTATAAAAAAAGGTACAAAGTACCCTCAGAATATAAACAAAGTAATTTGGGGGATTCATGGAGTAAAGCCCCATGACTATATTAAGCCTTAACAGGCAGTACAGCTGCAAGTTTTAGAAAGCTTGCATTTCTATACCTTAATAGCAAAGGTTAAAAAACTCCCCTCCGCTTTTACAACCGCTTCTACCCCCGCTTTTACCTCAAATAGGCAAAGCATACATAGATACTTGCCTAAAAGCAAAGGGGTACTATGTACCCCTTTGTATATTAGTTTAATTAGTCGTTCTTTTTAGTTAAGGCGTCGATTTCTGCCTGAAGGTTGCAGGCTCCTCTGCGCTCGATGCCCTCGCCGCACTCAAAGCGCACAAAGCGGCGTATGGAGATTTTTTCTCCGCTCGCAAGTGCAACTTCGTTTACAAGGTCGGAAATATTGATGTCGGGGTTCTTAACAAAGGGCTGTTCCATAAGGCATACTTCTTTGTAATATTTTTCGATTCTGCCTTCGACCATGCGGTCAACGATTTTTTCGGGCTTGCCTTCATTAAGAGCCTGTGCGCGCAGTATTTCGCGTTCTTTGTCCAAGTTTTCCTGCGGAACATCTTCCCTTGAAACAAACTGCGGGTTGCTGGCAGCAATCTGCAGGGAAACGTCGTGGCAGAGACCTTTAAATTTGTCTGTCTTTGCAACGAAGTCTGTCTCGCAGTTTACTTCTACAAGCACGCCGATTTTGCCACCCATGTGTATGTAGCTGTCTACCATACCTTCTGCTGCAACTCTTCCGGCTTTCTTGTTGGACGCCGCCAAACCTTTTTCGCGTAAAATTTCTATGGCACGATCCATATCGCCATTTGCTTCTATAAGGGCCTTTTTGCAATCCATAAGGCCTGCCTGCGTACGGTCACGCAGTTCTTTTACCATCGCCGATGTGATTTCCATTTTTTCCTCCTGATTAGTTTTCTTGTGTTTCTTCTGTAGTGGTATTTTCCTGTCCGTCGGCTTCCTGATAGCCCTGACGGCCTTCGATGACGGCGTCCGCCATTTTGCCGGCTATGAGCTTAACTGCACGTATGGCATCGTCGTTGCCGGGGATTGGGTAGTCCACTTCGTCCGGGTCGCAGTTGGTGTCTATAATTGCGACAATCGGTATGCCCAGCGTGCGTGCTTCCGCAACGGCTATGTGTTCTTTTTTGGGGTCTACCACAAAGAGTGCGCCGGGGAGCTTTTTCATTTCGCGTATACCACCCAAGTTATGGGTAAGCTTTTCGCGTTCGTTTAAAAGGTTGGCTACTTCCTTCTTGGGGAGAAGATCAAAACGGCCTTTTTCTTCCATTTCGTCGAGTTCGTTTAGGCGATCCACCCTTGTTTTGATGGTTGCAAAGTTGGTCATCATGCCGCCGAGCCAGCGGTTGCTTACGTAGAACTGGTTGCAGCGCTGTGCTTCCTGCTCTATGCTTTCCTGCGCCTGTTTTTTGGTGCCGACAAACAGTATAGACTTGCCCTCAGACGATACCTGACGGATAAAAGCGTACGCTTCTTCTATTTTGCGTACGGTCTTCTGCAGGTCTATAATATAGATGCCGTTGCGCTGTGTGAAGATATAGGGTTTCATTTTGGGGTTCCAGCGTTTGGTTTGGTGGCCAAAATGCACGCCCGCTTCCAACAGCTGTTTCATTGAGATAACTGCCATAATACAATCCTCCTTGTTTTTTCCTCCGCAGGCTTTACCGGTGAGCCACCCTATAAAAGGGCACAAGCATCCCATCCGCCTGCGTGCGTTATCCAAGAAATTATAACATACTTATGCTATGTTCGCAATAGTTGCACCGAAGGGAGATTGTTGATATAATAGCCGAGATATTCTGAAAGGTAGGTATTCTACACATGCTTGAAAAACTTTTTGGCATCGTATCCGTAGTCGCAGAGGAAACTGCAGCAGCGGCAAGCGATGTAGCCGCAACGGGCGACGCAGCGGCAGTAGCAGCAGAACAGCCAAACACCGTGGCAGCTTTGCTTACAAGCTTCTTGCCCATGATACTTATATTCGTTGTTTTCTATTTTATGCTCATTCGTCCCCAGCGTAAAAAGGACAAGAAAATAAAAGAGATGCTCGCAAACATCAAAGTGGGCGATCGCATCTGCACAATAGGCGGTATCTACGGCACTGTTGCAGGCCTTCGCGAAGACACCGTGCGCCTTAAGGTCGGCAACGAGGACACAACCATGGTTATAGCTCGCTGGGCTATACGCAGCGTGGAGGAAAGTCCTGTCGAAAACGAGGGCGACATAATCGTCTGATGTTTTGTGTATTGAGCGCTTGCCAAAAACCAGCAGGCGCTTTTTATTTTTAGGAGGAGCAATGCGCAATATAGCTATAAAGCCAAATGTAATGCAAAATGCCGCGGGGAGCTGCCTTGTATCCTTCGGGAACACTAAGGTGCTTTGCACGGCCTCGGTCGAAACAGGTGTACCTCCCTTTTTAAAGGGAAGCGGGCAGGGCTGGCTTACGGCGGAATACGCCATGCTACCTGGCTCCACCCTTAGCCGCAAAAGACGGGACGACGCAAAGCGGGACAGCCGTGGCGTTGAAATAAGCCGTCTTATAGGGCGTTCCCTGCGCCAAGCGGTGGACCTGTTTAAGCTCGGCGAGAATACAATAACCATAGATTGCGACGTTATACAGGCAGACGGTGGCACAAGAACCGCCTCCGTAACGGGTGGTTTTGTCGCTTTATGTTTGGCTGTTGACAAAATGATGGAAGAAAAGCTCATCTCCCAAAGCCCTATTGTGCGCCAAGTTGCCGCGGTAAGCTGTGGCATAGTTGAAAAAAACTACAGGTTAGACCTCGATTACAGCCTTGATTCAAACGCCGAGACGGACATGAACGTAGTGGCGGACGAAAACGGTAATATAATAGAGCTTCAGGCCACAGGAGAACAAAACCCCTTTAGCAAGGAAGCCTTAAACACATTGGTGGATATGGCTTTAAGGGGTATCCGTCATATACAGTTTGTGCAACAATTGGTTTTAATGCAATATTTAAAAAACTTCTCTATACCCTGCCAAATAGTGCTTGCAAGCCAAAACAAAAACAAAGCTAAGGAAGTAGCCGCAATTTTAGGAAAAGGTTTTAGCATAAAAACGCTTGCAGAGGTCGGTTTTACTTCAGACATAGAAGAAAACGGCACGACGTTTTCCGAAAACGCCGCAATTAAATCCGAAACCGCTTTAAAGTATACGGGACTCCCCTGCATCGCAGACGATTCCGGCCTTAGCGTAAAAGCCCTTAACGGCGCCCCCGGCATATACAGCGCACGCTATTCCGGCATTCATGGAGATGATGAGAAAAACAAC
Source organism: Eubacteriales bacterium (assembly GCA_030532025.1). Taxonomy (GTDB): domain Bacteria; phylum Bacillota; class Clostridia; order Christensenellales; family Aristaeellaceae; genus DTU024. Next base: position 8,098 of record JAUNLY010000021.1, read on the forward strand.
GAAAAGCTACTTCTTGAAATGCAAAACATAAAAGACAGGGAAGCAAAATTTGTATGCGCCTTGGCTCTGTCCATACCGGAGGCCAAAACGCAGGTTTTCATAGGAGAGCTTTACGGCAGCATCGCAGAAAAAGCGAGCGGTAAATACGGTTTTGGCTATGACCCGCTTTTAATTGTGGAAAACGGTAAAACGCTTGCAGAAATTTCTCCCGAAAAGAAAAACGCAATAAGCCACCGTGCAAAGGCGCTCGAAAAATTAAAGGCATACCTTTATGATATGGCTTGCGGTAAGTGATGTACACAATGCCCAAACTAAGCTGCAAAGGCTTATAGAGCAAGAAACGCTTGCACAAGGGCTTTTGTTTGCGGGCGATGGGCTTACAAGCGCACTTAAATATAAGGATAATTTTAACGAGTTTTATGCTGTCCCTGGCAACTGCGATTTTGCCTTCGGCGAACAACATGAGAAACTCATATTATACCACGGCAAAAGGATATTCCTGTGTCACGGGCACAGGTACAGGGTAAAGTACGAAATGCTTTCATTGCTTTACCGTTGCAAGGAGCAAGAGGCTGACATATGCGTTTTTGGGCATACGCACAGCCCCATGGTAAATTGGAAGGACGGCATACTGTTTGTAAACCCCGGTGCACTTTTAAATGGAAGCTATGCCATAATAGAACAAAAAGAAGACGGATACATAAACGCGACTATAAAACAACTGAGGCGATAATATGTTGACTGATAAACAAAGACAAAAATTAGAAAAAATACTCGACACGGTGGACAGACCCTCCCGCTATATAGGCGGAGAGCTTAACGCCGTTTCGCGCAAAAAACAGGCAGATGATATGCATTTCGCATTCTGCTTTCCGGATACCTACGAAGTGGCAATGAGCCACCTTGGCATGAAAATACTGTATGACATATTAAACAACCAATCCGACACACTGTGCGAAAGGGTTTGCATGCCTTGGAGCGACATGGCAGAAAAATTAAAACAAGAAGAAATCCCGCTTTTTTCGCTCGAAAACAAGGTGCCACTTTATAGTTTTGACATAGTAGGTTTCACCCTCCAATATGAGATGAGCTATACAAACATACTGCACATGCTTGAGCTTGGCGGTATTGAAGTATTAAACCGCGACAGGAAGGAAGACGCCCCTATAATAGTTGCGGGCGGCCCTTGCGCTTGCAACCCAGAACCCTTGAGCGAATTTATAGACGCATTCTCCATGGGAGACGGAGAAACCGCAATAGTCGAAATGACCGAGTGTGTGCGCCGCGGAAAAAAGGCGGGCAAAACACGCAAAGAGATAATAGAAAGCCTGTCCGAAATAGAGGGTATGTATGTGCCAAGCCTTTATAATACTTCCTACAACGAAGACGGTACTATAAAGAAATTTAAGCCCATTAAAGACAATGCACCCTACCCTATTAAGCGCAGGATAGAAAAAAACATAGAAACCTTGCCTTTCCCAAAAAGCGTACCGGTGCCATTTACACAGGCCGTGCACGACAGGATAGTGCTTGAAATTATGCGCGGTTGCACACAGGGCTGCAGGTTCTGCCAAGCGGGCATGCTGTATAGACCCGTAAGAGAGCGCAGCTGCGAAAACCTTTTAGATTTGGCGAAATGTCAGGTCGCATCAACAGGTTATGAAGAAATATCGCTCTCATCCCTTTCCACGGGGGATTATTCACAACTTGAACCACTTGTAAAGGGGCTTATGGACGAGTTTGAACAAAAGCGCGTGTCCGTATCCCTACCCAGTCTAAGGCTTGACAGTAAGATTAACAACGCCCTAAAGGAAACAAGCCGTGTTAAAAAAAGTTCACTCACTTTAGCGCCGGAAGCCGGTACTCAACGCCTTAGGGACGTTATAAACAAGCGTGTAACAGAAGAAGACCTTATGCGCTCTGTAAGCGAAGCCTTTATACTCGGTTACAGCAGCGTAAAACTATATTTTATGATAGGTCTGCCCACGGAAACATACGAAGACTTGGACGGCATTGCGGATTTGGCTCAAAAGGTAAGCGAGGAATATTTCCGTCTGCCTAAAGGCTCCCGCCCAAGGGGGCTTAGGATTACCGTAAGCACATCAAACTTTGTTCCAAAGCCCTTTACACCTTTCCAATGGGCAGCGCAGGACAGCCTTGAAACACTTATAGAAAAGCAAAAATACTTAAAACAAAAGCTTATTAAGATAAAAGGCGTACAGTACAACTGGCATGAGGCGGAGCTTAGCCTGCTTGAAGCCTGCCTTGCAAAGGGCGACAGGCGCATGACAAAGGCCCTGTACTTAGCGTTTAAGGACGGTGCAATGCTCGACTCATGGCGGGAATATTTCTCTTTTGAACGCTGGCAAAAGGCATTTGAAAACGCCGGCATAGACATGCCCTTTTACGCAAACCGCGAGAGAGACTACGACGAAATACTCCCTTGGGATTTGCTTGACATAGGCATAAGAAAAAACTATCTCAAAAGAGAAAACGAAAGAGCCAAGCAGGCGATACAGACGCAGGACTGCCGCCAAAACTGTAACGGCTGTGGGCTACAGAAAATTCCGGGGGTGTGTAAGATATGAAAATGCGCTGTGTGTATTCCATAGATAAGTCGCTCCGCCATGTAGGGCATTTGGATATTATGCGCACAATACAGCGGGCGCTTAGAAGAAGCGAGCTTCCTGTATGCTACTCAGAAGGCTTTAACCCGCATATATTGCTGTCTGTCGCCGCCCCTTTAAGTGTTAATATGGCGGGCGAGCGTGAAATTATGGACATACCCTTATCTGAGAGCGTTTTACCAGAAACATTCTTAAATAAATTAAATGAATCTTTGCCATTGGGCATACGCGCCATAGAAGCCCATACAAAGGACGACAAGGCTAAAACGGGCATGAGCCAACTTTTGGCCTGCTCCGTTCGCTACGAGTTTTTAGAGGACGCAAAGGCACTTATAGCGGCAATCCCCGCCTTTTTAGAACAAAAAAGCATACCTGCCATAAAAAAGAGTAAAAAAGGCGAAAAAGAATACGATTTGCGCCCGCTTATATACAATTTGAGCGAAGAAGGCAACGGCATAAAAGCCCTTTTAGCACTTTCTGAAGCGGGTACGGCAAAGCCGGACGCAGTTATAAACGCACTTACTAGCTTTGCAGGCTTAGAAGAAACTCCCTACTATATACCTGTTAGAACAGGGCTTTTTGCGGATAAATTTGTACCCTTGGAGCTTGCATGAACACAGTTCTGCTTGACACAAAAGAAAACGCAAGCAGTTATGCCTTTTTGCGGGACGGCGTTTTACACGAGTTTGAAACCTGGACAAAAAGCGAAAGCGCACAGCCGGGAGACATTTATCTCGCCAAAATAACCCGCAATATACCTTCAATTAACGCCTGCTTTGCAGATTTGGGCGGACAGGAAGGTTTTTTGCCCCACACAGAAATGCTTGAAAACACCAAATGTGGAGACAGCGTGTTGGTGCAGATTAAGCGTCCTGCTGTAGGTAAAAAAGCCCCTTATTTAACTCAAGATATAAGCTTTGCGGGCGAATACATAATGTACCTGCCATATTCGTTAAAACACGGCGTATCCCGCCGTGTGGAGGATAAAAAGCAAAGGCAGGATATGCTTAAAACTTTAAAGGCTTTGCCTAAAAAAAGCGGTTCCTTTGTAATGCGCAGCAAGGCTATTTCTAAAAGCGCAGAAATAATTGAGCAGGAAGCAATAAAATTAACACAGCAATTTGAAGAACTTAAGAGTAAAGCCCACGAGCTTTCCTCCCTGGGACTTATAGCGGAGTCGCAAAACCCGCTTGAGATTTTTTTGAAAGACAATACACTTCCCGTAGACGAATTTTACTGTAACGACCTATCCTCCGCTCAAAAATATGCTAAGCCTTTTAAACACATGCAAAACCCCATGCAATATAAAAACGCATTAGAGCAATATAAAAAGGCATTGCGCAGAAAAATCCCCTTAAAAAGCGGTGCAAGCATAGTAATAGACCCTTGCGAAGCCATGACGGTTATAGATGTAAACTCGCATCTAAGCACTAAAGGACATTATCTAAGCGTAAACATTGAAGCTGCAAAGGAGATAGCCCGCATACTCCGTATAAGAAAAACGGGCGGCATAATACTTATAGATTTTATAGATATGCAGGAACCTAAGCAATACGACAAACTGCTTGACTTCTTTTTAGAAGCCTTAAAGGAAGACCGTATAAAGACCGATGTGTTGGGCTTTACAAAGCTTGGCATATTGGAGATGACAAGAAAACGCGCCCAAACGGCGGCACCGCAATTAGAGCGTTGCCCCATGTGCGGAAGAACAGAGGAAGAAAATGAGTGACACAATTATAAACATACCAAAAGAGCAGATAGACGAGCAAAGGCAGTTTGCGCATACCGTCGCCGCCATTAAAAACCGTCCTAAAACTTATCACATAGTTACATACGGTTGTCAGATGAACGAGCATGACTCGCAGAAGATAAGCGGTATGATGAACATGATGGGAATGCAGCCCGCCAAAACAAGAGAAGAAGCGGACATAGTTCTCTTTAACACCTGCTGTATACGCGATAACGCCAACAGGCGTGCGCTCGGCAATATTATATGGCTTAAGGAAATAAAAAAGGAACGCCCGGAGATGCTCATAGGCGTGTGCGGTTGCATGATGCAATCCCAAGGCATGGCTGACAACATACTTGAAAGTTACCCCTTTGTGGATTTCGCATTTGGCACAGGCAACTTGTACAAATTGCCCGAAATACTGTACAATTGTATAAGCACGGGCGAACGCTGCTTTATGGTATCCAAAGAAGATTCAACCTTAGCAGAGGGGCTTCCGGTGCTTAGGGAGAGCAAGACTAAGGCCTATATATCTATTATGCAGGGTTGTAATAATTTCTGCACATATTGCATAGTGCCATATGTACGCGGCAGGGAGCGCTCCAGAAAATCAAGCGACATACTTTTGGAAGCCGAAGCCCTTTTAAAGGACGGCGCAAAAGAGATTATGTTGCTTGGCCAAAATGTAAACTCCTACGGTATAGGCAGCGGAGATATAAGCTTTCCGGAGCTTTTACGCAAATTAGACGAGCTTGGCGTGCCACGCCTTCGCTTTATGACAAGCCACCCCAAGGACTTATCGGAAGCGCTTATAGAGGAATATGCAAGGAGCAAGTCTTTATGTCCTCATTTGCATTTGCCTGTTCAGTCAGGTTCTGACCGCGTGCTTAAGCTCATGAATAGGCGGTATAATATAGAGAGCTACAAACAAAAGGTAGAACTTTTGCGCAAAGCCGTGCCAAATATCGGTATCACCACAGATATAATTGCCGCATTCCCAACAGAAACCGAAGAGGACTTTAATTTAACGCTTTCGCTCGTTAAAGAAGTACGCTTTGACGCTGCATTTACATTTATATACAGCCCAAGGGAAGGCACCAAGGCCGCAACAATGCAGGGTATGATAGATAAAGAAACGGCAAGCGCACGCCTTGAAAAGCTCATAAGCCTACAAGAAAACATAACAAAAGAAATTTTAGCTTCCCAAGTAGGCACCGTGCATGAGGTTCTGGTTGAAGGCCTCTCACGCAGAAGCGATAATATGCTTACCGGCAAAACCGGTCGCAACATAAGCGTTAACTTCAACTTTAAAAACGCCAAAGCGGGCGATATAGTGCCCGTAGAAATTACGGCTTACGGCAGCAACACGCTGCGAGGAAAGGAGAAAATATAATGAACGAAACAATACTTCAAAAAGCAAGAGAACTCGGTGAGGAATTAAAAAACAGCGATGTTTTTAAGAAGATGACGGAACAAGAAGAAAAAGCCAACACAAATCCGGCGCTTGTGGCGCTTTCATCAGAATATGAGCAGTTAAGAATAAGCTTCCAAGAAAAAAGCCTTGAGGATACTCCCAACAAGGACGAGCTTAACGAAATAGGCCACAAAATGGAAGAACTTAAAACCAAGATAATGTCCCACAGCGACATGCAGAAGCTAAGCGAATACAGGCAGGAGTTTAATACGCTTATGGAAAGCGTAAACATGGCACTGCAGAGCGAATTGCTGCCCCCAAGCGCTTGCCAGGGCAACTGCGCCGGCTGCTCCGGCTGCTAATAATAATCAATTAATTTGGTGAATATTTAATTGGCGAATCTATCCCCCATGATGCAACACTATGTTGCAACAAAACAGCAAAATCCCGACGCTATATTGTTTTACCGTCTCGGCGACTTCTATGAGATGTTCTTTGAAGACGCCGTTACGGTATCTCAAGAGCTGGAATTGACGCTTACCGGAAAGGAATGTGGACTACCCGAGCGTGCTCCCATGTGCGGTGTGCCTTGGCATTCGGCAGACACATACATTGCAAAGCTTATAGAAAAAGGCTACAAGGTAGCCATATGCGAGCAAGTAGAGGACCCCAAGCAAGCCAAAGGCCTTGTAAAAAGGGAAGTCGTGCGCATAATAACGCCCGGCACGGTTACGGACCACAATGCATTACAGGAAAAGAGAAACAATTTCCTGTATTCTGTATATATTAAAGGCAAGCAATCTTCACTGGCCGCCTGCGACCTTACGACAGGCGAATTTTTCGTGCGAGAATTTTCAAACGGCAAAGATGGCATACTGCTTGCACTTAGCGCTGAAACTCCTGGCGAAATTATAACCGCCGACAGGGAAGCGCTTTTTACAATCAACGCTTATATACAGCAGGTACCCGAAAGCTATTTTTCGCTCGACAAATCTCGAAATGCGCTTAAAAGCCATTTTGCTGTGCAGTCGCTTGACGCTCTTGGGCTTAATAGCCCTACGCTTATTAAAGCGGCGGGGGCGCTCATTATATATTTACAAGACACTCAAAAAGTGTCTCTACCCCATATAAACCATATAAAAATAATAAACTCCGGGGATACTATGCCACTCCCCGAAGCTACCAGACGCAACCTTGAAATAACCGAATCCCTGCGCAACAAAAACCTTAAAGGTAGCCTTTTGTGGGTGCTAGATAAAACCGTAACCGCTATGGGAGGCAGGCTACTTAGAAACTGGGTTGAACAGCCTTTATTAAACAAAGATAAAATATTAACTCGCTTAAGAGCCGTGCAAGAGCTTAAAAACAACGTAGTGCTCCAGCAAGAAATTATAGAGATTTTGAAAAAAGTATACGATATGGAGCGACTTCTCTCCCGTATATCCTTTGGCTCTTTTAATGCAAGAGATGCACTTGCGCTATTGCGTTCTTTAAAACAGGTGCACCCGATTAAAAATCTATTATCTCAAAGTACTTCCCTAGGAATTAAAAACGCAGTGTCTCTTTTGGTGCCACTTGATGACATAGAAGCGCTTTTATATTCCTCCATAAACGAGGACGCTCCTGTAACCATTACCGACGGCAACATTATAAAAAAAGGCTACTCAAAGGAACTTGACGAGCTTAGGGACGCTTCGCTTTTAGGCAGACAATGGCTTTTAGACCTTGAAGAAGAAGAAAAGAAAAAGACGGGCATCAAAAACCTTAAAATACAGTACAATCGCGTTTTCGGCTATTATATAGAGGTAACAAAATCCAATTACGCCTTGGTGCCTGAGCGTTATGAGCGTCGCCAGACGCTTGCAAACAGCGAGCGCTACACAACAGAAAAACTGCGCGAAATAGAAAGCAAAATAGTGGGTGCGGACGAAAAATCCGTACAGCTTGAATATAAATTATTTATAGAGATAAGAGAAAGGCTCTCTCAAGACATAGCGCTTCTGCAAAAAACGGCGGAGGGCTTTAAAACAATTGACGCGCTCTTATCTTTAAGCCTTGCAGCGCTTGAAAACGACTATGTATGCCCCAATATAAATACAGAGGGCAATTTGCATATAGTTAAAGGCCGCCACCCTGTGGTTGAAAAAACAATAAAGGACAGCAGCTTTGTACCAAACGACACTCTGCTAAACCAAGACGATTCCCGTATGTTAATAGTTACGGGGCCAAACATGGGCGGTAAATCCACCTATATGCGCCAGACTGCAATTATAGCGCTTATGGCGCACATGGGTTCTTTTGTACCGGCGGAAGAAGCGGATATCCCCCTGTCTGACAATATATATACAAGGATAGGGGCATCTGACGACCTTGCCGGCGGTCAATCCACATTTATGGTGGAGATGAATGAGCTTAGCTATATACTCCGCAATGCTACAAGCAATTCCCTAATAATACTTGACGAGATAGGCCGCGGTACGGGTACTCTTGACGGGCTTTCAATAGCTTGGGCCGCCGTAGAATACTTGGCGGATAAAACCAAATGCGGTGCCAAAACCATGTTTGCAACGCACTACCACGAGCTAAGCGAGCTTGAGGGCAATATGGACGGCGTTAAAAACGTAAGTGTAGCCGTAAAGGAGATGGGCGAAGAAGCCGTTTTCCTGCACACAATAGTACAAGGTGGGGCAGATAAATCTTTCGGCGTATACGTGGCAAAGCTTGCAGGGCTGCCTAAACAGCTTTTGCACCGTGCAAGGCAGATACAAGCCCGCCTTGAAGCCAACAATATAAACGCAGGTTCTTTGGCTGCGGGCATTATGGAAAAAAACCGCGGGGACAAGCAAGTCTCCATTATGGATATAGGCAAGACAGAGCTTATAGAAGAAGTAGCCAACCTTGACGTGTTCAACATGAATCCGGTTGAGGCTCTAAATTACCTGTACCTGCTCAAAGAAAAAGCGAGGAAGCTGTAATGGGTAAAATACACAGATTATCACAAGAGGTTATAGGCAAAATCGCCGCGGGCGAGGTTGTAGAGCGCCCGCAAGCAGTGGTTAAAGAGCTTGTTGAAAACAGCTTAGATGCAGGTGCTACAGGCATCACCGTAGAAATTACTCGCGGTGGCTTGGATAAGATAAAAGTGGTTGACAACGGCGCAGGCATTGCCGAAGAAGACTTGGTACTTGCTTTTGAAAAAAACGCAACGAGCAAGCTTTTTAAGTCGGACGAGCTTTTTTCCGTTCAGACATTAGGATTCCGCGGTGAAGCCCTACACTCTATTGCGGCCGTAAGCCGTGTTACGCTTTTAACAAGGCAGAAAAATGCAGCAAGCGGCATAAAGCTTTTAAACACAGGTGGCGAAATACAGGATATACAGCCGGCTTCTTGCGCCGAAGGCACATCTATAACGGTTTCGGACTTATTTTTTAACGCCCCCGTAAGGCGGGATTTCCTAAAAAAACCATCGCAGGAGGCGGGGCTCGTGTCCGACCTTATGCGCATGCTTATTCTTTCCCACCCTGAAGTTTCATTCCGCTTTAAATCAGACAACAACACCGTTTATTTAAGCGCAGGCGACGGCAAGCTCGAAAGCGCTTTCTTGGCCGTCTACGGTTTGCAAACCTTAAAAGCCACAAAAAAGGTAAACCGAACCGAAAACGGCATTATAGTAGAAGGGCTTGTGGGTGTCGGGGAAGCCTCCCGCGGCAACCGCAACCACGAGAACTTTTTTATAAACGGCAGAGCGTTTAAGAGCATGCTTGTTTCAAAGGCCTTAGAAGAAGCCGTGCGCCAGCGCGTTATGATAGGCCGCTTCCCAATGGCAGTGCTCTATATTACAATGCCGTTTAATAAAGTTGATGTAAACGTGCACCCCAACAAATGGGAGGTGCGCTTTTCTGACGAGAAAAAACTGCACAACGCCATATTTTACGCCGTGGAGGAAGCTTTAAGCGAAGGCATTGCAAAGAGCACACCGGCGCCTTTCTTTATAGAAAAAGAAAAGCCTGTTGCGCCCCCATCTGTCGTACAGCAAATACAAATCACAGAAAAAATAAATCCTACTAAAGAGGAAATTACGCAAAAAGCACACGAACCAAGCCCTTACCTTATGGTAAAGGATCCCGCTTGGCAAGAGAACGCAGTGCTTATGCCAGAAACACCCCTTAAATTTCCATTAGAAGAAACTAAACTAAAATACGCGCAAATTAAAGAAGACCAAATAAAAGACACGCAGACAAAAGAC
>JAUNLY010000022.1 GCA_030532025.1 Eubacteriales bacterium
AAGTAGGAAAAACCAACGTTTGGTTTCCGTAACTGCTCAAAGCAAAAACAGAAAAAGACAAGTTTATCAAAGCATTAATGTTTGGTATTAATTTTACTACAACACAAACAAATTCTGCGGGATTGCTTATACATAATGTATCAGCACAATTTTGTTTGCCTATTATTTGCTTGCATATTATATAGCCTGTACAGCATATTTTTAAAACTCTCTTCCGTTTTTATGCATAAATATCTTTATTAATATAATAAAATCCAAATAAAACTGCCGGCAAAGCGTTTAAACTTTATCGGCAGTTTTTGGTAATTTATTTAGGGATACACCGCACAAATTAGGTGGTTCTATGCTCGTGAAGTTTTCGTCAAAGTGCAGGTTTACTTGCTGTAAATCAAGCTTTTTACGGGCAGTAGATGACGGAAAATCCGCCGAAAGCTTAGCCCACGAATTGTGCGGGGTTTCCTTAGATATTATCTGTTACAGTTTATTTCTGAAGCACCACAGCGGCGGCTTCCTGCCCTGCAATACGGCCAAATACCATGGCTGCGCTGTATGCGCCGCTAATCCATGTAACTTCGCCGGCAGCGTACAGGCCTTCTACAACCTGATTGTCTTTATTGAGCACGCGAGCTTTTGCGTCGGTAACGACACCGCCCTTGGTCATATGTATGGCGGATTCAATCTGCACGCCATAGTAGGGGCCTTCTGCAGCAAAGGGGCGGGTGAAGGATTTTTCACGGAAAGGATCGGGGGCTTCGCCTGCTACGCCCTTGTTGTAGCCGTCAACGCTGGCTTTAAGGTTTTCGGCATCTATTTTAAGCGCCGCGGCAAGTTCTTCCAATGTGTCGGCCTTGGTATGGTAGCCCAGCTTGTTGTGTTTTACGAGCCTGTAAGAAGAATCGTACAGCGCTTGGTCGTAGATATAGAAAACCTTTTTCTGTTCAAGGATTTTGTGAGCTAAGCCAAGTCCTGAGCTGCTCTCGTCCGCAAAACGTTCGCCGTTTTCATTTACGAAAATGAAACCATCGCCGGCGCCCGTAAGATCACGACGGTGTTTTATTATCTGTTTAAAGACGATCAATACGTCCATATTCTTAATCTGGTAGTCATATTTTTCAAACAGCGGGACGAAATCGCCTGTTGCGCCCATCTGGTTAGATGTCGCTACGATTTCTGCGCCGGGTGCATATTTGGCAAGCAGTTCTTTGTTTGCAGAGAAACCGCCAGTTGCTAAAATTACGGCATCAGCCAAAATGTCATAGCTTTCGTTTAAATGTTGAACCTTAACGCCGACTACTTTATCTCCGTCGAAAACAAAGTCGTAACCCTTTGTATCGGTGCGTATATCAACATTTAGTTCGCGGACACGTGCTTCCATACCGTCCTGTATTTCTTCGCCTGCGTAGGCATCGACTTCCGCCATATGAACAGTGCCGCCCATGCAGTGGTTAAGCTCTACGCCAAAGCTGCGCAGCCAAGCGTCCTGTTCGTTGGCGCCTTCTGCCCAAGCCTGCAGACGCTCAGGTGTTTCGCCTGCATTCTGCTTGGATTCGATAAACATTTCTTTTGTGTAATCCATGCCGGCATCTTTTTGAGCCTTGGAGTTAATAACGTCAAAGCAGTTCATGTCGAACTTGCCGTTTCCGCTTATGATGCCGAGCTTTTCGATAACTATTACGTTCTCTACGCCGGCTTCTTTAGCGGCAATGGCCGCGGTAAGGCCTGCAGGGCCGCCGCCTATTATTACGATATCCGTCTTAACGGGTTCCAATGTAACGGGTTCTTTTTCCGGGCCTTTTGTGTCAAAGGTGATTTTTTCGACTTCTTTTCCGGCCTCGCGCAGAGCGTTAGCGACGGCGCTCTTTACGCCATAAGAAGTGAATGTGGCTGCGGAAACGCTGTCAACCACCGGTGTCTGCGCTTCGAGAATACGATCGCGAATTGCGGGGAAAGCGCGTTTTACTACGGGAGAACTTTCTCTGTTTTCAAGGAGAAGGATATCTTTGATGGTTTCCCCCTCCATAACCACTTCGACCTTGAGTTCTCCACCATAGCCGGGGCCTGTGCCTTGGTAGGCGGTCTCCGCTATTCCCATAGGGAACAGGGATACGAGCATGAGGACAGCAGACAATAGAATTGCCAGTTTCTTATTCATTAGGATACCTCCTTTTATTTGCGCTCAGTATACCACAATTAAACGGTGTGTCAAACTCATTTAATCTTATTTGTTGTGTTTTTTCTTGCGTTTATTGCTGTGTTTTGTTTTTTGTTTGCATTATATGCTTTTTAACTAAACTTCTAAAAGTTAACTACACATTCCCCCCCTTATTTCCCACACAAAAAAGCGTGCCGGAAATTCCGGCACGCTTAGGAATTATATGTATCAGACGAAAAACCTTATATTGGGCGAGTAGCGCCTTTGGGTTTTACATCTATATAGATAGGGGTATTAGTTAAGTCCGGCTGCGTCCATCGCCTTTTGGAGGGCTTCCATAAACGCGGTAGATGATACGGTTGCGCCTGTTACGACATCTAAGTCGGCTGTTTGCTTTTCTTTGGCTTCTTCTACCAGCTTAACAAGTGCTCTATCGCCTACGCCCTTGGTTTCGCTCTGTTCGGTGATTTCGATTTCGATTATTTTACCGTCTTCCACAGCAACTTCGATCTTCAGTTTGCCACCGAAGCCGTTGTTGGACTGGGCTTCAAAGACATTGTCTTTCTTTTCGACTTTTTCTTCTTTTACAACGGTAACGCCGCTTTCTTTGTTCTTAAGCCATTCGGCGATTTCGGCTTCCTTCTCGGAATGGGTCATGGTAGCCTGGCTAAGACCCCTGTAAGAGAAGTATTCCGCCTTATTGGTCTTTGTGCGGTCGTTGGTTTCGGAACCTGCAAAATCGGGGTTCAAGGCTGTGCTGGCTGTTGCAATGCCGTTTTCATCTACAGATGCCGCGGCTCTACCTGCAACAAAACCGCTGGTGATTACCCTGCCAAGGCCATGCACTCTCATGCCGCCGGAGGCCTCGCCCGCGCAGAAGAGGTTGGGGATGGGTTCGCCGTAGATGTCTATAACCTGCATGCTGCCATCGACCCTAAGGCCTGCAAGCGTATCGTGCATGCTGGGTGTGCACCAAAGCGCATAGAACGGACCCTGTTCTATGGTGTATTTAAGTGTGGCGGTTCTGCCCCAATCTTCGTCTACACCGTTTTTGACAAACTCGTTGTACCTGCTGATTGTGTCAACAAGCGTCTTGGGATCCATTTTTACGTTTTCGTAGTATTTGTTTATAACTTTAGATGCTAATTCTTCTAAAGTATCCGCCTTGAAAGCATAGCCCATTTCATAGTCAAGCACGCCTTCTTCGTCAACGGGCCATTCGTTTCTATCTACCGCGGCCTGATCCATTATCGCCCAAAGGGGTCCGCCGTAGCTTTCTGCATTTCCGTCGCCTTCGGGGTCTACAAATGTGCCGGTCAAAGCCTGATCAAAGAAGGCTTCTCTGGCTGTGTCGCCCTGACCCATAGCGTATTGGTCTTCGTTACCGATGCGCTCGCCAAGCATGTTTACTATTGCAAGGCTTGACATATCCGGAATAATACCGTTTGCCCTTACCAAAGGCCAAATAACGCTCTTTGTGCTCCAGCCACGGCCATAGCCGTACTGGCAGCCGAACCTAACGGGGGCTGTGATGTTGGCACCAACAACTGAGGTGTAGTTGCCAAGTGAACCAAGGGCTGCGCCGATTTCCATAGCGGCGTATTCGCCGGAAGCGTCCTGATTGGAGAAAGGCATGCCGGCCAAGCCGTCGTATTCAACGCCAAGGCGGGGGTCAAGCATTGTACGGAACTCTACATTGCCGGTAGAACCGCCTGTGCAGATGATAACCGCCTTGTTTGCCTTTATGTTAAGGTTTTCTTTAGTATCGGTAATGTTGCCTTCTGTCATCAAGCTGCCAAGGGGCTCTGTTTCGCCGGGGAGGATTGTAGGAGAATAGCTTGCCTGTAAGCCTAATACCTTGCCGGATTTGTTGTCTTCCCTGTAAAGCTTATCCATGTGGTAGTTTAGAAGGAACTTGGCGCCGGTTTCTCTCAAAGTTTTTTCCATAGGCCTTGTTACTGCGATACCTGCAGCAGCAGTGCCTGTGTAGATGTTTTCCCATTCGGAGCCGTCAACATAGGTCATACGGCCTACGCTGTCGCCATCGTTTCCGCCGTCACGGTAATAGCCGCGCACCATAGGCTCTACATCGAGCACTTTTACGCCTTTTTCCATGATGAAAGAATAAGTTTCGTTCATCGCGTTGGCTATGGACCTTACAACAGCCTTGTCGTTATATCTGGAGTTTATGGAAGTACCCCTTGTGTGATCGTAGTAATAGAGATCGGCAGAGTCTTCGATATTCCATTTTTGCTGGTCAACAGTTCCACCGCCGGAGTGAAATTGGCCTTCAGAAACGGCCACGTGACCGCCAACGTCAAAATTGGCTTCTACGATAAGAACAGAAGAACCGTCCTCCATCGCTTTAAGTGCAGCGGGCAAGCCCGAAGCGCCTGCGCCAACGACTACCACATCGGCTTCATAGTCCCATGCGATGTCGTTTGTCTGTGCAAATGCGGGTACAGAGGCAAAAGCTACAACAAGTGCCAATGCCCATGCGCAGATGTTAGCAAACATCTTTCTTTTTTTCATTAATACCCCTCCTAAAATAAATATTCTGTTCACGCTCGCCAGAAGGCATAGCACGTGAAAATAATTTCACATAGCTATAACTAACTGCCGAACAAGACAATTTATTATAACAATGGCGTATGAAAGCTGTCAATATTAAGATATTATTCTAACTATGTACTACAAATAAAATAATGCAAAACATAGGCTTAGCAAGGCATTAAAGGTTTTAGTTGTTATAAAAATACCGAAAGAAATAATTTCTTTCGGTAAGTAAGCCTAAGGTAATTCCGATGGTATATTTTACACCAAATGTTGTCTATAAAAGGGTTAATTTGCTCTGCGTGGTAAAATTTATTTTGCGCCTACACACGGCGAAATATTTATCCGCATGGTAGAGCCCTATTTGTATAGCATATTGTTAAATAAAAATTAGAGCAGCAAAATATTATTATTAAAGGTTGAGCAACAGCTTTGCCAGTGTAAAGAATATTATAAGGCCGGAAGCGTCCACAACCGTTGTAATTAAGGGCGATGCCATAAGAGCGGGGTCTACGCCAACCAGTTTGCCAAGCAAAGGGAATACTGCGCCGAACAACTTAGCCAACATAACAACCGCAAGAACCGCAAGCGAAACCGTGGCGGATATCATAAAATCGTGCGTGCCGGACAGGAAATACACCCGCGCAAAACATACGATAGCAAGGCCTATGCCTATTACAAGGCTTATGGATAATTCTTTTAAAATTATCTTAAGGGAATCTTTAAGGGTAATATCGCCCGTGGCCAAACCGCGAATAACAAGGGTACTGCTTTGGGCACCCGCATTGCCGCCTGTATCCGTAAGCATTGGAATAAAGGTAACCAAAAGGGGGATAGACAAAAAAGCGTGCTCAAACCGCCCCAATATAAGGCCGTTAAACATACCGGAAATCATAAGAATCATAAGCCATGGGAAGCGCTGTTTTACATGGGTTAATACATTGGTGGACATATATGGGTTTTCGGAGGGAGATATAGCTGCCATCAACTCAAAGTCCTCCGTGGCCTCGTCTTTTGAAACTTCCAACATATCGTCAATGGTAACAACGCCGACCAAGCGTTCTTCTTTATCAAGTACGGGCAGCATCATCATGCCGTACTCGTGCATTATGTGTAGAGCTTTTTCTTGGTCCTCCGTAGTCTGTACGCTTATTGCGTGCTTTTGCTGTATGTCCGCAACCAGCATATCGTCCTTCGCTTCTAAAATATCTGTAATATCCACAACGCCTATTAGCTTGCTTTTTTCGTCTACAACATAGCAGTTAAGCAAGGTTTCGGGCTGGTGTTTTTGGAAACGAAAAATATCCAAGGCTTTGCGAATGGTGTAGTGGTTTTTTATCAAAATCATCTGATTGGTCATTATAGACCCCGCCGATTCCTCCGGATATTGCAAAAACCTGTTGAGCTCTTTGCGTTTGTCAGGAGAGCTTAAGGCAAGAAGGCGCCTTACGGCATTAGCGGGCAGTTCGTCCAAAAAGTCCACAGCATCGTCAATGTCCATGTTGTGCAACAGCTCGTTTAGATGCGTGTCCTCCATATCCTGTATAAGCTCTTCCTGCTGGTCGCTTTCAAGCCACGAAAAAACTTCGGCCGCCTCGTCCTTGGGCAAAAAACGAAACAGCAAAACCCGCTCGGCCGGCGTAAGGTCCTGCATAATATCCGAAATTTCAGATGGGTAAAGCGAAAGAAGCGTATCCCGAACTTTATCGACTTTGAAGGTGTGCAGTTGCTCTTTTAATTCTTCAATATTAAGTTCCTGTTCCATACTATCCTCCTTTGTTTGCAGGCAAAGGAGGCGCATGTTTATTACTTAAACAAGGCGTTTCCCTGCATGCATTTATAAGAAAAAGATTCGCAAGGGTAATCGTCCATTCAGGGAAACCCCTTTATACACTGAACGCCGTTTCAGAATACCACAACAGCATATTGTATACAAGCAAAATATGCTGTTTGTTGGGAGGGGGTAAATAGGAAGTTTAGTTGCAGTTTTATTTATATATATGTTTTGTTTTTAAGTTAAGCGAAAACCCTACCATCACACCTTCAAATCTCTCTTATTCATCATCACAAAGGAGAGTATTAGGCTTATTGTTGCAATAGCTATGCTGACTGCTATAAGGTTTTCTGGGAAAACGCCGGACATGCTTAGTTCCTTTGTTTTGCTTATGAACGCCCAGTCGCGGAGTTTTATAGGCAGGAAGCCCGCGGAATCTATAAGTATATAGGCTAATGCCTGCATGTTAAAGCTTAGGGGCAGGCTTATTATAAGCGCTGCGGTTTTGTTTTGCAGGGCTACTGTTAAAAACAGGGTAAAAAGTGTAAAGCTAAATATTGGCAGGGATATTTTTGCAATGTATGCAAATATTTCGCTAAAGTCTTCTGGGAAGGGGTTTTTTAGTATAAGTGTGCCTATTGCGGAGGATATAAAAGCCCCTAAATAAAACGTCGCCATTATAACGGGCAGTATTAGCATTTTGCTAACGAGCCATTTTGTTTTGGCCTGTGGCAATATCAGGTAGTTTTTAATATAGCCCGTTGCGTAATCTTTGGAGGAGTAAAGCACCACAACAAGCGGTGCAAGCATTAAAAATAAGCTCGACACGAAGGGGATTTTAAACAATATTTCAAAACTTATATAGGAGCGCAGTTTTTGGCGCATGCCTTTCATAAAAGGGCTGTCCAAATTATTAAGAACATCTGCTTCCGCCCGTATTTTTTGCATATCGCTTTTAGTGCCTTGGTTAAGGCCTTCCACGGCGTAGGTAATTTCAAACAAATCGCCCTTTTGGGTGAGTATATTCATAGATATTGATGTTATTATTATAATGGATACCATTAAAATTAAGCAGACGTACAGGCTGCGCGTCCTAAAAAGCCTGCGCAAATCCGCCTTTAGCATATGTATCACGGCTTTTCACCTCCGGTTAAGTGCATAAAGTAATCCTCAAGCGACATATGGTCTACCCTAAACTCTTCAAGGTATATGTTTTTGTCGTACAGAAAACGGCTTATTTCTCTGTGTTTTTCGGCGCCGTCTTGTATTTTAAGGGTGTTTGCATCAATAAAATTTTCTTGGCTAAGCCTGTATTTTTCTTTAAGGGCTTCGTAAACTTCGTTTATATTGGGGGATTTTACCGTTACGGAAGATAGGCTTTCGTTTTCCAAAGTATCGCTTGAAAACTCCGTTATAAGTTCGCCGTCCTTAATAATTCCGTAGCGCGTTGCAAACTTTGCAAGCTCGTCCAATATATGGCTTGATATGATTATTGTAGTCCCTAAGTCGCGATTTAGTTTTACAAGCGTTTCGCGTATGCCGGCAATGCCCTGTGGGTCCATGCCGTTTATAGGTTCGTCAAGCATAAGCACTTTGGGGTTGGATACCATAGCAAGGGCGAGGCCAAGGCGCTGTTTCATGCCGAGCGAAAACTGCTTGGCCTTTTTCTTGCCGGTTTTGTCAAGCTCTACCAGCTCCAAAAGCTCCGCTATATGGCGTTTTTTGTCCTTTATATTAAGCGCTATGCATTTGTACATAAGGTTTTCATAGGCGCTGCAATCCCCATATAAATTGGGGCTTTCAACAAGAGAGCCTATGCGCACGGCGCTTTGATCTTTATATGCTTTTCCGTCCACAAATATATTGCCGTCCGTTGGCTGAATCTGCCCGTTTATACATTTCATAAGCGTGGTTTTACCAGCGCCGTTCCTGCCTATAAGGCCATATATTTCGCCGGGTTTTATGTGGGCGTTTATGTTTTTTATAGCAAATTTCTTGCCATACTTTTTACTCAGCCCTTGAGTTTGTATGATGTCGTTTTGCATACAATCCCCCTTTCGCAGGTGGATTATATCACCTGTTTATTAGAATATAATTAAAGAATATCTAAAATTTGGATAAATTATAATGATTGCAGATTTTTTATTTTTGGTGTATTTTTTGTGGTGTTTTTAAGGTATTTTGGGGTTGTTTTTTATATAAGTGGTTTTATATGACTTTATTTTTAATATTTTATATCATAAGTGGCTTTTTATTCCTTTTGTTACTGATATTTCCTTAAAAAGTGGGGGGTTGGCTTTAAGCTAATGTTTTTATGCTCGCTATGTGTAAATTTAAAGTAGGATATTTTGTTTTAATCTATGTTTTAATTTGTTTGACTTTGGGTAAATTCATAGTGTGGGTTTAAATTGGTAACCAATTTAGACAATTCTAAACTAATAGCAAGATGAATCAAAGTACAAACAAGGCTCTTCAAAAAGCGGGAAAGAAGCTCTCGCTAAGACAAGTAAAAGCACAAGAGTAAAGGAGATTTTATGAACAAGGACATGCAAAACACAGACCCCACCATGAAAAACGGGCTCAACGGCGAAGCACCGAGCCGTAACGCAGGTAGAGGAAAAAATCCCCATATAAGCATGGCGCAGGGTGCGCCGGTCGCAAACAACCAAGACGCAATGACAGCAGGCCCCCGTGGACCCATGGTATTGCAGGACCGTTGGTTTATCGAAAAAATGGCGCATTTTGACCGTGAAGTCATACCGGAGCGTCGCATGCACGCAAAAGGTTCAGGTGCGTTTGGCACATTTAAGGTTACACACGATATAACAAAATACACAAAGGCAAAACTTTTTAGCAAGGTAGGCAACGAATGCGAAATTTTCGCGCGTTTTTCCACTGTTGCCGGCGAAAGAGGCGCTGCGGACGCAGAGCGTGATATACGTGGCTTTGCCCTTAAATTCTATACCGAAGAAGGCAACTGGGATTTAGTAGGCAACAACACGCCGGTATTCTTTTTCCGCGACCCCATGAAATTTATAGACCTAAACCACGCCGTTAAGAGAGACCCGCACACAAACATGCGCAGTGCCAACACCAACTGGGATTTCTGGTCATCTCTACCGGAAGCCCTGCTTCAGGTTACAATAACCATGAGCGACAGGGGTATCCCAAGCTCCTACCGCTATATGCACGGTTTTTCTTCGCACGCATATTCCTTTATAAACGAAGAAAACAAGCGCACCTATGTTAAGTTCCACTTCCGTTCACAGCAAGGTATACAGAACTTTACAGACCAAGAGGCAGAGGCCGTTGTCGCAAAAGACCGCGAATCAAGCCAGCGCGACTTATTAAACGCAATAGCTCAAGGGCAATTCCCCAAGTGGAAAATGTACGTACAGCTTATGACAGAAGAAGAAGCCCTAAACTACAAGAACAACCCCTTTGACCTTACAAAAATGTGGCCCAAAAAGGATTACCCCTTGCACGAAGTAGGCATTTTTGAGCTTAACCGCAACCCCGAAAACTACTTCCAAGATGTTGAACAGGCGGCATTCAACCCCGCAAACGTAGTGCCGGGTATATCTTTCTCACCCGACAGAATGTTGCAGGGCAGGCTTTTCTCCTACGGCGACGCACAGCGTTACAGGCTCGGCGTAAACCATCACCAGATACCGGTAAACAGCCCCCGCGGCATGGACAAAGCCAACTATCACCCCTTCCACAGGGATGGTTACATGCGTGTTGATGGCAACATGGGCAGCGAAAACCACTACGAGCCAAACAGCTATGGCAACTGGACCGAAAGCGAAAGAGCTTACGAACCCGTACAGCCCGGTGGCGAAGTATACAACTGGGATTACCGTGCAGACGATAACGACTACTACACACAGCCCGGAATGCTCTTTAGAGCCATGACAGAAGACCAGCAGAAAGTATTGGCTTACAACACCGCGCGCAATATGGGGGATTCCACCCTTCAAATTAAGCACCGCCACATTGCCAACTGCTACCTTGCAGACCCCAACTACGGCAAGATGGTAGCGGAAGCCCTCGAAATCGACATAAACGATGTTGATTTGGAACTGCCTTTAAGGAACAGCCGAGAGGGCAACAGGGCTGCAAACAACGCCCATCCGGAGCTTGACCAGCCCACCGAGAAAAAAGGCGGTATGCTCCCCGAAATCAAGACGGACTACGACCCCAAGAGCTTTATAGACTGGGAAAACGACCCCTATCTGCTGTAATAAATGAAATCTTCTCTCTATCTTATATTAGGACTTATATGTTTAATTTTGGGCATTATCGGGATTTTTATCCCGGTATTGCCCGTAACCCCTTTTTTGTTGCTTTCGGCATGGGCATTCGCAAGAAGCTCTAAAAAGCTTTACGACTGGCTTTTAGAACACCCTGTGCTTGGTATATACGTAAAAAGCTATATAAAATACAGGGCTATTTCTATAAACGCCAAGATAAGCGGTATAGTAGCACTTTGGCTTAGCATAGGTTTTTCGATATATATTGTAAAAATAACTTGGGTTCGCATACTGCTTTTAGTTATAGCAGCAGGCGTTACAACGCATTTAACAATGCTTAAAACGCTAAGCAAACAGGAAATGCAAGAAAAAGAAGAAATGGAGCGACAAGCCCTATTGCTCGCAAGGAAGAAAAAGGAAGCATCAAAAGGTCTATTACATAGGTAAAAACAAAACCCCGAACAATTTTGTCCGGGGTTTTGTCTATGTATTAAAACGGTTTGATACAAGAGAAGAATAATGGTATAATATGAATTCCCATGAGGGAGTAGCAAGCGTATATCGCAGCAAGTCAACATACTGACCATTGGTCTGGCTTGCTTTAAATTGCGAGACTCATGTATAGTTTTGCTATACATGAGTTTTATTTTTCTGATATATGGGACGCATAGTTTTAACTGCACTTGGGGTATATGTTCTAATACTAATCCAAATCGTTAATGCATAGAGTTACGCCGGATTTTTTCTTTTTTGCAAAGCCGAATGAGAGAAGCGACGGCGGAACGGAAAAGACACCTAAAGATAGCGGTGGGTTAGATGGGAATGAGTATAAGATAGAGGCAAATCAAAATCAAAAAAAGACAAGTTTATCGAAGCATTAAGGTGCAGGATTAGTATAAAAAAACGTAGGAGAAAGTTATAGTGAATTTGAAATTTTCATTTTTCTTTACATGTATTTTGTTGGGTGTAGGCTTGGCGATGGACGCCTTTTCCGTATCTCTTGCAAACGGGTTGAATGAGCCTAATATGAAAAAACGCAAAATGTATGGAGTGGCTGGGATATTTTCTGTATTCCAGTTTATTATGCCATTAATTGGGTGGGTATGTGTTTCTACTGTTGCCCATATGTTTTACACGTTTAAAAAATTTATTCCATGGATTGCACTTATCCTTCTTGGCTATATCGGAGGAAAGATGCTATATGAGGGCATACACACCAAAGATTCGCCGGAAGAAAAAACAGCGGTCGGATTAAAAAGTCTTTTGGTTCAAGGTGTTGCAACGTCAATAGATGCCCTCTCTGTCGGATTTACAATTTCTCATTATAATTTTATAGAAGCATTGTTAACTTGTTTGTTAATAGGCATTATTACGTTTGTTATTTGTTATGTAGGGCTTTGCGTAGGTAAAAAAGCCGGAACATGGTTGGCAGGTAAAGCAGGAATTTTAGGGGGTGCTATACTTATTTTTATCGGCTTGGAAATTTTTATTAAAAGCTTTGTATTGTGTGTAAAACCATAAACTTATATGAGATAGTAACAAAAACAGTTGCAGGGGCTTTTTTCAAAAATAAAACTCAATCGATAAAAATTTAGGGCAATATATAACTTTATACTCTCATACCGCAGTATTATGCGGTGTTTTTTTATTGCATTAAATTTTACCTTAAAAATCTCCCTTTACCGGAAATCTGTCCCACCGTGTCCCAATTCTGTGGATAAGTTGTGGAACTTGTGGAGAACATTTCTAATAATTGTCCTATCCCGTCCTTTATCCACAGGGTAGGTGGACGGAGCTTTTTAACTTTTAGCTGTGTTTTGTCGTGCTTTGTTAAGTGCTTTGATTTTTATAGATGTTTCACGTGGAACATCTTTATACGCTTTGTTGACTTTTTTGGAACTGATTTTATCTGTTGTTTTTATTTTACTCACAATATTTGCTCTCTTAGTATTTTTTTCGTTAAAAAATTTTTTATTAAAATTCTTGTGTTGCATACAATATTTTCTACTGCAATTTTTGTTTCACGTGAAACATTCACTTCTTAATTTGTTTTTTTGTGGAATCTTCCCCTTATCAAAATTTTTATCCACGCAAATTATATTTTCATCGGGTTTTGTTTCTAATAAAGTGTTATTCACATAATTTTTTGTTCCACGTGAAACATTTTTCGCTTTGCTTGCTTATACTAATCCAAATCGTTAATGCAAAGAGTTACGCCGGATTTTTTCTTTTTTGCAAAGCCGAATGAGAAAAGCCACGGCGGGACGGAAAAGACACCTAAAGATAGCGGTGGGTTAGATGGGAATGAGTATAAGAACGAGGCAAAGCAAAATCAAAAAAAGACGAGTTTATCAAAGCATTAAGGTGCGGTATTTGTATTATTTCAATTAAAACATTCCCCTTAAATTTCTTGATTATCACAAAACATCAGTTCCCCTATTTTGTTTCACGTGGAACATATACGCTTGTATTAGCCTTTATGCCCGCTTACATGCTATAATAGCCACACAGGGAGGCGGATTTGCAAGTGCAGGACAACGCAAAAAAATGGACGGATAAACAGCTTCAGGCTATATTTGCCGATAACGAGAACATATTGGTATCGGCAGCTGCGGGTAGCGGCAAGACCAGCGTTATGATAGAGCGCGTAATGCGTTTAATTGAAGACGGCGGCACGCTAAGCCGTATGCTTATAGTAACATTTACACGTGCGGCCGCGGCGGACATGAAGCGCAGGCTCTCGGAATCTCTAATATTAAATGCCGAGAAAGACCCCCGCTTTGCCAAGGAGTACCACAGCCTAAGCCGTTCGCATATAAGCACGCTGCACACATTTTGCAGGGATTTATTAAGGGAGCATTTTGAAGAGGCGGGTCTTGACCCGCTTGCAAAGATAGGCGACCCTAATTTGCTATCCGCCCTTAAAACGCGCGCCTTTGACGAAGCCATGGACGAGCTTTATGCAAAGGAAGATACCGATTCTAAGAGCTTTATAAACGCCTTTTCCGAAGAAGAAATATTAGAGTATTTAAACACGCTGTATTACTATATACTCTCTCGGCCGGAGCCTTTTGAGTGGCTAAACCGCACATTGGAAAACGGCAGTACCATGGAAAGCTTAAAGCAAAGCCCTCTATATGCGCTTTTAAAGGACGAAGCCTTAATACAGCTTGAAGGCGCCCTTCAGCTTGCAGACGAGTGCGAAAGCATAGTTCTATCCCCCAATGGCCCCGCAAGATATTTGGAAGCCGCCAAGATGGATAAGGACATAGTTTTAGCCTGCATAGACCAAATTGAAAAAAGCTCCTTTGCGACGTATAAAAACCTTAAGTTTACAAAGCTCAGCAGCAAGAAAGCTCCACCTGATGAGAGCGAACAATTGCGTGAGCGCTACAAAACTCTGCGCAGTCGCTTAAAAAAATGCGTTGAAGAAGCTAATTCGCTCTTACCTCAAGATGATGAGGAGCTTGAAAGCTATGCCCATATAATAAGAAAAACACTTCCCTTTAAAAGGGCGCTTGTAGATTTAATAAAATCCGCACATGAAAAATTTTTGTTTTATAAATCCCAAAATGCGGTGCTCGATTTTAGCGACCTTGAGCATCTCTCCCTTGAAGCTTTAAAGCACGAGCACGTGCAAAAAAGCGTTTCCGAAAGTTTTGACTATATATTTGTAGACGAATACCAAGATATTTCCCGCATACAGGAAGCCATTATAAGTAAAATACACGGCGACAATAAGCTTTTTATGGTGGGCGATGTAAGACAGAGCATATACCGCTTTAGGCTTGCAGACCCTGGGCTTTTCCTACATAAATACTCAAATTTTGAAGAAGCCGAAAAAGCACAGGAAAGGCTTGTGCTTTTAAACACCAATTTCCGTTCGTCTAAAAATATATTGCTTGCTGTAAACGAAGTCTTTGCAAACGCCATGCGCGAAAGGGTTACAGAGCTTGATTATGACGACAAAGCCCGCCTTAACCCGAAGGAAAACCAAATTATGGGTTCTCCCGTGGAAGTGCACATAGTTAAAAAGGACGGCAATACTTTAGATGATGATGATAATCCGTCCCCCGCTTACCGTAGACCCATAGAACTCGAAGCAGAGCTAATAGCAAAGGAAATATTAAACACGGTAGGCAAACCCCTTTTTAACCTAAACCGCAATTTGCAGTATAAAGACATAGTTATACTTCTGCGCACAGCTTCAAACAAGGCGGATTTTATAAAGCGCGCGCTTGAAAACTTCGGGATACCGGTATTTAACGACACAGACAAACAGTATTACGACAGCCCGGAGATAGCAGACACATTAAATATTTTACAGGTTTTAGATAACCCCATGCAGGACATTCCTCTATTGGGTGCGCTTTCAAGCCCCGCGTTTGATTTTACCCCTCAAGAGCTTGCAGATATAAGAATTAAGACGGATTATACAAAGCCATTTTACGAGTGCTTTTACTCTTTAAAAGATGAACCTAAAATAGGTGAATCCATTAAAAAAATAGAGCGCTGGCGGCTTTTAGCGGAAAACCTGCCTTTTGATATATTTATAAGACAGCTAATTCAGGAGAGCAATATATACACCTATTCCGGCGCTTTATTAGGTGCCGAACAGCGACAGGCAAACCTTCGCCTTTTATGCGAAAAAGCGGGACGTGAAAACAAGGTGTACGACCTTCAAAGCTTTTTAAGGGATATTGCAGAGGCCAGAAAAGCTATGAAAGACGGCGCTGTGGCTCTATCTGATGGGGACAATGCCGTGCGCATAATGACAGTGCATAAATCAAAAGGGCTTGAGTTCCCTGTGGTTTTTTTAGCTAATGCGTGCCACCGTTTCCGCTTTGACGAGAGCAGTCGCCTTAAAATGCACATAGATGCGGGCTTTACCCTACCTTTTATTGATATTGAGCGTTCTACCATAACTAAAACATATTTGGACAAGGCTATAAAAGTTAAAAACGAAAGGGATATAAGGAGCGAAGAAGCAAGGCTTTTGTATGTCGCAATGACACGTGCAAAAAACAAGCTATATCTATATTTAACGCCCGGCAGTATGGATTCTTCCATGCAAAATTGGAGCTTGCCACGTGGGGATTTCTCGGTTGCTTCTGCAAAATCCATGGCGGATTTTATAGTGCCCGCAATATACCCATCTGTTTTTAATATTGTGTACGGAGATAGTAATTTAGATAGCTATAAATACACCGGTGAAACGGGCGCTATGTGGGAAGTTTTTTTGCACGAAGGCGATAGTGTATCAAACTATAAAACTGCCGAAGAAATTAAAAATCTACCGCCCTTGACGGAAAATAATTACAAAAACCCCTTTAAAACTTTTGATCCTTCCGATATGCCGCTTAAAAGCTCTGTAAGCGCACTTCTTAAAAGAAAACTCTGGAAAATTAACGATAACGACGAAGAAACCCCGACCCTTAAACGAAAGCCTTTTTTAGAAGAAAATACACAGAGTTTTGATGCTTATTCAGATGAAAACAAAACAGAGCAATCTGTTTCTTCTTCGGATAATTTTTCTTATGAAAAAAACCCTAAAAATATACCCAAAAACTATGAAGGCTTAAAATATATTAAATATAATTTTGATTTTTATAAAAATGCTGAACTCAGCCCACAGGAAAAAGGCATAGCCGTGCACAAGTTTTTATCTGCAGTAAATTTGGATATCTTAAGGGGCAGCGAAGAATTTTTAAAAGAAGCGGATATACAAGAAAGTTCTGCAATTTCACAGCAAAAATACACATTTAAAGATGCTTTAGAAAAAGAAAGGCAGCGCCTTTTTGATATAGGCATACTCAACAAAAAAGAAAAAGAAGCCGTAAACACACAAAAAATAGCGGAGTTTTTTAAAACGCCCTTGTCAAAGCGTATGTTAAATTCTAAAAACGTTCAAAGGGAACTTCCATTCTCGCTCAAATTAAAGTCCGGCACGCTGCTCCAAGGTGTAATAGACTGCTGTTTTTTAGAAGATGAACAAATCGTCGTAATAGACTATAAGACCGACCGAAATATATATCCCATGCTTCCCACATATAAAGAGCAAATGCGCTGGTATGTAAAGGCGTTAAACACCTTAAGCCCCTACACCGTAAAAACAGCCGCACTATATTCTATAAGCGAAGATAAGTTTTTTGATGTGGATATAAGCATAGAACCACAGGAATAGAAGAGCCTTATTTTATTAAGAAAACATTGTTTTATATAAAATAATTATCAGCCGGAGGAAATATATGACATATATTGATAACAGCATAAAATCATATTTAAAAATATTTATAGTCGGCATTTTTATCGGGTGCATAACAAGACTGCTGGATTTCTTTTCATTAGAGACCCTGTGGAGTTTTTCTTCTATTCAAACCGCGTTAGGATTTTGGATTATTACAAACACTCTCATTGTAGTGTTCAGTTCTTCAAATATCGCTGCGGGGGTAAGCTCTTTTTTATATATGTTTGGTATGACATTAAGCTTTTATGGATTACTGCCTATATTAGGAATATATTTTCCGACATATGCAGACGGCTTTAGATTATCTTTATTTTTAATGTTTACAATATTTTCTAATCCATTTGAGGTTTCAGCGTATAATTTATTCTATTGGAATAATGATAAGCTTTATAATTCTATATTGCATGCGTTACCGGTGGGAGCTTTATTTTCAGAGACAGTGGCAGTTTTTATAAATTTAGTAATACATCATACTTTTTTATTTCAGTTTATTATGGATATAACTGGCGGAATTTTATTTATGGTATTCTTTTCTAAAAAAGTAAAAAATAAAAGGCTATATTTTATAACAATATTAATAAGCATGATATTATTTTATTTTGCTCTATACCATAGAGAAGTTTCCACATGGTTTTAAGGATACACCACACAATTTGGTGGCATCGCTTTCGATAAATTTTACTCCATCTGATGCCCGTAAAAAGCTTGATTTACAGCAAGTAAACCTGCGCTTTTTACGGTTGCATCTGACGAAAACTTCCAGATCCCAGAACCACCTCTTTTGTGCGGGGTTTCCTTATGCTAATCTAAATCGTTAATCCATAGAGAAACGCCGAATTTTTTTTGCAAGGCTGACTGAGAAAAGCGACGGCGGGACGGAAAAGACACCTAAAGATAGCGGTGGGTTAGATGGGAAT
>JAUNLY010000023.1 GCA_030532025.1 Eubacteriales bacterium
AGTAAAGGTGGAGGAGCCCAAAAAAACGGCAGCAAAAAGGGCAACTGCTAAAACGGCAACCAAAACCACAGCTTCTAAAACGCCTGCCAAAACGACAGCTTCAAAGCCTGCTACAAAAACAACGGCAAATAAAAAAACAAGCACGACAAAAACTACAACAACCGCTAAAGCCAGTGCCACAAAAACAACAGCTGCAACAAAAGCGGCAACGGCTTCAAAAACCGCTACCACAAAAACAACGGCAGCTAAGAAGACCACAGCTACTAAAAAGCCTGCTGCCAAAAAAGCTCCTGTAACAAAGGAAGAAAATTAATAAAGCTCTATAAATAGCTAACTTTTACTTTTAAAGCTAAAGATTAAGTAGATGAAAAACAGGTTGATTTAAATATCAGCCTGTTTTTTTATAAACAAAAAAACCGTCTAATTTGACGGTGTTAATGTGGTGCGGGAAACAGGACTTGAACCTGCATGTCCTTGCGAACACTAGAACCTGAATCTAGCGCGTCTGCCAATTCCGCCATTCCCGCAAAACTGCCTTAAAACTCAGCAATTTTAGCACAGATAAGCAGAAATGTCAAATATTTTAAAAATATTTATGTTTTGGTAAAATAATACTAATCCAAATCTTTAATGCAAAGAGAAACGCCGGATTTTTTCTTTTTTGCAAAGCTGAATGAAGGAGGCGTAGCGGCGCTACGCGGACTGAATAAAGCAAAGCAAAAATGGAAAAAGACAAGTTTATCGAAGCATTAAGGTGCGGGATTAGTATTAAACCGCAAACCTCGGATTTTTATTGTTTTGCCGAGAGTTTGCGGTATTTATGTGTATTTGTTATATATAAATATGTGGGGATTTCTGCCTTTTATGCTAATTTTTTAGAATAATCTTAGGCATAAAATTTATTTTAGGCTAATATAAATTATTATAGCTTTTCAAGTGTTTTTGCAAGCGTGTCAAACCAATCGCCGTTGAAGGTTTCAATAGCGCCCATGTCGCTGGCGGCGGAGATATTTGGGTCTATAGGTATTTTGGCGAGTACATTTAAATTGTGTTTTTCGGCTATTTCTTCTATATGGCTTTCGCCGAATATTTTATAATCCTTGCCGTTATCCGGACATTTAAAGTAGGACATGTTTTCAACAAGCCCAATAATTGGGATATTCATTTTTTCAGCCATCTTTACGGCCTTTGAAACTATCATGGAAACAAGCTCCTGAGGGGAAGTTACAACTATAATCCCATCAACAGGCAAAGATTGGAAAACTGTAAGTGGCACATCGCCAGTTCCTGGGGGCATATCTATAAACATAAAGTCTATATTATCCCAAATGACGTCTGTCCAAAACTGCTTTACGGCACCGGCTATAATAGGCCCACGCCATATAACGGGATCGCTGTCGTCTTTTAAAAGCAGGTTAACGGACATAATTTCTATCCCCGTTGAAGACTTAACTGGGAGTATGCCAAACTCATTGCTTGAAGCTTTTTCGCTAAGGCCGAATGCCTTAGGTATGGAAGGTCCAGTAATGTCGGCATCAAGAACTGCTGTGCGGTAGCCCATCTTATTTACTGTAACTGCAAGCATGGAAGTTACCATGGACTTACCAACGCCACCTTTGCCGCTTACTATGCCTATTACCTTTTTAACATGGCTTTTATCATGCAGTTTTTCCGAGAAATCAGTTTTATTTTCTTTTCTGTCCGTGCAATTCGCAGAACAGCTGTTGCAATTGTGATTACAATTTTCGCTCATTATTCTACTCCTTAAAGTAATCATTCAAAAGGGCGTTTTGTGTGCTTTTCATAAACTTAAGCCCTAAAATAGCAAAGCGGATAATATCTGCTTTACACGGAAAATATTTTACCATTAACCGAGAATTCTTACAACTAAAGGCGAATTTTTGTGATGAAAAGTTTATAAATTGATGTTTATAACAAAACTTATGCTAATTAAAAAAACTAAAGTCTAAAAAGAAAAATATGAGGTAAAATAATACAAAATCGGACAAAAAGTTCTATTTAAGTTTATTTTTTGTTATTTTAAATTTGTATCGGGCTTGCAATTATCAAAAATTAATGGCATAATAGTATTATATTAAAAGGAGGTCTAAAGAATGTCCAAACTAACAACTCGCCGTGAATTTCTTATCGGCGCAGGTAAAGTTGCTGCAGGCGCTGCGGCAATAAGCGCACTTAACCCGGTACTCAACACCATCGCAGAGGAAACCCCTGCGGCACCCGAATATCCTTTTAAATACGTCAAGCTGGATCCCGAAAAAGTTAAAGAACGCTGCTATAAAGGCTTCTACGACTTTGGCGGCTGCGCAGCCGGTTCTTTTGGTGGCGTAGTTAGCATACTTTCTGAAGAAGTAGGCTATCCCTTCAACCAGCTTCCCTATTTGATGTATGCAAACGGTGCAGGCGGCTATGGTGCAGCATCTCTTTGCGGTTCCCTTGGCGGCTGCGCAGGCGTAATCGGCCTCTTCCTTGAAGCCAAAGAAGCGCGTGCAGTTACAGCAGAACTGTTCAAATGGTACCGTGGACACGAATTCCCGCAGTATGATCCGGAAAACTATGCCGCAGAAAAAACTGTTGCAAAATCCGTAAACTGCTCAGATTCCGTAACGAAATTCATGCAGGCAAACGGCATTAAAGAGATGAGCGATCCTGTTCGTATGTCCCGTTGCGCCGCCGTTACAGGTGAAGCAGCAGCAAAAACTGTAGAACTGCTCAACGCACATTTCAATCTGTAATAATTTTTAACTTAACAAAAACACCTTCCGTTTTGTGGGAGGTGTTTTGTTTATATGCTTGAGAAAAGTAAATAAAAAGGGTATAATTTTTATTAAAGCGTTTATGCTTATATAGAAATAAGGAGCGGGCAATATGAACAACAACAAAGGTCGCTTAACCATTCCTACGGATATAGATGTAGTACCGCAGACGGTTGAGCTTATGGAGCGTTGGGGGGCTGACGCTGTAAGGGATTGCGATGGCACGGAGTTTCCTATAGAGCTTCGCAACACGGGTGCTAAGGTATATAAAACCTATTACACCACACGCAAGGACAATGCTTGGGCAAAGGCTAACCCAGAAGAAGTACAGCAATGCTATATTATGACAGGCTTTTATATGACAAAGGGAAGCACGCTCAGCATACCGCTTATGCAGGGCGTAAGCGAAGACATGATGGCTGTAAACGAAAGGGATAACCCAAAGCGTTGGTGGGAAGTTATAGACCGCACTACGGGCGAAATTGTGTCGCCTGACAGCTGGACATATCAAAACGGTAGTGTTAACGTTTTAAATACCACACCATACCACGAATATACGGTAAGTTTTTTAGCCTACCTTATATGGGATCCCGTGCATATGTACAATGCCATAGTAAACGACTGGCAGGGAGTTGAAAGGCAGATTACATTCGATGTAAGACAGCCAAAAACGCATGAATTCAGCCTTAAGAGGCTTGACGACTTTTTAAATGAAAATCCGTATGTTGATGTTGTCCGCTTTACTACATTTTTCCATCAGTTCACATTGGTGTTTGATGCTCTTCACAGAGAAAAATATGTAGACTGGTATGGCTATTCCGCATCGGTATCGCCTTATATTTTAGAAAAGTTTGAAAAAGAGGTAGGCTATCCTTTCAGAGCGGAATATATAATAGACCAAGGCTACTACAACAACCAATACAGGGTACCGAGCAAGGAATATAAAGACTTTATGCTGTTCCAAATGCGGGAAGTGGCCTCCCTTGCAAAAGAGCTTGTGGATATTGTACATAAGCATGGCAAGGAAGCGATGATGTTTTTGGGGGATCACTTTATAGGTACTGAGCCCTATATGGAAGAATTCGCACGCATAGGGCTTGATGCCGTTGTTGGAAGCGTTGGTAATGGTTCCACATTGCGACTGATAAGCGATATTCCTAACGTAAAATACACCGAAGGAAGATTATTGCCTTATCTATTCCCAGATACATTCTACGAGGGCGGTAACCCCGTAAAAGAAGCTAAGGAAAACTGGGTTACTGCAAGGCGTGCAATACTTCGTAAACCCGTGGATCGCATAGGCTACGGTGGCTACCTTAAGCTTGCGCTGCAGTTTCCGGATTTTGTAAAATACGTAGAGTCCGTTGCGGAAGAGTTCCGCTCCTTGTATACAAAAATTGCCTCATCAAAGCCATATTGCCTTAAAAGGGTAGCAGTACTCAACTGCTGGGGAAAAATGCGCTCTTGGGGTTGCCATATGGTTCATCATGCGCTTTATAAAAAAGAAAATTATAGCTATGCGGGCGTTATAGAGGTGCTTTCCGGAGCTCCGCTTGATGTAAGCTTTATAAGCTTTGAAGATATCGCTAATAACCCCACACTGCTACAGGATATAGATGTCGTTATTACCGTAGGCGATGGGGGCACCGCCCACACCGGTGGTACATGGCTTGAAAAGCCGGAGGTTATAAGCACACTACTTAAATATGTAGATCAAGGCGGGGGAATAATAGGCGTAGGCGAACCTACGGGGCACCAATACCAAGGCAGGTTTATACAGCTTGCAAGCGTTTTCGGAATAGAAAAGGAAACAGGTTTTACATTAGGTTTTGATAAATATAACTGGGAAGAACACCGCAAGCATTTTATATTGGACGATGTAAACACCGAGCTTAATTTTGGCGAACCCAAGGCCGGTATGTATGCGCTTGAAGGAACGCAGGTGCTTTGTACCGACAACCAAAGCGTACAGCTTGCGACCAATAGCTTCGGCCAAGGGCGTGCGGTTTATATTAGTGGCCTTCCTTATAGCTTGCAAAATGCAAGAACACTATTGCGTGCAGTTATGTGGGCTGCAAACGACGAAGCAGGGCTTAAAAAATGGTACAGCGAAAACTACAATGTAGATGTGCATGCCTATACAGAAAACGGCTTTTACTGTGTGGTAAACAACACATACGAGGTGCAGGACACCGTATTGCATTTAGATAACGGAAAGACAAAGCAATTAAGCTTACAGCCGAATGAAATACTTTGGTTTGAAATATAATAAAAGAGGTACATTTATGAAAGCAGTAATTTTCGATTTAGACGGCGTTTTGGTATCGACGGACGATTATCATTATCAGGCTTGGAAGCAGATGGCTGACGAGGAAAAAATATATTTTGACAGGACCATAAACGAGAGGTTGAGAGGTGTCAGCCGTATGGCGAGCCTTGAAATAATTTTAGAAAAAAGTACAAAAGAATATAGCCCTGATGATAAGAATACTCTTGCCGAGCGTAAAAACGCCTACTATGTAGAAAAGATACAGAGCATTACAGCGAATGATATTTTACCGGGATCTATGGAAACCATACGGGCTTTAAAAACAAAAAACATAAAAATAGCTGTGGGTTCTTCAAGCAAAAATGCCCCGCTTATATTAAAACGCCTTGGGATAGATGAGCTTTTTGACGCGGTGGTTGATGGCAACCAAATAACACACAGCAAGCCTAACCCTGAAGTGTTCGTCAAATGTGCCGAAAAGATGAACATTGAACCCTCCGAATGCCTTGTCGTGGAGGATGCCCAAAGCGGAATAGAGGCAGGGTATAACGCAGGTATGAAAACCCTTGCCGTTGGTAGCGCGCAGGAAAGCCCTTTGGCGGATTACAGAGCCGACAGCTTAAAGGATATTGATCTGGCAAACATTGTAGCATAATCTTATATAGTTAATTTTGTTTTGTTATATGCATTAATACTTACACGATTTAAACTAACATGGGTTGCTAAGAAAGATATCCTCAGTACTTAGACAATTTTAAGTTATAATACAAACAAGAGTCTTCTTTCGGAAGGCTCTTTTAAATAATCTTCTGTTTGATTAACTATACTATTTTTGTATTCTTTCTACATGCGGCTGTCCGCAGTAATTGCAGTACATCTTAACGCCCTTTTTGATAAGGTTTTTGGCACCGCAGCCGTCACAAACCCAATCGATATAGGATTCGTTGGGTTTATTAAGCAGTAGCGAAGTTGTTTTTTGGTCTATGTGCATGTTTTGCAGATAGCCTTTTCCTATAAGGCGTTTGAGCTTCAAAAGGGGATTTTTTAGAGAAAGTGTTTCACCGAGCTTGTGAAAAGGAATACGGTCGTCTGTAAGCGGGAGCAGATCTTCCGCTATACGCTTAGCGCATATGCTATAATATTTGTGTAGGGAAATGCGAATTATAGGCAAAACAAAGAGAGCGAGCAAAATCAACTCAATAATGACAGTATCATATTCGCCTTCTAGGTACGAACTGTGTGTTGCCAATATGGTAGAAATGGCCAAAAAACCGCATATAATAACAATAGCTGTATTGCGCTTTCTTTTCATTACAACTTTTTCTGTAATATATGGATTATGGTTATTTGTCATAGGCGTTGTAGTCTCCTTATCTTTTGTTGTTTTGCGATTTCTCTATAAAGATGATTTATCTACCAAAGTTTTCTTTAATTACGCCTTAATCATTCGGCTTTATTGAAAATTTGTTCTCCTTACCGTTAATAAGCCTTGCAAGGTTTGACCTGTGCCTAATAACACCAAGCAACAATATAACGATGCAAAAAACGGCATCTGGGAAAAAGGGTTTTGTGAAAAGTACGATTGCTGCACTTACGCTGAGTATTGTAAGGCTACCCAAGGACACATATTTGCTTATTATAATTACAATTAGTGCCGCTGCAAAGGATATTATGGCGGGCACTGGAAACAGGTATAGTAAAATAGCACAGGAGCTGGATATACCCTTGCCGCCCTTAAAGCGGAAGAAGAGCGGCCAGTTGTGTCCTATAATTGCTGCAAGGCCCGCAACAAGAGCGCCGTCTCTGCCGGCTATTTGGGTGCCTATAATAACTGCAAGGAGCGCCTTTATAAAATCGCCCAAAAATGTTATAAGGCCTTTTTTTATACCGAGTATACGTGAAACGTTTGTAGCACCCGTGCTTTTGCTGCCTTTCTCGCGTATATTAACGCCGGCTTTTTTGGAAACCAGAAGCCCTGTTGCAAAGCAACCCAGCAAGTAACCTATTAAAGCTGAAAGCAAAGGGCCGAAAAAATTATTCATCTTCTTCCTTCCTTTCTTTCAGAGAAAATCGTATAGGCGTGCCTTCAAAGCCAAAGCTTTTGCGCAGCTGATTTTCAAGGTAACGTTCGTATGAGAAGTGCAGCAGCGTTTCGTCGTTTACAAACATAAGGAAGCTGGGGGGAAAACTACCGGTCTGAGTTGCATAGTAAATGCGCAGTCTTCTTCCGCCTATAAGCGGGGTTTGTAAATTAAGTTGAGCTTCGCCTATGCAGTCGTTTAAAAGGCCAGTGGGTATAAGCTTGCCGGCTTGGGCGTATACCTTGTCTATTGTTTCAAAAAGCATGTGTGTGCGTTGACCCGTTAATGCGGATATAAATAGGGTAGGGCTATATGAAATAAAGTTTAGTTTTTCAAGCACCTCTAAACGGAATTTTTCAAATGTGCCAGTTTCTTTTTCTATAGCGTCCCATTTATTTATTACTATAATGCTTGCCTTGCCTTCGTTTTTGGCGATGCCGGCAATTTTAGTGTCCTGCTGCGTAACGCCGTCCTGTGCGTCTATCATAAGTACTACAACGTCAGCCCGCCTTATTGCGGACAAGCTTCGTATAACGCTGTAACGCTCAATGGATTCGTCCTCTATGGCACGCTTTTTTCTGATACCGGCTGTATCTATAATGTTATATGCAGTGCCGTTTTCGTGTACAAAAAGGCTGTCTATGGCGTCCCTTGTGGTGCCGGGTATATTTGAAACCATAACCCTATTCTCGTTAAGCAGCTTATTCACAAGCGAAGACTTGCCGACGTTAGGACGGCCGACAATAGCAACCTGTATAGCGTTTTGATCTTGCTGAGTATCGCTATCCTCAGGAAATCTTTTGACTATTTCGTCAAGCAAATCCCCGAGCCCCAGCAGATTGGTGCTGGATATGGCTATGGGATCGCCTAATCCGAGCGCATAATATTCATAAGCGTTTTGCGCAAGCTCTTGATGGTCTGCCTTGTTTACAACGGGTATTATAGGTTTGTTTGCAAGGCGCAGCATGTTGGCGATTTCCATGTCTTGGTTTAAAAGCCCGTCCCTTGCATCAACAAAAAGCAGTATTACATCTGCCGTGTCTATTGCAAGCTGAGCCTGTGTGCGCATCTGAGAAAGCAGTACGTCATCACTTAAGGTATCTATGCCGCCTGTATCTATAAGTGTAAAAGACTTGCCGTTCCATGTGGAATCTGCATATATTCTGTCGCGCGTTACGCCTGGGGTGTCTTTAACTATGGAAATACGCCTGCCTATTATGGCATTAAAAAATGTAGATTTGCCCACGTTGGGTCTGCCTACTATGGCAACTATTGGTAAGCTTTTCATGGGTTCCTCCTAAAGTAAATTCAAAGCGTCGTAAAGGCCGTAGCCGGAAGTTTCTATAACCTGTATAGGTATGGGGAGCATATTTCTTAATTCATCTATGCTTATGTTGTCTAAAAACAATTTGTTATCGGAATCGAGCATAGAATCCGCAAGAAGTATTACATCGCCCTGTTTATTACTAAGTTGATTTTTTAAATCCGTAGCCGTTATAAGGCCGGTTACGCTAACGGTTTCCCCGAAATAATAATTTTTAATCGGTATAATCTCGGCCTCAATGTTGTTGGGAAGGTAGTCAGAAATCCATTTTTGCAAATGGGGGTATATCATGGTACCGCAGGGGATAAGCACTTTTTTTGCGGCACTTTTGTCGGTTTCTAAAAAGTCGGGGTTTGAATAAAGCTCGTCTTCAAACTGGCGTATCATGCCAACACCGTTTTCTATTTGGGGGAAACCCTCATAAAAGGAGGCGTCAGGAACGGGTCGCTCGGCTATACAGAAAAACTCGTCCGAAGGATAGGCAAAATGTGTGTTGAAGTTTGCCATGGCCTTTTTTTGGAAAAATTCGGAAATATCAAGGACTTCTGTTGCTTGTTCCTTAGTATATGTAGCTAAGGGATATAGTGCATTTCTAAATTTGGTAAGCCCTACCGGCACAAGTGCTACCGACAGCGCGTTGGGAAGCAGTGTATAAAGGTCGTTTAAGGTTCTTTCAAGCTGAGGCCCGTCGTTTATGCCGGGGAGCAATACAAGCTGTAGGTGATAGGAAATGCCGTTTTCCTTGAGTGTTATAAGCCTTTGCATAATATTGCCGGCATTTTTATTGTTTAAGAGTTGAACTCGCAAATCCGGATCCGTTGCTTGTACAGAAATATAAAGCGGGCTTGCCTTTCTTTTTATAATGCGGTTGAATTCCCTTTCTCCCACATTTGTAAGCGTTATAAAATTGCCCATAACTAAGGAGTGACGCCAATCGTCGTCCCTTATATAAAGAGAGGGACGCATGCCTTCAGGCATTTGTTTTACAAAGCAAAATATGCAGTTGTTGGCGCATTCTCTTGGCGGGGGAAAGGCATCTGCCGTAAGCTCAATACCCAGCGCTTCGTGGGCGGATTTTTTTATATGTACATCAAAAGTTTGATTATCCCTTAAAACGCTAATCGTAAGCTTTTCTGAACCAGTCAAAGCCTGGTAGTCTATAATATCTACAAGGTCTTCGCCGTTTATTTTAAGTATTATATCCTTAGGTTTAAGCGAATGCTTGTCTGCAATGCTTCCCTTTACTATGTTTGCAACAGTTAGCAATAAATACCTCCGTTGGAATTATGCTTGAAGTTTGTTTTAATGTCAAGAAAAGACAGCGTGTGCTTTTTTAGCTTTTTACAATAAGTTTTATAAATATAATCATATGTAAAAATTCCCCCGCAAGCGGGGGAAGATTTTTAATACGCTTCGTGAAGTTCGATATCGTTGTAGCGACGAAGCCCTGTGCCTGCCGGAATCAATTTACCGATTATTACGTTTTCCTTAAGCCCCAAGAGCGGATCTACCTTGCCTTTTATTGCGGCATCGGTAAGTACTCTTGTGGTTTCTTGGAAGGAAGCTGCAGACAGGAAGCTTTCTGTTGCAAGAGAAGCCTTTGTAATACCGAGCAGTATGCGCTTTGCGACGGCGGGTGTGCCACCTTCCTGAAGTACGCGGCTGTTCTCATCTTCAAAGCTGAAGAGGTCTACAAGGCTGCCGGGCAGCAGTTTGGTGTCGCCTGCATTTTCTATGCGCACCTTGCGGAGCATCTGGCGTATTATAACCTCTATATGTTTATCCGCTATGCCAACGCCTTGGGAATGGTAAACGCTCAAAACTTCGGAGAGTAGGTATTCCTGTACGGCTTTTATGCCGAGTATTCTGAGAAGTTGATGCGGGTTTACAGAGCCTTCGATGAGTTCGTCACCGGGTTTAACGGTATCGCCCTCGGCAACCTTTAAGCGTGAACCGTAATGAATCGGGTATGTCTTCTTATCTGCGTTTGCGTCGGGAGGGGTAATAACTATTTCCTTACGTTTCTTGCTTTCTTGGAAGCTTACCTTACCGCTTATTTCAGCAAGAACGGCTTCACGCTTGGGTTTACGGGCTTCAAAGAGTTCTTCAACACGGGGGAGACCCTGCGTTATGTCCTCTGCCGCAGCAACGCCGCCAGTATGGAAGGTACGCATTGTAAGCTGTGTACCGGGTTCGCCTATGGCTTGGGCTGCTATAATGCCTATGGCTTCGCCTATTTCCACTTCGCCACCATGGGCAAGGTTGGAGCCATAACATTTGGCACATACACCGTCGCGGCAGCGACATGTAAGCACGCTGCGAACCTGCATTTCCTTAACACCGGCATTGGCTATGGTTTCTGCAAGGTCTGCATCTATGTTTTGGTTGGTATGGCAGAGCAGCTCGCCTGTAATCGGGTGGAAAACATCCTGCGCGGAAACTCTGCCTACAATTCTATCTTGAATTTTTTCTACATTGCCAAGATCGCTCACGGTTATACCGCGTACGGTTTCGCCGAGGCTTTCAAAGCAGTCTGTTTCACGTACTATAACTTCTTGTGCAACGTCTACAAGCCTTCTTGTAAGGTAACCGGAGTCTGCTGTACGCAGAGCGGTATCTGCAAGGGATTTGCGGCTGCCGTGGGAAGACATGAAAAATTCAAGTACTGTAAGGCCTTCTCTAAAGTTTGCACGTATGGGAAGCTCAAGCGCTTTACCGGAAGGAGAAGCCATAAGGCCACGCATACCTGCAAGCTGTGAAACCTGACCTACGGAGCCTCTGGCGCCGGAGTTTGTCATCATGAAAATTGGGTTGCTCTTTTTAAGAACCTTCATTACACGGTCTTTAAGCTTGTTGGTCGTGTTGTTCCATATATCTATTACGGCTAAATAGCGTTCGTCATCAGTCATAAGACCGCGGCGGAAGTTAGCCTGTATGCGTGCTACCTGCTTGTCTGCTTCTTCAAGCATCTCTTCTTTTTCGGGCGGAACAATTATATCGCCTATGGAGACGGTTATAGCGCCCTTTGTGGAGTAACTGTAACCTAAGTGTTTAATGTTATCAAGCACTTCTGCGGTAACAGCTGCATCGTGCACGTGGAAGCAACGGTCGACTATTTTGCCTAAGTCTTTTTTAACGACCTCGTGGTCTATTTCAAGCTCAAACATATCGTCTAAGCTCTTGCGCGGCTTAAAGCCAAGGTCTTGTGGTACTACTTCGTTAAATATAAGCATACCAAGGGTGGTTGTTATAATGCGTTTTTCTGTTTGACCTTCAAAACTGCGCTCTATACGAACCCTTATGGGAGTTTGAAGCGTTATAAGTTTTTGCTGGTATGCCATTTCGGCTTCCGCCATGGAGCTGTAGCAGCGAAGGCTGTTTATGAATGCTTGTTCTTCTTGGCCTTCTTCGATTTTGCCCTCGTTTGCTTTAAGGAATTCTTCCTTAAAGCTATCGCTCTGCATTGTCAAATAGTGACAGCCTATAACCATGTCCTGTGTGGGGGATATAACAGGCTTGCCGTCCTGAGGTTTCATTATGTTGTTTGCACAAAGCATAAGGAAACGAGCTTCCGCCTGTGCTTCAGAGGACAGTGGTACGTGTATAGCCATCTGGTCGCCGTCAAAGTCCGCGTTGTATGCGGTACATGCGAGCGGGTGGAGCTTTATAGCCTTACCCTCTATCAAAACGGGCTCAAATGCCTGTATGCCTAAGCGGTGCAGGGTAGGTGCACGGTTTAAAAGCACAGGATGGTCTTTTATAACAGATTCGAGTATATCCCACACTTCGGGGCTTACTCTTTCAACGGCGCGTTTTGCACTCTTCACGTTGTTGAATATGCCCTGCGATACAAGTTTTTCCATTACGAAAGGCTTGAAGAGTTCGAGAGCCATTTCCTTGGGGAGACCGCACTGGTGGAGCTTAAGCTCAGGACCTACGACTATAACGGAACGGCCGGAATAGTCTACGCGTTTGCCGAGCAGGTTTTGACGGAAACGTCCCTGTTTACCGCGCAGAAGGTCTGAAAGGCTCTTGAGCGGACGGTTGCCAGGGCCGGTTACCGCTCTGCCACGGCGGCCGTTGTCTATAAGCGCGTCAACAGCTTCCTGAAGCATGCGCTTTTCGTTGCGTATTATTATGTCAGGAGTGCCCATTTCAAGCATGCGCTTTAAGCGGTTGTTACGGTTTATAACACGGCGGTAAAGGTCGTTTAAGTCGCTTGTTGCAAAGCGTCCGCCGTCAAGCTGTACCATAGGGCGAAGATCCGGCGGTATAACGGGCAGGCAGTCGAGTATCATCCATTCGGGCTTGTTGCCGCTTAAACGGAATGCTTCTATTACTTCAAGACGCTTTATGGCTCTTGAACGCCTTTGACTTACGGTAGTCTTGCCACGTTCTTTTTCTGCAAGAGATGCTATTTCTGCTTTTAAATCGGCACTGGTTTGTTCAAGGTCAAGCTGTTTTAAAAGCGTTTTGATGGCCTCAGCACCCATGCCCGCCTTAAACGATCCGCGTACCTCTTCGGGTAGCGCTTTAAGTTGTCTGTAGGCGGTATCAGAAATAAGAGAGCCTTGCTCAACGCGGGTATTATCCGTGTTGCCGGGGTCTATAACTATGTAGGAAGCAAAGTAAAGCACCTTTTCAAGGTTTTTGGGCGAAATATCGAGCAGCATGCCTATGCGGCTCGGTATGCCCTTAAAATACCATATATGGCTTACAGGGGCTGCAAGCTCTATATGTCCCATGCGTTCACGGCGTACTTTAGAACGTGTAACCTGCACGCCGCACTTGTCGCATATTTTTTCTTTGTCGCGGTATTTTACTCTTTTATATTTGCCGCAGGAACACTCCCAGTCCTTAACGGGGCCGAATATGCGCTCACAGAAAAGTCCGCCGCGTTCGGGCTTAAGTGTGCGGTAGTTTATAGTTTCGGGCTTGGTAACTTCTCCGTAAGACCATTCACGTATCTGATCCGGGGAAGCCATGCCAATCTGTATGGAATCAAGGTTCGTAAGTTCAAACATGCTGCTTCCTCCTTAATTAAAGACTGTCGTCCTCGTCGTCGTCATTGATGCTATCATCGTCCTCCTCAAAGCCCAAATCATCAAGGCCGAAAGAGCCAAGGTCTAAATCCATAACGTCGTCATCATCAAGCTCGCTTGAGATATCCTCGTCAGCTCTGTCTTGGTCGCTTTGGCTGTCTATAATGTAACCTTCTTCACCGGGCATAGAAATATCGCTCAGGTCTACTTGTGCCAAATCGTCACTCAAGGGGGCAGCGCTTAACTCTTCAAGCAGTTCTTCGTCCGTTTCCTGAGACGGTGTATAATCGTCATCAAGTTCTTTTAACACAAGCTCGTTATGCTGATCGTCCCATACGGTTATATCAAGCGCCATGGCCTGCAACTCTTTTACGAGAACCTTAAAGCTTTCGGGTATGCTTGGTGTGGGTATGTTGTTGCCTTTTATAATGGCTTCGTATGCTTTTACACGGCCTACAACGTCGTCCGATTTTACAGTGAGGATTTCTTGCAGCATATTGGCAGCGCCGTAAGCTTCAAGCGCCCAGACTTCCATTTCGCCAAAGCGCTGTCCACCAAACTGTGCCTTACCACCGAGTGGTTGCTGCGTTACGAGTGAGTAGGGGCCTGTTGAGCGGGCGTGCATCTTATCATCTACCAAGTGGTGAAGCTTTAAGAAGTACATGTAGCCGACGGTAACAGGGTTTTCAAAAGCTTCACCCGTTCTACCATCGTAAAGTATGGTTTTACCGCTCTTTGAGAAGTCAGATTTATCGTCCGTTATAAAACCTCTATCTTTAAGGGCTTCGTTTGCACGTTTTAAGCATTCTTCTATGTCGGCTTCGCTTGCACCGTCAAAAACGGGGGTGGCTATATGCCAGCCTAATACCTTTGCCGCCATGCCCAAGTGAACCTCCAACACCTGTCCAAGATTCATACGGGACGGAACGCCTAAGGGGTTAAGCACTATGTCAAGGGGTGTACCGTCCGGTAGGAAAGGCATATCCTCTTCGGGCAGTATTCTTGAAATAACACCCTTGTTCCCGTGACGGCCTGCCATTTTATCGCCTATGGAGATTTTACGTTTTTGTGCTATATATATACGCACCATTTCGTTTACGCCGGGGGAGAGCTCGTCGCGGTTTTCTCTTGTAAACAGTTTTACGTCTACGACGATACCGCCCTCACCGTGGGGAACTTTAAGCGAAGTATCACGCACTTCACGGGCTTTTTCGCCGAATATGGCTCTCAAAAGCCTTTCTTCAGCGGAAGGTTCGGTTTCGCCTTTGGGGGTTACCTTGCCTACAAGTATGTCACCGGCACGAACTTCAGCACCTATGCGGATTATTCCACGCTCGTCAAGGTCTTTTAATGCTTCGGAACTGACGTTTGGTATATCCCTTGTTATTTCTTCGGAGCCGAGCTTTGTTTCGCGTGCTTCGGACTCGTATTCCTCTATATGTATGGAAGTATATACGTCCTCTTTTACAAGGCGCTGGGAGATTAGAACGGCGTCTTCGTAGTTGTAGCCCTCCCAGGTCATAAAGCCTATAAGAACGTTTCTTCCAAGGCTTATTTCGCCTTTGTCGGTGCTTGTGCCGTCTGCCAGCAGATCGCCTACCGCCACCTTTTGACCTTCGTCAACACAGGGGCGCTGGTTTATACAGGTGGACTGGTTGGAGCGCATAAACTTCTGCAAGCGATAGCTGTGGTTTTCTCCAAGCTCGTCTTTTACTATTATCTCGTCTGCGGATACATAGTCTACAACGCCTGCGTGTTTGGAAAGTATAACAACACCAGAGTCATGGGCTGCTTTAAATTCCATACCGGTACCAACGTAAGGGGCTTCAGGCCTTATAAGCGGCACAGCCTGACGCTGCATGTTAGAGCCCATAAGAGCACGGTTGGCGTCATCGTTTTCCAAGAAAGGTATCATAGATGTTGCTACGGACACGAGCTGTTTAGGCGAAACGTCCATATACTGCACGTTTGCAGCCCTTACCATCATAACGTCTTCCTTAGAACGCACGGAAACAAGCTCATTTTTAAAGCTGCCGTCGGGGTTAAGGGGCTCTGTCGCTTGGGCGATGTTGAAGTTGTCTTCTTCATCGGCGGTCATATAATCTATTTCTGATGTAACCTTGTGGGTTACAGGGTCTATCTTACGGTAGGGGGATTCCAAAAAGCCGTATTCGTTTATACGCGAATAGGTCGCAAGCGAACCTATAAGGCCAATGTTGGGCCCTTCTGGTGTTTCTATAGGACATATTCTTCCGTAGTGGCTGTAGTGAACGTCACGCACTTCCATGCCGGCGCGCTCACGGTTAAGGCCACCGGGTCCTAATGCCGAAAGACGCCTTTTGTGAGTAAGCTCCGCCAAGGGGTTTGGCTGGTCCAAGAATTGGCTTAACTGGGAAGAGCCAAAAAACTCCTTAATAGCGGCAGTTACGGGGCGTGTGTTTATTAAATCGCCCGGACGAACTTCGTTGGGATCCTGAACCGCCATACGCTCGCGCACGACACGCTCAAGGCGCGACATGCCTATGCGCACTTGGTTTTGCAAAAGTTCTCCCACGCTACGCAGGCGACGGTTGCCAAGGTGGTCTATATCATCAACACTGCCAACGCCATAGGGAAGGCCTAAAAGATAGCTTATGGAAGCGACTATGTCGTCTATAAGTATGTGTTTGGGAACAAGAAGAGAAGCGTTTTCTCTTACTGCACGCTCCAAGTCTTCTTCGGGAACATGTTCTATTATCTGCTGAAGCGTGGGGTAGTGGACGTATTCGAGTATGCCTGCTTGTTTGGGGTCAAAGGGCAGGAAATTGGAAGCGTCCACAAAACCGTTGCCTATTACCTTATGCACATGCTCGTTAACTTTAAGGTATACAACGTTTATGCCGAGGTTTTGTACTTCAAGCGCTTGTTCTTTGTTAAGGCGTTCGCCTTTTTTGTATACTATTTCACCGCTTTGGGGATCGATAATGTCTTTTGCAAGCTCGTGTCCTACAATGCGGTTGGCAACGCCCAATTTTTTGTTGTATTTGTATCTGCCTACACGCATTAAATCGTAGCGTTTGGCATCAAAAAACAGGTTATGCAAAAGTTGCCTTGCGCCTTCCTCTGTCGGGGGTTCGCCGGGCTTTTGCCTGCGGTAAATTTCAAGCAATGCGTCTGTCGTGGTGTGTATGTTGGCATCGCCTTTTTCTATGGTTGCAAGCAGGCGTTCGTCTTCACCTAAAAGGTCTATAAGCTCCCTGTCGGTACCGTAGCCGAGCGCCCTTAATATAATAGTAACGGGAAGTTTTCTCGCCCTGTCTATACGTACCCAAAGACAGTCGTTAGAGTCTGTCTCGTATTCAAGCCATGCGCCACGGTTTGGTATAACCTGAGTAAAGAATAGCTCTTTACCGGCCTTGTCAACCTGTTTTGTGTAGTATGCACCTGGTGAACGCACCAACTGGCTTACTACCACGCGCTCGGCGCCGTTTACTATAAATGTACCGGTTTCTGTCATAAGCGGGAAATCGCCCATGAATACTTC
This sequence comes from Eubacteriales bacterium, assembly GCA_030532025.1. Classification (GTDB taxonomy): domain Bacteria; phylum Bacillota; class Clostridia; order Christensenellales; family Aristaeellaceae; genus DTU024. The sequence continues at coordinate 17,014 of JAUNLY010000023.1, forward strand.
GGTTTCTTTAATTTCGCCCGTCTCTTTTATTTTAAGGCGTGCAAATACCCGCAAGGGAGCAGAATAGGTAAGGTCTCTCTCCTTGCAGCGCTCAACACTGTTTTTAGGGGCGTCAAGCTTGTAATCGACGAACTCCAGCACAAGGTTGTCGCTGAAATCCGTAATGGGAGAAACGTCTGCGAGAACTTCGCGGAAGTCTTCCTCTAAAAACTTCTGATAGGAATTTTTCTGTATCTCTATCAGATCTGGCATATCAAGTACTTCATCAATTCTGGAAAAACTCATTCTCTTCTGTAGTTTTCCCATTTGAACTTCGTGCACTAATGCTGTCCCCCCTTTAATAGTGTAGCTAATAATTATAAGTGATTAGCTGTGCGCATAAGAACATAATCGATGTAATAGTAGACACCGATGCAATCGTAAACTATACCACCTATTCAAAATCTCGTCAAGCCCAAAAACGCGGTTTTGTGTAAATTTTTGGATTTTTGTGTAAAAAGCTTTCCTATTATAAGCCTTGCGTCAACTTGACAACAATGGTATTATAAAGAGCAGTGCCTAAAATCAAGGCACGATGTTGATTTTCAGGAGGATGTTTTAATGGCTTACACAACGAGCAAGATTTCCGGCAACCAGATCCGTTTTGACTTTACAGTACCTGCAGAAGAGTTTGAAACTTATATGCAGAAAGCCTACCTTAAAGAGCGGGGCAGAATAGTAGTCCCCGGTTTCAGAAAAGGCAAGGCGCCAAGAAAGCTTATCGAAAACATGTACGGCGAAGGCGTTTTTTATGACACGGCTTTTGAGCTTCT
>JAUNLY010000137.1:0-2040 GCA_030532025.1 Eubacteriales bacterium
TAAACTATTGTATCAAAGTATCTCTCTTTTTTCTTAGGAATCTGTAACATATGTTATAGCACATAACATAAAAAACATTTTTTGAAAATAATTTATTGGAATCGATTTCTATATATAAAGAGAGCCAAAAACCCTTTGTAAAAAGAGCGTTTGGTGTCTTGCAAAGGGTGGGTTTAATCTGTATAATACAAGAAGGAAAAGGAGGGAAAGCCAATGTCTGAAATGAACAACACAACCAAGATGAAACCCATTGCCGAAGGGACGGAAACAGCGCACGGTATACTATACCATGTGTTTAGAGCCCTGCAGGACAAGGGCTATGACCCGATTTCTCAGTTAGTCGGCTTTATTTTAACGGGAGACCCGACATACATAACCAGCCATAACGGCGCACGCAATATGATATGCCGTTTAGAGCGGGACGAAATATTAGAAGAGCTTGTGCGCTTCTATGTTAGCAACAACTTTTCTTAATGCAGCAGCGCCTTATAGGTCTTGACATTGGCGACAGGCGCATAGGCGTTGCCGTGTGCGATATGTTGCGCGTTGCGGCTTCCCCAAAAGAGGTTTACACAAGGACCGGAGACGACAGCGCTGATATAAAATATTTTGTGGAGCTTTTTAAAAGCTTAAACGCGGAATATTTTGTTATAGGAATGCCATTAAACATGGACGGCAGCCGTGGTTTTCAGAGCGAAAAGGTTTTGGAATTCGCCAAAAAGCTGCAGGACGCCGGTCTGAAAACCGTTTTTATAGATGAAAGGCTCAGCACAAAAAGTGCCGAAAGAGCCATGATAGAAGGTAATGTGCGCCGTGATAAGCGCAAGAAGAGCATAGACAGCGTTGCGGCGGCACTTATACTTCAAAATTATTTGGACAGCAATACGCGATAAGCGCGTTGTTTGTATATGAAACAAAATACAGGCGCAGGACGCCTGTGTGGGAGGACATTATGACCGAAGATTTCAACAACAATAACGATGTATATTTCGATTTTTCTGACGATGAGGAAGATATAATCGAGCTTACCGACGAAGACGGAATTGTTGAACGTTTTCAATATATCGCCACTATACCTTATGAAGGCGAAGAATACGTTTTGCTTACAAACGCCATGGACGAAGAACAGGACGACGAGGATTATGCCGAAGTTGTGGTGCTTAAGATAGAGCAGGACGAAAACGGCGAAGACATATACGTCTCCTGCGACGAAGAGGATACGAGGCAGGCGGTATTCGACCTCTTCCAGCAACTGCTCGAAGAGGAAGATGAAGACTGATAAAGTCACAACAAATTTGACTTACCATAGCAAAAACATACCGAAGTATGTTCCACCGAGCGCCCGACACCATATAAGGGTGTCTCGGTTTTTTTTGCTACTTTTAATATGTTGTACCTTGCTACTAATACACGTATTGCAGTGGAGCAGCCCATTTCAGCCCTCCGCTTACGACAGCTATTTATTGCAGGCAATGCAGTGGCGCAAAGGCAAAATTGCACTTGAAGAAAACGTACCACACTTAGAGCTTGCGGTTTACAACGGCCAATACTATGTAAGCTTCCCCCCTGTGCCTACTGTTCCCCTCTATCTGTTGAGTTTTATATTCGGCTTTAATATTCCTGACACGCTGTTGTTGCAACTTTATGCTGTGTTCGCTTGTTTGTTGCTGCATAAAATGCTTTTGAAATATACAACGCCCACAAAGGCAGCATTATTGGCCTTTTTGTTATGCTTTGCTTCTTCGCTTCTGCCAATACTCCAAAACGGTGCTGTGTGGTACCAAGCACAGGTGCTTGCGTTTTTATTTACGGTATGGTCTTTTGAAAGAATGAGCGAAAACAAACCCACGGCTTCTTTAATTTTGTACGCCCTTAGCGTAGGTTGTAGGCCATTTAACGCGCTTTACGGGCCTTTAATAATGCTAATTTATATATTGCAACAAGAGAGCTTAAAAAAGGCCATAAAAAAGCTTTTACCAGGGGTTTTGCTCGGGCTTTTGGTTGCGAGTATTTACGCATGGTATAATTATATACGCTTTA
>JAUNLY010000137.1:2107-2318 GCA_030532025.1 Eubacteriales bacterium
GGAATTTTCTACCCAAGGCGGCACGCAGTTTTCGCTAAAGCATTTAAAAAATACCGTGCCTGTATTTATATTCGGTTCACCTTTACAAAATACGCCAAACGGCATTGAAATTTCAAAATTCGGATTCTCCTTGTTTTTGGCTAACCCACTTATACTCTGTATGTATATGTGGTTTTTGGCAGATATTAAAACAAGAAAAATTAACTTACCT
>JAUNLY010000138.1 GCA_030532025.1 Eubacteriales bacterium
ACGGCAAGCTGTATTTTAACCTTTATAACAATCTCTGGGGCACAAACTTCAAAATGTGGTATGAGGAAGATATTATAGCACGGTTTTCCCTAAGCGTTCTGCCGAAATAAATCATCTGATCATAAAGACAGGCTAAAAGCGATATTTCGTTTAATGCAAAACTGAAATATCGCTTTTTAACCAGAGAGTTGCAGTGGTTGAAAACGGTGATTTAAAATACGAAAAATCCTGCCTACCTCTTTGCATTAATGGATTTAATTAGTATAATAAATTTGGACTTCAATAAATAAGGAGAAGACATATGGACAAAAAGATATTGGTATCAATTGAAGGCTTATCACAATCGCATAGAGAGAGAATTGTTTCGGCAGCTACAAAAAACGGTTACGAAGTATTCTTCAGCCAAGATAAGGCGGAAGCGGAAGCCTTAGCGCGCGATGCTGAAATAATATTCAGTTTCTTAGCGGAGCTTAGCTTAAACGCGCCAAAACTTCGTTGGATGTGCACTCCCTCAGCCGGAATAAACCATTTTGTCGCACTTGGAAACTTCCCCGTTGATCGGGCGATGCTTAGTAACTCTTCCGGTGCATACGGGCTAACCATAGCCGAACATATCGTTATGGTAATGTTATCTCTATTGCGCCGTGCAGATGATTATGCGGAAATTGTAAATCGACGCGAATGGCGCAGAGACCTTGATATACAGTCCATCTACGGCAGTCGCATCACTATGTTGGGTACCGGAGATATAGGAACGGAAGCCGTTAAACGTCTTCGTGCTTTTGGCCCAAAATCAATAAATGGAGTAAACCGCAGCGGTAGAAACCCGCAAGACTTGTATGATAAGATTGTGACCATTGAACATCTTGACGATATTTTGCCCGAAACGGATATATTGGTTATGTCGTTGCCAAGCACGCCGGATACCCACCACATTATGAACGAACACAGGTTTTCTCTGTTGCCCGAAAAAGCTGTCATAATAAATGTGGGCCGTGGAAATGCCATTGACGAAAAATCGCTGTTGCCCATGTTACAGTCTGGACGCTTAAGGGCTGCTTTAGACGTGTTTGAGCAGGAACCCTTGCCTGTCGACAGCCCCTTGTGGGATTGCCCAAACCTTTTGATTACCCCGCATGCTTCCGGCAACACCACTCTGCCCCATACACTGGACCGCATTGTCGAAATGTTCTTGGAAGACTTTGAACGCTATTGCACGGGAAAACCCTTGTTACGACAGGTGAATTTAAACAGAGGGTATTAATTAAATACCGTGTAACTTAATTAATTTGATAAGACGAGTTTTTGATTATATGGTGGCCGAAACATATTTTTAGCCACAGAGTAAATGTTGGTCGAAACTTGGTTTACCTATCCAAGCAGAGAGATATTTTTGTAGTTGTGTTTTTTATAAAGCTATTCTACCAAAGCCTCTCTGCTTTATTTATATAATTTGTTCATTATGTATTGTGTTAAAAAAGGTCAAACACTAACACACGGCATTAGCGAATGGATGTTGAAATTTAGTAACGACACATATTTCTCCGCTCTGTAAATAAACCCTACCCTGACCGTTATTTGGCAAGGTTTTGCGTCCCCCTCAACAATCCTTCCTTTGTTTAGCCTATGCGATTGTCGTGTATAGTCTTTAGGTAAAGCTATGGGAAAATCACCCAAACAGGAGGTATTATGAAAAAGATTTTTTTATTGTTGTTGAGTGCCGTAATTCTGCTTACGGGTTGCGCTGCACCTCAAGATACGGCTAAAAGTTTCCGCCAAGTTTCCATGAAGGAAGCGGTCGAAATGATGGAAAAGGAAAGCGATTACATCATTTTGGACGTGCGGACGCAGGGGGAATACAATTCCGGCCACATTCCAAACGCCATTCTTTTGCCAAACGAAAGCATAGGTTCCGAGGAGATTTCCGCACTGCCCGACAAAGACCAGCTTATTTTCGTCTACTGTCGCAGTGGCAGTCGTTCCAAACAGGCGGCGAGCAAGCTGTATAAGCTGGGCTACACCAACATAGTTGAGATGGGCGGCATAAACGCTTGGACGGGCGATATTGTGACGGAGTAATACAGGGCGGATAGTTATATCGCCAAAAATAGAGCTGATTTTGTGCGTTTTTATGGTTTGGACTTGATTGATTTTATTTGTATAAGAGTTGCAAAGCGGACGTTATAATGATTTTTTGATGATGTTATATAATAAATGGGAAATTATCGCAAATCATGCGTTGCTTAAAAATTAAGGATTATCACCAATTGTGCCTTGCTTAAA
>JAUNLY010000024.1 GCA_030532025.1 Eubacteriales bacterium
AAGTTATTTCGTAAAGATTGAGATTTTTTGAGGAAACATCGCACAATTCGCCGCCATCGAACCACCTCGTTTGGGCGGCGTATACTTAAATTTTCGCAAGCCCTTCTTGCTCTGCCAGCGTATTACCCATTATGACGCCCATGGCGGAAGCCATCATAAGGCCGCGCGTCCAACCGCTCGAATCCCCCAAGGTGTGCAGGTTTTTAATGTTGGTATTAAAGTCTTTATCCATTTTAACACGGTTTGAATAAAACTTAAGCTCGGGAGAATACAGAAGTGTTTCTCTTGCCGCAAAGCCCGGCACCACAAGCTCCATAGCCTTTATAAAGTTTATTATGTTTGTCATGGCGCGGTATGGCATGCCGGCGGTTATATCCCCCGCTACGGCGTCCGGAAGCGTCGGGCGCAGGTTGGAGCGGCTTAATTCTCTTTCCCATGTGCGTTTGCCGTCCAAAATATCCCCAAAGCGCTGAACCAAAATTCTACCGTTTGCAAGCATATTTGTAAGCTCCCCTACCTTTTGCGCATAAGCTATGGGCTGATTAAAGGGGAATGTAAAATTATGACTGCATAGTATAGATACGTTGGTGTTGGAAGATTTTTTATCCTTAAAGCTGTGGCCGTTTACAACGGCAAGGTCGTTGTCGTAATTCTCTTGCGATACAACGCCACCAGGGTTTTGGCAGAATGTGCGTACCTTGTCCTTAAAAGGGTTCGGGTAGCCTATGAGCTTGCTCTCGTATAGAGCTTCGTTTACTTCTTCCATTATTTCGTTGCGTACTTCGACACGCACACCTATATCCACAGTGCCCGGTTGATGGGCTATGTTATGCATTTCGCATATTTTTTCAAGCCAGTCGGCTCCGCGCCTGCCGGTTGCCACGACCACCGTTTTACCGAATATTTCAAGAGTATTTTTGGTCTTAGGTTCTTCAACCTGCACACCTATGCAGACATCGTCCTTTAAAATAAGGTTTGTACAGTTACAACCGAAGCGTATTTCGACACCCTTGTCTATTAGATATTGTTCTATATCGCCATAAAGGGTCTGCGCTTTTTCGGTGCCCAAATGCCTTATGGGGCAATCTACAAGCTTTAAACCCGCCTGTATGGCGCGCTTCCTTATTTCCTTTACATTGTCCTTATGCTCTAAGCCCTCTATGTGGCTGTCTGCGCCGAAAGACAGATATATGGAATCCGTATAATCTATCATGCTCTGAGCAAAATCGTACCCAATAAGCTCCGGCAGTTCTCCGCCCACTTCGCAGGACAATGAAAGCTTGCCGTCAGAAAACGCTCCCGCTCCCGAAAAGCCTGTTGTAATATGGCAATAAGGGCGGCAGTTCATGCATTTACCGGTCTTTACTTTGGGGCAATGCCTTCTTTGTATGGACTGGCCTTTTTCTACAATAAGTATCTTTTTATTCGTACCCCTGCGTATAAGCTGCAAAGCGGTAAATATACCGGAAGGGCCGGCACCCACAATAATTAAATCATACTCCATAGCGTACCTCCATAAATACTTGACAAGTGTAAGTTGTAGACATAAATATGTCAACAGCTGTGATTGTTTCCTTAACTAAAGAGAGAAAATAGCGATACCTGGTTGCTGCTCGGCACCTCATGAAGGGCACCGCACTGCTTTAATAGCTCTATTCCGGTGTTTGTTACGCGAGTTCTATTTTTTAAATCTTCAATGGATATAAAGCGCTTATCACGCTGTTCCACTATGCTTTTTGCAGCCTGTTCGCCAAAGCCCGGAAGCGATGTAAATGGGCAACGCAATGCATTATCCTCTATAACAAACTCTGCAACTTGGCTTTTGTATAAGTCAACCGGAAGCATTTTATAGCCCCTTGCATACATTTCTAACAGTATTTCAAGCGCTACTATTTCGTCCTTGTCTTTACCGCTCTGCTCTTTTACGTCCACGGCTTTTTTCTCAGACAGCATAGCCTTAATATATTCAAGCCCTGCAAGCATGTTTACAGAATTAAAGCCGACACAACGTATGCTGAAATACGCAGCATAGTATTCAAGCGGGTAATAGACCTTAAACCAAGCTATGCGCAATGCCATTGTAACATACGCCACGGCATGGCCCTTTGGGAAAAGATAGCCTATTTTTTTACAGCTTTCTATAAACCATTCCGGCACATTATTTTCACGCATGGCGTCTTCAAATTGCGGGCTGTTTTTTAGCTTTTTGCCCTTGCGCACGTTTTCCATTATGTCAAAAGAAGTTTTAGCCGGAAGTCCCATGCTTATAAGGTAGTTCATAATATCATCGCGTATACATATGCAGTCGCTTAAAACAGCGGTATTGCTTAATATGAGCTCCTTTGCATTGCCTATCCAAACGTCCGTGCCGTGGGAAAGGCCTGATATTCTTATAAGTTCCCCCATGGTTTTGGGCTTTGTATCAAGCAGCATCTGCCTTACAAAAGGCGTTCCAAATTCCGGCACGCCCAAGGTGCCCGTTTCGCAGCATATGTCGTCCTGAGAAACCCCTAAGGCTTCCGGCGATGTAAAAAGCGTCATGACCTTTTTATCCCCCAAGGGTATGTCAGAATAATGCACGCCCGTGAGTTTTTCCAATGTAAATATCATGGTCGGGTCGTCATGTCCCAGTATGTCCAGCTTTACCAATATATCGTGCATTGAGTTAAAGTCAAAATGGGTTGTAACAACGCCATTTTCCTGTTTGTCCGCAGGGTGCTGTACTGCGGTAAACTGGTATATGCTATACTCCTTGGGTACTATTACCATACCGCCCGGGTGTTGGCCTGTCGTGCGCTTGACGCCCACACAACCCATGGCAAGGCGTTCAACCTCCGCAGACGGGGCCTCCCTATTGCTTTCCCTCAAATATTTAAGCGCCAAACCGTAGGCAGTCTTATCCTGCAATGTGCCTATGGTACCCGCCCTAAACACAGAGCCTTTTCCAAACAGCTCTTCAACGTATGCGTGTGCTCTTGCTTGGTATTCGCCGGAGAAGTTAAGGTCTATATCCGGCACCTTGTCGCCCTTAAAGCCTAAGAAAACTTCAAAAGGTATGTCAAAGCCGTCCTTTGCCATTTGCTCGCCGCATTTTGGGCAGGCTTTATCTGGTAAGTCCACACCTACCTTGTATTCTTCCGGCACATCAAAATATGCTTTGCGACACACGGGGCAACGGTAATGCGGCGGCAAGGGGTTAACCTCCGTTATTCCGCACATGGTTGCTACAAGCGATGAACCTACGGAACCGCGGCTACCTACTATATAGCCGTCAGAAATAGATTTTTGCACGAGCAGTGTAGCTATACGGTAAAGCGTTGCATAGCCGTAGCCTATTATGGCGTTTAGTTCTTTTTCAAGGCGTTTTTCTATAAGCTCCGGCAACTGTTCCCCGTATAATTCGTGTGCTTTATCCATGGACATATTGCGCACATCGTCTTCAGCGTTTTCCCAGACCGGTGCAAATGTTGTTTTGTTTTCGGGGTGTTTGGGATAAAGGCTTATTTTTTCTATACTATCTGCTATAGTATTTGGGTTTGTTACGACGATTTCAAAGGCCTTATCTTCGCCGAGCCAATTAAATGCGTCAAGCATTTCCTGTGTGGTTCTAAAATAAAGCTCCGGCTGTATCCTAAAGTCCCTCTTGTTCTGGCTGCACTGAAGTATACTTCTGAAAACAGCATCGTCTTTTTCAAGGTAATGCACGTCACCGGTAGCTACTACGGGTTTGTTTTGTTTTTCGGCTAAACTTATTATTGTTCTATCTATGTCATGCAGTGTCTCGACATCTTTTACTATTTGCTTTTCAAGCAAAAGCTTGTGATTAGTATCGGGCTGAAGCTCAAAATAATCGTAAAATTCTGCAAGGCTTTCTAAAACGGAGTCCTTTTCACCGTCTAATAAAGCTTGGTATATTTCGCCTTCTTCGCAGGCTGAACCTACCAAAAGGCCTTCCCTATGCTTTATTATCTCTTCCTTAGGCACAAGAGGTACATTCCTAAAATGCTCTAAGTGCGACATTGTAACAAGCCTGTTTATATTTTCTATGCCTGTCCTGTTTTTTGCAAGAAGTACCACATGCCTACGCTGTGTTTTAAGATAGCCGGTTAGAAACTGGTCTAAATCTTCAAACGTGCTCGCACCTTTTTTTATACTCTCGTCAAGCATTATAGCAAGGCATTCCGCCGTAGCCTGTGCGTCATGAACGGCCCTGTGGGCATTTTTAAGCGATACCCCCAAATGGCGGCACAGAGTACCCAAGCGGTATGTCGGCAGATCAGGATAGAGCTTCTGCGCCATAAAAAGTGTATCCAAAACCGTTGAATTATATTCCATGCCTATACGGGCAAGCTCGTGGCGGAGCATACCTGTATCAAACTTAGCGTTATGTGCCGCTATTGGGCAGTTATCTAAAAACTTTATAAATTTCGGCAGTACTTCGTGCGCCTTGGGAGCGGAGGACAGCATTTGATCCGTGATGCCTGTAAGCTCCACTATCTTTTGGCTAAGCGGGCGTTCGGGATTTACCAATGAGGAATAGCTGTCCACCACTTTGCCGTCCACAAGCTTTACGGCACCTATCTCCGTAATCCTGTCTTCGCGAGTGTTTAAGCCTGTTGTTTCAAAGTCTAACACGACTATGGGCGTGTTTAAGCCCTTTGGCGTTGGGTTTTTAACGATTGCACCCATTTGTATCATATAGGCTTCAAGCCCCGGTATAAGCTTTATATTGTGTTTATCCGCCGCTTGGAAAGCCTGCGGGTAGGCCTGCACAACGCCGGAATCCGTAACAGCTATCGCCTTATGCCCCCATGCAGCAGCAGTTGAAATAAGGTCTTCCGCGGAAACCGTTGCGTCCATATTGCTCATATGCGTGTGAGCGTGTAGCTCAACCCTTTTATGTTCTGCTGAATCTTCCCTTTTGGGTATGTCAAAACGAGTAATGTCCCTTGCCATTATGGTAAGTTCCCCCCGCTCAAAGTTGTCCTTTTCGCAACTTCCGCGGACTATAAGCCCTACGCCTTTTTTAATCTGTGCTATTACGTTTTCTACGCTGTCTATTTCTTCCTGCGTTAAAGGGCGTGGCTCTTCGTCCTTACGCTTCCAGCCGTTTCGGTATTTTAAAAAGATCTTGCATTTTATGGAGCTGCTTTTATCCGTTATTATAAAGCTTAAAAGCACCATTTCCTTGCCGGGCATATCCACCCTGTCTGTGTCTATAACTTCGCCTCGCACAACTACAACGCCGCTAACTTCCGTAAGGCTTGCTATCGGCACAGGTTCTTCTTTTATGACGCTTCCTTTTATTTTATCGCTGGTCTTTTTGACCTTTTTCTTAGGCTCTTTATTTAATTCTTGTTTTAATAAAAATTGCTTGCTTTTCTCCTGCTCTTTTCTGCGCTCTTCTTCTATTTTTTCAAGCCTTTTTTCGGCGTCGCCTCTAAGGCGTAAAAAAAGCGCAGGCCTTATATGGAACACATTTTCTATTGCCGCTAAAAGCATGGCAGTTATATTGTTTTCTTTTAAATAAGAGAGCGAAAAATCGTCCGGCGCTTCAAGGGCAATACCGTTTTGGAAAGGCAACCAGCGTATTTCATCTATCCAAGAAACTATTGCTGGGTATTTGCGCAGAATATATTTATTAAAAATATCCGAATAATTATCGGGATTTTTCAAAAAACGTTCGGCAGCATTGGGTGAAGCCGTCCTCAAGGAGATCTTTATTCCGGGGAAAAGCCCCATAAGTACCCTTTTTATGCTTAGAAAATTCTTTTCTCTTACGGGTTCTTCCGAAAGCAAAAAAAACACAGCCTGTCTTTTGCTTTCAAAATAATGTACCTTATCAAGCCTTAAACAGCCTTCAAGCTCCGGTATTTCAGAATATATTTTTTCAAGAAGCAGTGTTTCATTTGCCATTTTATGCCCCTTGTTCTTTATGCCAAGCATTAAGCGCATCAAGTACTTCCTGCGCATAGCTCTCGGTTAGTTTTTTAACAAATACGCCGTTTACATAGAGCGCCGCGCTGTTTTTACCCCCGCATAGAGCAATGTCCGCCCCTTTGGCTTCGCCCGGGCCATTTACTATGCAGCCCATTACAGCTACCTTAGCAGAATACTTTATATGACGCGTTTTTTCTTCTATTTCTTTTGCTATTGAAGCAACGTCCACATCGGTGCGGCCACAGGTAGGACAGACTATAAGGTCTACACCTTGCCTTAAATGTAGCGCTTTTAGTATTGAAATAGCCGCAGCGGCTTCCGGTATTGGGGAACCCGAAAGCGAAACCCTTAATGTGTTTCCGATACCGTCAAGCAGTAAAGCGCCTATGCCTATGGCGGATTTTATTGTGCCTTGACCAGGCAATCCAGACTCGGTAACACCTATATGCAAGGGGTATGGGAACACCTTGTCTGCAAGCCTGTTTGCCAATACCATCTCTTTAACATCGCTTGATTTTATAGATATAACTATGTCGTAAAAACCATACTTTTCAAGCAGCTGTATGTGTCTTTTAGCGCTTTCAACAAGAGCTTTGGGACTTGAGCCTCCAAAGCGCGATAAAATATCCTTTGGCACAGAACCCGTGTTTACGCCTATCCTTATAGGTACGCGGTGGCTTTTAGCGCAATCCGCAAGCCTTTGTATATCGCTTTCTTTTTCTATGTTGCCAGGGTTTATTCTAACCTTGCTTATGCCCGCTTCCATAGCTTTTATGGCAAAATCCGCATTAAAATGTATGTCTGCAACCAACGGTACCGGGCTGTTTTCCACAATTGTTTTTATTGCAGAGCACGCCGCCTCGCTATATACAGAAACACGCACTATGTCACAACCGGCAAGGTGCAGCTCTTTTATCTGCTCTATTGTCGCTTTTGCGTCTTCTGTTTTTGTATTGGTCATAGATTGTACGGAAACAGGTGCCAATCCGCCTATCTCCACATTGCCTACAATTACCTTGTTTTTCATCAGAACAACCTTAATATATCACGCAGTGTTATAAATATAATAAAGCCAAACAGTATAACCATACCCGCTGCATGTATGTATGCTTCGTTTTTTGCGGGCTTACCGCGGAGCCATTCGTAAAGCAAAAATAAAATTCTGCTGCCGTCAAGCCCTGGGAAAGGGAAAAGGTTTACAATACCTAAGTTTATAGATATCAATATAAGCATTGAAGGGAACACCATAAACGAAGCGCTTTGGCTCTGGCGCACTATGGCGTCCGTAACGCCCACAACGCCCGAAAGTTCGTTAAATCCCTCGCCCGTCGTAATAAGGCCACGAAGTGCGTTTATTATAGCACCTCCCGCCGCCACACACAGCTTAAAAGCGGCCTGTACATATTCCCCTATGCTGCCTTTTTTAAGCTCCGTAGGTGCGCTTATGTTTACCAGTATACCCATTAGGTATCTATTGTCTTCCTTGCTATAAAGCGGGGTGATAAATAAATTTTCTTCGCGTTTATTTTCGCCCTGCCCTCTTTCTACCGTTATAGCGATTGGGGCTTCAGCTTTTTCTGCCTGTGCGTCAAGTATTTCAGACAAATTGTCTTCGACCATTATGCCATTTATTTGGGTGATTTTGTCCCCAACTTTCATACCTGCAGCGTCCGCAGGACTGTCTGCGTTTATGCTTGTAACCACGGTTTGAAAGGGGCCTGTTACAACAGGAACACCTTGAAAAGCGTATAAGACAAGCGCCACAGCAAAGGCAAGCACTATATTCATAACAGGGCCCATAAGCACCGTTATAAGCCTTTTTGCAGGGTGGAAGTTAGATAGCGCTCGAGGGTCGTCCTGCTCTTTTTTGTGTATATCGTCCTCCCCGTAGAACATACAGTAACCGCCCATGGGTATGAGCCTTAAAAAAAACTTGGTTTCGTGTTTTTTGCTGTTCCACGAAGCAATTTGAGGGCCGAAGCCTATGGCGAATTCCTTTACAGGTATACGTGTAAGCCTTGCAGCGAAAAAGTGTCCAAGCTCGTGGACGCATATCATAAAGCCAAACATTAAAACAGCTAAAAATATATAGATTAGGTTCAATTTATCCTCCCTTAGGAATTTTGATGTATATATTGCTCTGCCTGCGCTCTTGCCCATAGATCGGCATTGAGTATCTCAGGCACCGTGCCTACTTTTGGTAAATCCATATTTAGCACATGCTCAACAGTGTCAAAAATGGACATAAACGAAATTGCTCCCCGCAAAAACGCGTATACGGCGACTTCGTTTGCTGCGTTTAGCACGCATGGGGCGGCACCTTTTGCTTTAAGAGCGTAATAGGCAAGCTTTAAAGCTTTAAACTTGTTAAAATCGGGCTTTTCAAATGTTAATGTGCCTACGTTTGCTAAATTTAAGCTTTCGCTTATACTCATCCTGCGTTTAGGGTAAAACATGGCGTACATTATGGGTGTTTTCATATCCGGCACGCCAAGCTGAGCCAAAACAGAATTATCGTCGTACTCTACCATGGAATGCACTATGCTCTGTGGGTGTATTACGACTTCTATCTGTTCGCCCTTTGCGGAAAACAAATAGGCGGCTTCTATGATTTCCAAAGCCTTGTTAAACATAGTGGCGGAATCTATGGTGATTTTTGACCCCATGCTCCATGTGGGGTGCTTAAGTGCGTCTTTAACGCTAACGCTCGCCATACGCTCCTTTGTATAGGTTCTAAAAGGCCCGCCTGAAGCCGTTAAAACGAGCTTTTTAAAGGCGTTACCGTTTTTCCCTAAAAGGCATTGATGTATAGCGGAATGTTCGCTATCAACAGGTATTAAATTTGCTTTTTCGCCAAACACTTGGCACAGAGGCATTATAATATTCCCGCCGGCAACCAATGTTTCCTTGTTGGCAAGGAGTATGCGTTTATTTGTTTCTATTGCCGCAAGAACAGCTTCCAAGGCAGACATGCCAACAACCGACACAAGCACATCGTCTGAAGGAATTTCCTTAGTCATTTGGCTAAGTGCATCTTTGCCAAAATACCATGAACAAAAGCTTAGATCCTCTGGTGTTTCTACTTCGCCTTGAGTTAAGGCGGCGGCCTTTGGGCGGTATTTTCTTACCAGCTCAAAAAGCTTTTCGGAATTAGCGTGCGCCGAAAGCGATACTATTTTTATGTCGTCGGGGAAATTATCAACTATTGTAAGCGCCTGCGTGCCTATAGAGCCTGTAGCTCCTAATATTGATAGGGTTTTCATATAAAGCTCACCTGATATAAAAATACAAGCACCGCTACGAACAATACGCTGTCGAGCCTATCTATCATGCCACCATGCCCTGGAAATATTGTGCCGAAGTCCTTTATACCGCAATGGCGTTTAATTAAGGAGGCGAATAAATCCCCCATCTGCTCTACAAGGCTTCCCGTAAATGCTAGCAACAATATATGCCACCAAGGTGGAAGATTCGCCTTCATAAGTGCAAAAACAGCATAGACGGTCATTGCGCCCAATATGCTAAAGACAAGCCCGCCAAGTGAGCCTTCCACAGTTTTTTTGGGGCTTACCTCTGGGTTGAGCTTTGTTTTGCCGTATTTAACACCTATAAAGTAGGCGCCGGCATCGCCAAATGTTGGTATTACAAATACAATCCACATTAGCATATTGCTTAAATATGTGTCTTCTATTCTTAAAAGCCCAAGCATACTTAAGCCCGGTATTAAAAGCATACACATTGGAAGTATAGATATAAGCAAATCCTGAAGCTTAGGATCGCTCCTAAAAATCACCTGTATGCTCACAAAAAAGAAGGCGGCAAATAGCATTAAGGACAGTAAAATCAGGCTATTGACGCCTTGCACAAGCATAAACACGGGTATTCCGAGCAGAAGCATTATCCAGTTTGGAAGTGCAACAGGCCTGTGACCCGCCTTTGAAAAAGCGTATATCAATTCGTGCAGTGCCACGCACAAAGCTGCAATCCAAAGGCAGGAAAATACCCAACCCCGCATAATAAGCGCAAACACAAGCACGCTTGCAAGCGAAATGCCTGTTAAAATTCTTGTTTTCATTGGGTTCTGCCTCCAAAACGCCTATCTCTGTCCATATAGGCTTTAAGGTCTTTTTTGTATTCCTCTACCGTATAGTCAGGCCATAAAACAGGGTTGAATATAAACTCCGCATATGCGCACTGGTAAAGCAAAAAATTGCTTATACGCATTTCTCCGCTGGTTCGTATAAGAAGGTCCACGGGCGGCTGACCTTTTGTATACAAAAGATCCTGAAAATTATCTTCGTTTATATCGTCCAAAGAAATTTTATCGTCCTTATACAGCTTGCATAGCTTTTTGGCAGCGGACAATATTTCCCCGCGGCCACCATAATTAAGAGCTATGTTTAAGTACATTCCAGTATTTGAAGCGGTTTTTTGCATCGCAGAAAGGACGGTTTCCCGCTGAAGCTTTGGCAAACCGTCAATATCGCCTATAATTCTTATGATTACATTGTTTTTATGTAGTTCATCTATTTCGGATTTAAAATACTCAAGTATCAGTTGCATAAGCGCCGACACTTCTTCTTTTGAGCGGCTCCAGTTTTCGGTTGAAAACGCAAAAAGCGTAAGCACTTTAATACCGTTGTCGCTTGAAAAGCGTATTATTTCTCTGAGCGTTTCAACGCCCTTCCTGTGCCCTGAAGCAACAGAAAGCAGATGTTTCTTAGCCCATCTGCCGTTGCCGTCCATAATTATGGCAACATGCGCAGGCTGTGGCTTCATATGTCTATCTCCTTGGGGGCGGTGTTTAAAAACATGGAAACATAAACGCTGTTGCCGACAATTTTAACTATTCTCGGTATCCTGTTTTTATCGTTTTTATGCGAATTATCCGCCAATAAATAGTGTATTTTAAAATTATGGGGTTCCTTTTGGTTTTGCAAAAAACAATTAAGGGGAAGACCTATTGCCTCTTGCATCAGACCTCCATAATCTCCTTTTCTTTTTCATCGGCTATCGCGTCCACATCTTTGATGGCTTGGTCTGTTACCTTTTGAATTTCTTCCTCTGCTCTGAAGCGTTCGTCTTCGGATATTTCGGAATCCTTTTCCATCTTTTTGATGCGGTCTATAGCGTCACGCCTTGCATTTCTTACAGCAATGCGTGCTTCTTCCGCGTTTTTCTTTACTATTTTAGTTAGTTCTTTTCTGCGCTCTTCGTTGAGCTCCGGTATTACCAAGCGTATTATTTTGCCGTCGTTCGCGGGGTTAAGCCCTAAATCGCTCTGCAAAATGGCTTTTTCGACTTGCGGAATGGCCTTTATATCCCAAACGGATATTGTGAGCATGCGGGGTTCCGGAGCAGCTATATTTGCCATCTGCTTAAGAGGCGTTTGCACGCCATAATAATCTACCATTATTCTGTCCAATATCTGCGGGTTGGCCCTGCCAGCGCGCAAAGATTGCAACTCTCTTTTTAAAGCCTCTTGGCTTTTTACCATCTTGTCTTCGGCATTTTTAATAAGATCTTTATACATAAACTATACCTCCTTATATACGCTTTATATTGTACCTTTTTTTGTGATTTATGGCAATAGAACACAACTACCGTTGAATATACCTATTCTCCTAAAAATTCTGATAGATGTTTCCTATTTTTGCTTATATTTGGCACTACATAGTATGCGCCATTTACCATTTCGTTTTTAAACGACTTAGTTACCGGTATTCTTAAATACCTTGTAGTAACGCTTTCTAAAGAAAGAAGCTTATTAGCTAAGTTAACCGCCTGGTTTAAAGAAATATCTGTTTTAACATAGTCTATGTTTTCGACAATAAGAGCTAAAAGCTTGTCAGGGCTTAGCTGTCTTACTTTATTAAAGGCCGCCATCAAAACACGCTGCTGTCTTGAAAGGCGTTCATAGTCGCTATCAATTTTGCGTATGCGTGCAAAAGACATAGCCTGTAGACCAGAAAGCTTTACAAAGCCCGCTTCTTCAAGACGGCCTTGCGCTTCATCTATATCGTTTAGGTAATTATAGTATTCTAAAATGCCGTTTAAAGGTTTTTTTTCGTCCTCAAGCACTTCAAGTTCTATGCCGCCTATGCCGTCTATAAGCTTTATCATTCCCTCGAAATTAACCGCTATGTAGCCATCGACATTTACATTAAAATGTTTATCAAGCGTTTGTTTTAAAAGCTCCGCCCCGCCAAAAGCGTATGCGGCGTTAAGCCTATTTTTGCCCTTGGTGGGAATTTGCATATATAAGTCCCGCATAAACGACACGAGCTTTAACTCTCCGCTCGAAAAATCCAATTGGGCAATTACCATGGTGTCTGAACGACCCAGCATTCTTTGGTCGTAGGAATCTATACCGAGTATGAGCAAGCGGTACACATCTTTTTTGTCGCCGCTGTTTTTATCTTGGCTAAAGCCCTCCGGCACCACAAGGTAAGGGTTTTCCTGCTGTTCTTTTGTGCTTGGGAGTTCTATGGTGATTCCCTCAGCAACAGAAGACGAGAACAGCAAAAGCAGCGCAATACAAATTACATATATTTTTCGCAAATTTACCTCTTTAAGCGACGCAATACTAATTGAAAACCTTAATGCAAAGAGATACGCTGGGTTTTCGCAAAGCTTAATGGCAGAAACCTAAACAAAGCTTAGTTTTTTAATTGGGCAATGCAAAAACGGAAAAAACAAGTTTATCAAAGCATTAAGGTTTAGGATTAGAATTAATAAGAAAAATTTCGGGAAACATAGCTGTTCCCCGAAATTTGTTAGAGTTTATTATTCTTCCACAACAATGCAGTTTACCGGACAAACCTCTACACAGGCTTTGCAGTTTGTGCATTTGCTAGGATCTATTTTGGCAAGGCCGTTTACAACGTGTATAGCGTCAAACTCGCAGGCTTTTTCGCAACGCTTACAGCCTATACAACCTCTGGAGCAGCTGAGCTTTGTGGTTTTGGCGTTGTTCAAGCTTGAGCAAAGCACGGTTACCTTGGAGCTTACAGGCAGCAATGCGATTATGCTCCTTGGGCATTCTTTTACGCACATGCCACAGGCGGTGCATTTTTCGGGGTCGATTTTTGCAATGCCGTTTACCATTTTTATTGCGTCAAAGGCACATACCCTTTCGCAGTCGCCAAGGCCTAAACAGGCGTACTGACATTCCTTGGGGCCACCCGCAAATGCCATTGCAGCCCTGCATGTTTGTATACCGGAGTATGTAAAGCGTTCTTTTGCAACACCTTTTTCGCCTAGGCAGCGTACACGGGCAACCTCTAAAGCGCAGGCTTCAACCGACACACCCATGATTTCCGCAAGGGCCTTGGCGGATTTTTCTCCACCAGGGGTACAGCCGTTAACGGGTGCTTCGCCCTTTGCAACCGCTTCTGCAAAACCATCGCAACCGGGATAGCCACAGGCACCGCAGTTGGCACCGGATACGTTTTCCCTTATTCGTTGTACTTTTTCGTCAACTGGTACAGCAAATTTCTTATCGGCAAAGCTGAGTGCCACTCCGAACACGGCTCCCAGTATGCACATAACTAAAATTGCATATACTATAGACATATTCTTCCCCCTTTACTTATACAAGGCCTTTGAAGCCCAGGAACGCCACACTCATCATGCCGGCTATTATAAGGCTTATTGAGAAACCCTTGAAAGGCAGCGGAATATCCGACGTTTCAAGCCTTTCTCTTACACCTGCCATCATGACGATTGCAAGCATAAAGCCAAGCGCACCGAACACACCGTTTAAGACCGATTCGAGCAGGTTATAATTACTCTGTATGTTCAAAAGAGCAACACCCAGCACCGCACAGTTGGTTGTGATAAGCGGCAGATATATACCAAGCGCACTGTATAGCGCAGGCAGGGATTTTTTCATAAACATTTCTACAAACTGCACCAAAGCCGCTATTATGAATATAAAGGCTATGGTGTTAAGGTAGGTAAGTTCAAGCGGGAGCAGTATATATTGGTACACCGCCCATGTAAACAGGGACGCTAATCCCATAACGAATGTAACAGCCAGTCCCATGCCGGCAGCGGTCTCTACCTTGGACGAAACGCCAAGGAAGGGGCAGCAGCCTAAGAAACGCGAAAAGATATAGTTATTGCACAGTATGCAATCCACCATAAAAAGGAACAAACCTATTTCTGAAAGTCTCATGCCGTCTTAACCTCCTTTGATTTTTTGGAAGCACGGCGGGTGCTTATTGCATTTATTATGCCGAGCAACAAACCGTATACTATGAACCCGCCGGGAGCGAGTACAAGGAGGAGCATGGGTTCAAAACCGGCTCCCATAACTTGGTTGCCAAACACCGTGCCGGCGCCGAGCATTTCGCGGATAATGCCTATAAGGGTTATGGCCAATGTAAAGCCAAGGCCCATGCCTATACCGTCAACGGCGGAGTGCAACACATCGTTCTTGGCGGCAAAAGCTTCTGCGCGTGCCAATATTATGCAGTTAACGACTATAAGCGGTATGAATATACCAAGGGATTCATAAAGGGACGGAAGATATGCCTGCATTAGCATCTGCACTATTGTAACAAAGGTACATATAACTACTATAAATGCCGGTATTCTTACCTTATTGGGTATAAATTTTCTTAAAAGAGATATAACCATGTTTGAGCCTATAAGCACGAATGTTGCGGCAAGGCCCATGCCTATGCCGTTTATAGCGCTTGTGGTAACGGCTATAGTGGGGCAGGTTCCCAACACTAAACGGAATGTGGGGTTTTCGTTAAAGATGCCGTTTATAAAAACGCCTCTTAAGTTGTTAGTCTTATTGGACATTCTTTTTTACCTCCCCATATATTTTCTTCTTAGAATATCTGTCTATTAAAGGAGTTATGCAGTTCATAAACAGTATTGCATAGGTAACGCCCTCAGGATAGCCACCGTATTTGCGGATTACTACCACTATAACGCCACAGAGCACGCCGAATATAAACTGGCCTATCCTCTGTACTGGGTTTGTAACATAGTCCGTCGCCATAAACACAGCGCCGAACAATACGCCACCCGTCAAAAGATATCTAACCGGGTCTTCACCTAAAAGCCAACCCAAAAGTGCTACAGTGCCTATAAAGCTTACCGGTACTTCCCAAGTTATGGTCTTTGTAAACAGGAGATATAAGAAGCCTATAATTATCGCTATCTTACATACTTCGCCTATAGAGCCGGGTATGTTGCCTAATAAAAGATCCTGCATGCTTAAACCTGATGAGTTTATAAGCGGCGTTGCAGATGCAAGTGTATCAACACCTGTGGGTGCACTTGAACCGAAAAATACCCTTTGTGGCAGGTTATAGCTTGTCATATGCAATGGCCAAGAGGCAAGCAGCACTGCACGGGCAAAAAGTGCAGGGTTCATAAAGTTATGGCCAAGGCCGCCAAACAGCTGCTTTGCTAAAATTATAGCAAGCGCACTTGCTAAAACTGGCATCCAGAGCGGCACACTGCTCGGCAGGTTAAGCCCTATCAAAAGCCCAGTTACCACAGCGGAGAGGTCTTTAATCGTCAAGGATTTCTTGAGAGCTTTTCTCCATATAAATTCAAACAGCACGCTTGAAAACACGCTTATCGCAAGTACCAATGCTGCCCTTGAGCCAAAAATATATATGCCCGCCGCAACCGTTGGGATTAATGCGATAATCACATCAAGCATAAGGGTTTGGGTGGTTTCGCGCGTTAAAATATGCGGTCCAGACGAAACAGCTAATTTCATGCTTTCTTCCTCCTCATCATGGCAAGCTTATCTTTCCCCTCTTTAAATGCGGGGGTCAAAAGCCTTCTTGCGGGGCATATGTATGAGCAGGCTCCGCAGAGAATACAATCTTCAAGATGCTTCTTTTGGGCTTCTTCCAATCTACCCAACACCAACTTTACTTTTAATTCGTTTGGTTTTAAATATATTGGGCACACGTCTACACAGCGGCCACAACGTATACAGGGGTCTTCCTTAGGTATAATGGCTTCTTTTTCGGTAAGCACCACTATGCCGTTGTTCGCCTTTGTTACCGGCACGTTATCAGAGGGTATAGCGTTTCCTGTCATGGTGCCGCCAAATAATATTTTGCCGGGGGTTTCTGCATATCCACCACAGGCGTTAACTGCGTCTATCACAGGTGTGCCGATTCTTAAAAGCAGGTTATCGGGTTCCTTTACAGCGCCCGTTACTGTTGTAATACGGCTAATGAGCGGCTTGCCTTCCTCTATGGCTTCGCACACAGCCTTTGATGTTCCAACGTTTATAACAACTGCATTTGCATCCATGGGCAGACCGCCAGAGGGTACTTGTCTTCCCAATACGGCATCTATAAGCTGCTTTTCACCGCCCTGCGGGTATTTGGTTTTAAGCACGGCAACTTCTATGTTGGCTTTGCCGGATGCGGCTTTCTGCATACTTGCGATAGCATCTAACTTATTGTTTTCTATGGCTATTACACCGCGCTTTGCGTTTACTGCACGCATCGCTGCAATAAGGCCCTTTACTACTTTTTCCGGCTCTTCAAGCATAAGCCTATGGTCCGCCGTTAAATAGGTTTCACACTCGGCTCCGTTTACTATAACAGTATCTATAAACTTGCCTTCGGGTATGTTGAGCTTTGCATGCGTTGGGAAGCAGGCGCCGCCCATACCGCATATTCCGGCTTCTTTTATGGCGGGTACGATTAGTTCTTGCGGTACAGTTTCAACACTGCCAAGGGGCTTAAGTTCCGTCCATTCGTCTTTTCCGTCGTTCTCTATTGCTATGTACTGTGAAGCCATGCTGCGCAGCATCTGCATGGTGCCGACTTCCTTTACAACGCCGGATACGCTTGCATGCACTGGTATACCTATACCGCCTACAGCGTCGGCTATTTTCTGTCCCATCAAAACGGTGTCGCCTTTTTTAACGCACGGTGCGCTCGGGGCGCCAATATGCATATCCACGGGGATATATACGACCTGTGCCGTGAACTCCCTTACGGGCTTTGCACAGGTGGCTGTTTTTCCCGCCTGTTTTTCCTTAAGCGGATGTACACCGCCGCGAAATGTAAATAATTTCAAACTATCTCCCACCTTTCTTAACGGTTTTCAAAAGCATTGTTTATAGCTTCGACAACGGCTTCGCTCGTAACGGTTGCGCCCGCAACGGCTTCCACGTCCTCTAATTTAAGGGGCGCTTTCTTGCCTACGAAGCTCTTTAAGAAATCTTCATCATCCAATACATTGGTGCCGATGCCTACGGTTTCGGCAAATGTTTCTTCGTCTATTTTAACAGATTCGATCACTCCGTCTGCGTCAAACACGACTTCTACATCTACATCGCCGCCAAAGCCTTCGCCACTGCCTTTAACACCAGCTGCTGCGGGTTCTTCTGTCTTGGGCTCTTCGGTTTCGGGTTTTTCGGCATTGATACTTGCGAATGCATTGTTTACAGCTTCGACAACGGCTTCGCTTGTAACGGTTGCACTTGCAACGGCTTCCACGTCCTCTAATTTAAGGGGCGCTTTCTTGCCTACGAA
>JAUNLY010000139.1 GCA_030532025.1 Eubacteriales bacterium
GTACCGTCCGACCATTGAAAAACAAACACGTCAAGTGTGTTTGTTCCGCCTTGCAAAAATTCGCTTATATTAAATTCCGCCGTTAAATGCGGACACTTTGAAAAACCCGCAAATTGACTGTTTACATATATATAAGCGCAGGAATCTATACCCTCAAACCGCAAAACGGTTTCGCGGTTTGAAAAGGATTCGGGCAGTGTAAATGTTTTCTGGTACCAACCTATAGGGGTATTATCCGGCACATAGGGCGGGTCGTAGGGTATGGGGTAACGTATGTTTGTGTATTGAGGAGCGTCAAAGCCCTGCATCTGCCAGCAACCGGGTACCTGAATATTAAATTGCGGTTTAGTTGCAAGCGTTTCTTCGCTTATAGATGCGCTTCCTTCAAAAAGCTCAAAACTCCATTTTCCGTTTAGCGACATATAATAAGGCGAAAGTGCAGCCATGTTTTTTTGGGCAGACTCCGCATCTTTATATGGAACGGAAAAAGTCCTCGGCTCAAGCCTATTTTTATGCAGACAATCTAAATCTTGGTGGAAATCAAATCGCATAGGTTTCTCCTTTTATATCTTAACGATATAGATATGATAGCATAAGAACATAAAAAATTCCACGTAAAATTAAGCAATTATAAAACGGATTGTGCTTTAACACCTTAAATATTGCTATATATTGTGGTTTGTGTTATACTTTGATAACTTAAAGGCATAGAAAAGGAGGACTTTGTTTGCAAGCAAACATAGAAAATATGCGTGAAATATTTTTGGCCCTTATAAGCCAAATTACAGAATATAAATTAAACGAAACTATGGCAAAACATACGAGCTTTTTATGTGGGGGAGAAGCGGCCATATATGTAGCCTGCGAGGATCCCATTACAACCGCAAAAATACTTTATATTGCTAAGCTTTTTGGAGTCCCATGCACCGTGCTCGGCAACGGCTCAAACGTTTTGTTTTCAGATAGGGGCTTTAATGGGCTTGTTTTACAGCTGAAAAAGAACTCTCTTAAGGCGGAAGGCGATACGCTTTATGCATTTGCTGGAACAAGGCTTTCTTATCTTTCCAAGGAGGCAAAGCATCTATCTTTAACGGGGCTTGAATTTGCACACGGCATACCCGGAAGCGTTGGCGGTGCGGTGTATATGAATGCGGGTTGCTATGGCAACAACATATCGGACGTGCTTATTTATGCGGATTGCCTCAACCTTAATAATATTAATAAGGCAAACAATATAGCGAATGCAAAAGAACAGTCGGAAGCCATAATAAAAAACAAAAAAGAACTTCCTATACTGCGTTATTCAAATGAGGAGTTAAAATTCTCATACAGGAATAGCCTTGTAAAGGAACAAAACCTGCTCGTATTAAACGCTGCTTTTAAATTAAAACCGGGCGAGCAAGACAAAATAGCAAACACTATGCAGGAAATGCAGGAAAAGCGCCATGCTTCGCAGCCGCTTGAATATCCAAGCGCAGGCTCGTTTTTTAAACGCCCGCATAATAATTTTGCTGGAGCCCTTATAGAACAGTCAGGGTTAAAGGGCTTGCGTATAGGCGGTGCCCAGGTAAGCGAAAAACACGCTGGCTTCATTATAAATACCGGCGGCGCTACTTCAAGCGATGTATGGCACGTAGCTCAAGAAGTACAGAATAAAGTATATCAAAAATTCCAGGTAATGCTTGAGCCTGAAGTGGAATTTATAGGTTTTGAATGAGTTTTTCCTCTGAAATAAAAGAAGAGCTTGCCTCTGCGGATATTAGACGTACATGTTGTGCCACGGCAGAATGCAGCGCACTTTCGCAATGCCTCGCTTCTTTTTCTATAAAAGGGCGGGGTGAGATGCTCTTGCGATATGCTTGCCCAAGCCCCACAATAGCAAAAAGACTTTTAAAACTTTTTCGCGTTTTTTCGCTTAAAAATATTGGTATTGCAATACAGGAGGATAGGCGCTTTGGCGGGCGGCGCACTACGGTGCTCACATTATCCGGTGCAGAAGCTCGCAAAATGATGTTAAAACTCCATATGCTCAGGCGTGAAAACGGTGTGCTTCGCTACAAACAAATACCGCAGCGCGTGGTTAGGCGTATATGCTGCCAAAGAGCTTTTATACGAGGTATGTTTTTAGGCTGTGGTACCGTAAGCGCGCCCGAGAAGGGTTACCATGCAGAGTTTCGGTTTAGAGACCCTAAAAAGGCGGAGTTTTTTAACCGTGTGCTTGCACTTCAGAATTTAAATTTTGCCATTTCAAAAAGAAAAACCG
>JAUNLY010000025.1:0-10404 GCA_030532025.1 Eubacteriales bacterium
AGCTACCGAATCGCCTATCACTCATGAATTCTATGTGCTACCGGTAGAAAAACGTGCAACGGCAAGTGCCGAATCCAATGTATACACGGGCCCCGGCGAAAACTACTACGCTGTAAGCGAAGGCCTTGCTATATCATCGGGGCAGGATATAGGCTTCTACGGCAAGGTTAGCGACTGGGCAATGGTAAGCGTACCCGTTGACGGTGGGAACACCGTGGGCTATGTGAGGCTGTCCTCCGCACCCGCGGATTTAAGCCTTAAAAATCTAAACTTTGACAAAGAAGCGTTTAAACTTTATAGCACAGCTGTTTTGATGGACGCTCCAGGTAACAAGGGCGCACTAAAATTGCAAGTGCCTGCGGGTACCGAAGTCACAGTCCTTGCAGAAATAAAAGAACTCGGCCTTGTCTATGTTGAGATTCCATCAGGCGTTGACGGCAAGCCCGTGCGTGGCTTTATACCGCGCGATGCTTTGGGTGTGTAATACTAATCCAACAAAAAGAATAGCAGTCTGACTGTATTTTACATGTTTTGTTAAATCCATAAGCCCTGCCACTAAGGTAGGGCTTATGCAGTATAAAAACGTTGTTTTTGTAGAACCCCGTCAAGGCTTAAAACCTCCTGGGCTTTACATAAATTTTATAATTATGATATACTGAATTTGATTTAAGAAGGAGGAGCGGACTTGGAAACTTACAGGATTTCTATCAAGGGAGAAAACTCTCTACACGGAGAAACATATGTGTCCGGTGGCAAAAATACTTCTCTTGCGGTTATACCGGCGGTTATTTTGTGCGACGAGCCATGCACAATCGAAAACCTGCCTGATATAGAAGATATACACGTATTATACAGAATATTGTGCCATCTTGGCGCAAAAGTAGATTATAACCTCGAAAAAAAGCGTATGGTTATAGATCCCAGCACGGTAAACAGCGTTACCGTTCCATACTCTTTTTCACAGCAGATGCGGGCGAGCTACTATCTTATGGGCGCACTTTTTGGAAGGTTCGGCCATGCGGAGGTAGGATATCCCGGTGGCTGTGCCATAGGTAGCAGGCCCATAGACCAGCATATAAAGGGTTTTACTATATTAGGTGCGGAATTTTCCGAAGGCAACGGCATGCTGTGTTTAAAGGGTGAAAGAAACGGCAATGCCGTAAACTTTGATATGGCAACGGTCGGTGGCACCATAAACGTTATGCTTGCGGCCTGCCGTGCAAAGGGCAATACTATTTTGTTTAACGCCGCGCGTGAGCCACACGTGGTTGACGTTGCCAACTTCCTAAATTCAATGGGCGCTAAAATACGCGGCGCCGGTACCGATACAATAAGAATAAAAGGTGTAAACCGTCTGCACGGCACCTCATACAGCGTAATACCCGACCAGATAGAAACAGGCACGCTTATGATAGCTGCTGCCGCCACAAGGGGCGATGTGTTGATACGCGGTTGCATACCAACGCATATGGAAGCCCTTACCGCAAAACTATTGGAAATGGGGGTTTATGTAAACAGCGTGGACGACTGCATACGTGTGCGTCTAAACAAAGGCCACCGTGCCATACGCATATCAACACAGGAATACCCCGGATTCCCGACAGACCTGCAGCAGCCCATGAGCGCGCTTTTAACCCGTGCCAACGGCAATAGCGAGGTAACTGAAAATATTTTTGACAACCGCTTTAAACATTTGGACGAAATGCGCCGAATGGGTGCCAAGGTAACAATATCCGGCCGTGTTGCTTATATAGAAGGCGTGCCTGAATTAAGGGGCGCACCGGTAAACGCTTGCGACCTAAGGGGTGGAGCGGCCCTTGTAATAGCGGGGCTTATGGCAAAGGGCATAACCCAAGTATATAATCCAGACTTTATACACAGGGGTTACGAACGCATTGAAGATAAATTGCGCTCATTGGGCGCGGATATAAGGCTTGAAGCCTGCGATTAAAATAAATCATGGCAAATGCTTTTGATATACTGGGCATAAAACCTACATACGATAAAACGAAAATACGTGCTGCCTACCATAAGCAGGTAAAGCATTGTCATCCGGACAGGTTTGAAAACCCTACAGAGCAGGACAGGGCACAGAAAAAACTGATAGCCTTAAATTTAGCATACGAAGAAGCTATGAAGTATACTGCTTCTCCAAGCGCCGGCTATCACAGCGTGCCGGCTGTTCAGGCCAAGCGCTTTGCAGAAGCCCTGCTTGAAAAAAACGAACCGGAGAGTGCTTTAAGGCAGTTAGTAAGGGCCGACAGCAAGGACGACGATTGGTATTATATAGAAGGCTCCATAATGATGAAGCTCCACCAGTACGAAGCTGCGCACAGCAGCTTTAGGGAAGCTGTTAGGCAACAGCCCGATAATCTAAAATACCGCCGTGCAGCGTTGCAGGCGGCGGTAGAACTTAAAAAGCGTAAAAACCCGCTTTACAGGATTATGGATGGCGTGTACGAGCTTTTCCGCCGTGTAAAAACACGAAGCAATAAATCCCGCTGATTATACGAACTCTAACTCTTAATGCTTCAGTAAACCGGCCTTTTTACGTTTTATTTTACCTTATTCGATAAACCGAAATCATTTGGATTTATAAAAAGCAACAAATAACACGTAACTTTTTTCGTTAAGGTTTTTAGTTAGTATTAAAACAACAATCAATTCTTTTGTGGTTAGACTTATGTAAATTTATATCTTAAATATCAAAAAAACCGTGTTTTTCTTGACAGCTCTTTGCTTTTGAATTAATATACAATGGAATGGATTTAGAATCGCTACAGGTGCTTTATGCATCGAAAGGAGGGACGGGCATGGTACTTGCCCTTCGCAATATGAAACACAGAATTATTTTAGTTTTAAGTGTGTTAATCTGTCTGCTTATGGTGGGCACGGTGCAGGCTTCCGGCTTGGAGGGCTTAAGCTTTACAATAGCCGCAGATCCTGACACTTTCATCGCACCGGGTAAAACCAACATAACGGTACGCCTTGCAAACTCCGGTCAGGCGGATATAAGCTCCCCGTTGGCTTTGTACGACCCTGACGATAAGCTTGTAACTTCTTTTTTTGACGGCGGTTCTTTAAGCGGCCTAAAAATAGGAGAAACCCAAACGTGGACAGGCAGTTACGATGTAAAACAAGAACAGCTTGATGCACAGAAGCTCATATTCACCGTAAAAACCAACATTGTAGATGGCGAGGGCAATGTCGCAAGCCTTAGCTTGCCGGCACAGGCAGGCCTTACATTCATAGGCGAAAAGGTAGACCTTCAAGTAAAGCGCACCATATCCCCAGAAGTTGTGCGCAAAAACTCACCTGTAAAGGTTATATACGAATTTGTAAACAACGGCAACGTAAAATTAAAGGATATACGTGTGCGCGAGCACAGCAGTGTTTCCGGCAAGACGCAGACCATAAAGACGCTTGAGCCCGGCAACAGTGCAAGCATCACATTTGAAAGCAAGGGTGCCACAAACGACCTTACGAGCCATCCGAACATCACCTACCAAAAGGAAGGTAGCAAGGAAACTCTCCGCAGCACGCTGGATAAATTTATAATAGCTGCCGCAAGGCCCAACCTGCAACTTTCGCTTGCGGCGGAACCCGAAAACGTCAAGATAGGCGAGAAAACAAAGCTCATACTTACCATGCAAAACGATGGTAACGTGGCTTACTCAAACGTAACTGTAACGGACAAGGTTTTGGGAGAGGTGCTTACAGGCATAGAGATCCCCGCTAAGCAAAAGGTTGTAAGAGAAGTCGAAGTAAGCATGCAGAAGACAGAAACTTTCAAATTTTCTCTTAAGCTCCCGGACAACACCGGTATCGAGCAGACCGAAACCACAAACGAAATAAAGGTAAGCGCATACGACCCCAAACAGATGGCGCATATGACGCTTGATTTAAGCTCTTCTCAAGACAGCATAGACACTATACCCGGCATAATAGACTTTAACGTAGTTGTAACCAACAACAGCGATTTTGAGGTAAAAGGCGCTAAACTCAAATATGGCGAAAACACCGTGTACACTGTGGCGTCGCTAAAGCCCGGAGAAAGCGTGTCCGTTAAGCGCCGTTACGAGCTGTCGCAGGGCGGTAAGATACAATTTACCTTAGAGGCATTGGACGGGCAGAAAAACGTTCAGACATTTAAATCAAACGAATTGCAGATATCCTATATACCTGCAACCCCCAAACCAACGGAAGAAGTTATAGCTACAGTAAAGCCTGTTGTAACTTATACACCCGTGCCGCTTGACTTAAAGACAGATTTAAATAAAGGCTCAGATGCGCTGCTTATTGCAGCCATAGCCGTTGCGGGGCTCTTTGGAGTGGCATTTGCCCTGTTTATCGCCAGTAGCATTGCAAGGGCGAGCAAGGCAAAACAGTCTGATAATGCCTACGACCATATGCCGCTTGAACAAAAGCGCGACTATTTAGACCCTGATACCTACGGCGAGACAGAGGAGGGCACGGAGTTAGAGCCCCTCTTTGAAGAAAAACACGATACGGAGCTTCCGAGCGACAAATACATTAAGGAAGAAAGCGCAAAGGAGCCGGAAAAACCCGAAGCACCGGTAGAAGAGCCGGAAGAACCAATGGACGAGCTATCGCAAGACGGTGCCTACCGTATGATCAGGGAAGACAAAAAAACCCCCGAAAGCGAGAGTCGTAACAGACGCTCAAGGCGTTCGAGCAAACATAATAATTAATACTAATACTAATACTAATCCCGCACATTAATGCTTCGATAAACTTGTCTTTTTCCATTTTTGCTTCACCTTATTCAGTCAGCGTAGCGCCGCTACGCCTCCTTCATTCGGCTTTGCAAAAAAGAAAAAATCCTACGTTTATTTTTGCATTAACGATTTGGATTAGTATAACACAAAATAAATTAGCATAGTCTAAATATACATTTTCGTTTTGACTGTGCAATATAATAGGAGGCAAAGCAAGTCTTTGCCTCCTATTACATTAAATGGTTTTATTGTTTTATACTGATCTTAAATCTTAATGCTTTTAAGTTGTTTTTAGCTGAATATTTTTTGTACCTGCTTTTTAAGTTCTTCAAGTTTTTCTTGCGCTTTGGCATGGTCTTTGCCCGTTATGCAGAAATACGCCTTAAGCTTTGGCTCTGTACCGGATGGGCGCAGGGCAAGCCAAGAGCCGTCCGAAAAGATATATTTAAGCAGATTTTCTTTCGGGTAAAGGCCAAAACCTTCATTTTGGTTTATATCATTTAAAAAATCAAGCGTTTTAAGTATACCATTAAAAGGGGCGTCTTGCTGTCTTAGCTTTTGGAGTTTATTCTGCATAATCTGCACGGCGTTTTCGCCTTCAAGCGAGAACGTAACGAGCTCGTTTAACTCAAAACCGTATTTTTTATGCAGTGCGTTAAGCTTATCTTTAAGGGTTTTGCCTTGCGTTTTTAATTCCGCCGCCATTTCGCAAATAAGTAGGGCTGCGACAGATGCATCTTTATCCTTAACGTGTTCACCCGCCAGATAGCCGTAGGACTCCTCATAGCCTATAAGGAAGTCAAAGTTTTTTAGGCTGTCATTTTGTTTCTTGGCTTTTTCAAACTGCGATATTTTTTCGCCTATGTATTTAAAGCCCGTAAGCGTTTCAAAAAATGCGGCACCGTATTGCTTAGCTATCTTTTTGCCGAGTTCTCCTGTAACTACTGTGCTTATAACGGCGGTGTGGCTTTTGCTTTCTGAAGGGAGTTTACTTAAAAGATAATCAACCAGCAATGCGCCTATGTCGTTGCCGCTTAAAAAAAGGTATTCACCTTTATGGAGCACTGCAACGCCTATGCGGTCGGCATCAGGGTCGGTACCAAGCACTATGTCAGCCCCTGTTTGATTAGCTAAGTTTACGCCCATTTTAAGCGCTCGGTGGTCTTCGGGGTTAGGGGTTGGAACGCTTGGGAAATTGCCGTCCTGTACCGCTTGCTCTTCAACTGTATGAACATTTACAAAGCCTGCCTTTTTAAGCACCTCGCAGACGGGTTTAAGGCCTGTGCCGTGCAAAGGGGTATACACTATGGAAAGGTTTTTCTTTGCGTTATCGTCAAATAAACGTTGCTGACGCAGTACGGCGTTTGTAAAGTCTTTGGTAGCATCAAAGTATGTAAGCAAGCTTTCGTCTGTGCTAAAATTAAGCGTGCGTACATCTTTAATTTCCTGCATATATTGTGCCACTTGTTGAGCCTTTTTTGGCACCAGCTGACAGCCTTCCTCATCGTAGACCTTGTAGCCGTTGTATTCCTTGGGGTTGTGGCTTGCGGTAAGCACAATACCCGCAAGACAAGCAAAGTGCATTACAGAAAAGCCTAAAAGGGGAGTAGAGCAGGGATCTTCTGAAAGATATGCTTTTATGCCGTTTGCTGTAAGTATCTGCGCTGCCGAATAGGCCAATTGACGGCTGTTTAGCCTTGTATCGTAGCCTATGGCAACACCGCGGGTGCTGCATAGGTCTTTGCCGTATTTATCGAGCAGCAATTGGCTTAAAGCCTGTGTTGCAAGCCCTACGGTGTAGCGGTTTATGCGGTTTGTGCCTACATTCATCTTAGCCCGCAGACCGCCTGTGCCAAAGTGTAGCGTTCCTGAAAAAAGCTCTTTGGCTTCCTGCTCGCTTAAATTTTTGCAGATGCGACGTGTTTCTTCATCAAAAAAGGGGTCGTTTGCCCAAAGCTCACGTGTCATTCCATGTAGGCCTTTACGGCACTGCTGGCACCAATACGGTCGGCACCGGCTGCTAAGAACGCCTCTATATCTTCCCTTGTGCGTATGCCACCTGAGGCTTTTATCTTTACATCTTTGCCTATGTGCTTTTTAAAAAGCTCAATATCCTCCAATGTTGCACCTCCCGTGCCAAAGCCTGTGGAAGTCTTTATATAGTCCGCCTTGGCGTTTGTAACGCACTCGCAGAGCTTTATTTTCTCTTCTTCGGTAAGGTAGCAGGTTTCGACAATTACCTTTAAGATATGTTTGCCGGAGGCTTCTCTTAGGACTTTTATTTCCTGCTCCACCTTGTCAAAATTGCCCTCTTTTACGTCGCCCAAGTTTACAACCATATCAACCTCTGTAGCGCCGTTTTTTATTGCGTCTTCAACTTCGGCTTTTTTAATTGCGGTTGTGTTATAGCCCAAGGGGAAACCTATAACCGTGCAAATGGTTATTTTATCTCCGTAATTTTCAAAGGCTTTTTTTACAAAGCTCGGCGGTATGCATACGGATGCTGTGTTGTATTTTACGGCTTCCTCACAAAGTGTTTTTACCTGTTCCCAAGTTGATGTTGCCTTAAGCAATGTGTGGTCTACATGGGACAATGCCTTTTTTGCGTCCATTAATATCGCTCCTTTCAATGCGTATATTGTGCCATAATATAATAAAATTTTCAACGCAGAAAAGGCTTATATTTAATCAAACGCAAAAAAGTCTAAATATATTTTTATTTATATTTTAAAGGGAAGCATAGTGTTATCTATACTTCCCACATTGAATAAAAACTCTATCGCTTATATTTTAACCAAAGCAAATATAGCGCATAAAAAAACAGGCTACCTTATTAAGATAACCTGTAAAATAATTTATTTAACAAGTCTTACCAAGTCCTGTTTGGAGCGCACGCCTACGGATTTGTTTACTTCCTTGCCGTCCTTGAAGGCAATTATTGTAGGTATGCTCATAACGCCAAACTGCTGTGCAAGTGCGGGTTGCTCGTCTACGTTTACCTTGCCTACTTTGATGTCCGGATTTTCGGAAGCGATCTCGTCTATTATGGGAGATACCATACGGCAGGGTCCGCACCATGCTGCCCAGAAGTCTACTAATACGGGCTTATCGGACTGGAATACCTCTGTATCAAAATTCTCTTTTGTTAAAGTTACTACTGACATTTTAAAACCAACCTTTCAAAAATTTAATGGGTTACATATATATGTTACCACCTAAAAGGGAGGTTAAACATCCTTTGCAACTATATTTAAAAGTCTTCCGGGAACGAATATGGTTTTAATTACATTTTTGCCGGCAATTAGGGCTTGTATTTGCTCGTTTTCTTTAACAAGCGTCTTTGCGCCTTCTTGGTCTAAATCGCTTGGTACCATCATCTTAAGGCGGAGCTTGCCGTTTATTTGCACAGCTATCTCTACTTCGGGAAGCACAAGGTGTTTTTCCTCGTACTTGGGCCAAGCTTGCTTAAATATAGGCTCTCCCAAATTTTGGCGTTCCCATATTTCTTCGCAGATATGTGGGGCTACGGGGTCTAACACGAGCAACAGGTATTTAAGCTCTCCTTTTGTGATGCTGTTTTTTGAATAGACCTCATTTACAAAGCTCATCATGGCGGCTATGGCGGTATTGTATTTCATGCTGTCATAGTCTTCGCTTACCTTTTTCACCATGCTGTGCACGTGGTAGAGCATTTCCTGACGCACTTTTTGTGAGTCGTTTAGCATATCCTGCAAGCGCCATACCCGGTCTAAGAACCTGCGACAACCGCGTGCGCCGTTTGTGCTCCACGGTATAGCTTGGTCAAAGGCACCCATAAACATTTCGTACAGGCGGAATGCATCTGCGCCTATTTCTGCTACCATGTCGTCGGGGTTTATAACGTTGCCACGGCTCTTGCTCATTTTTTCGCCGTTTTCACCCAAAACCATACCATGGCTTGTGCGCTTTTGGTAAGGCTCAGGGGCCTTTACAAGCCCTAAATCGTGTAGGAAAAGATGCCAAAAGCGGCTGTATAAAAGGTGCAGCGTTGTATGCTCCATGCCACCATTGTACCAGTCAACAGGCATCCAATAGTCAAGCGCTTGCTTGGAAGCGAATTCTTTGTCGTTATGCGGGTCGCAGTAGCGCAGGAAATACCAGCTTGAGCCTGCCCATTGTGGCATAGTGTCGGTCTCCCTTTTGGCGGGTTCACCGCATTTGGGACAAGTGGTATTCACCCAGTCGTGCACACGGGAGAGCGGGCTTTCCCCATCGTCTGTAGGTTCGTAGTTAGCAAGCTCCGGCAGAAGAAGCGGTAGATCATGTTCTTCCAAGGGTACTATACCGCAGTGCGGGCAGTGCACAACGGGTATAGGCTCTCCCCAGTAGCGCTGGCGGCTGAAAACCCAGTCCCTAAGCTTGTAGTTGACCTTGTGGTCGCCTATTTTATTTTCTTCCAAAAATTTGGTTATGGCTTTCTTGGCTTCCTTAACCTGTAAGCCATTTAAAAAGCCGGAGTTTACCATTTCGCCGCTTTCGACGTCTGTGTATGCAGCTTCCTCAACATTGCCGCCCTTTACTACCTCTATTATAGGTAAATCGAACTTTTTAGCGAAAGCCCAGTCCCTTTCGTCATGGGCGGGGACTGCCATAACAGCACCTGTACCGTAGGAAATTAAAACATAGTCCGACACCCAGATAGGTATCTTCTTACCGTTTACAGGGTTCAGTGCGTATATGCCTTTAAGCGGAACCCCCGTCTTGTCCTTAGCAAGCTCTGTGCGTTCAAAATCGCTCTTTTTGGCGGATTCCTCTTTATAGTTTAATACTTCGTCAATGTTTTGTATTTTGTCCGAAAGCTCTTTTACAAATGGGTGTTCGGGCGCCAAAACCATATAGGTAGCTCCAAAAAGAGTGTCGGGGCGTGTTGTAAATACGGTGATGGTCTTATCTGTTCCATCTATATTAAAGCGTACTTCAGCACCTTCGCTCTTGCCTATCCAGTTGCGTTGCTGCTGCTTTACTTGGTCTATAAAGTCTAAATCGTCAAGCCCTTTAAGCAGCTTTTCTGCGTAGGCAGTAATTTTAAGCATCCATTGCTTTTTAACCTTGCGTATTACTTCGCTCCCGCAGCGCTCGCATACGCCGTTTACAACTTCTTCGTTGGCTAAACCGGTTTTGCAGCTTGTGCACCAGTTGATGGGCATTTCTGCTTTATAGGCAAGGCCCTTGTTGTAAAGTTGCAGAAATATCCACTGCGTCCATTTGTAATAATCCGGATCGGTCGTGCTGAATTCCCTTGAATAGTCAAAGCTGAAGCCCAGCATTTTAAGCTGTTCCCTAAAGTGGTTTATATTGTCCGCAGTTACCTTTTGGGGTGCAACACGGTTTTTAATGGCGAAGTTCTCCGTGGGCAAACCGAAAGCATCCCAACCTATAGGATAAAGAACGTTATAGCCCTCCATGCGCCTTTTTCTGGCGATAATATCCATAGCTGTGTTGCTGCGGGGGTGTCCCACGTGCAGCCCTGCACCCGAAGGGTAGGGGAACTCTATTAAACAGTAGTACTTGGGAAGGCTGTAGTCTTCCTTTGCTTCAAAAGCCCTTTCGTTGTCCCAGATTTCCTGCCATTTTTTTTCTATTGTCTGTGCGTTATAATTATTATCCATGCTGCCTCCTCCTTACT
>JAUNLY010000025.1:10425-17097 GCA_030532025.1 Eubacteriales bacterium
AAAAATATAAAAATAATGCAGATTAATTTATATTCTGGGCTATTTTATGGTTGACAAATACAAAAGTATGTGATAATTTTAAGTTGAACAATCAATACGACAATTATCCCCTAAGAACGACATTATTTACTTTTTAAAATGCGGTACTTTTTATTACATGCTCGATTGGCTTTCTCGATTTTGACACTCGACTTTGGTACCTCTATTTTACTTTTATACTAATCCAAATCGTTAATGTAAAGAGAAATGCGGGTTTTTTCTTTTTTTGTAAAGCAAAAAAGGAGAAAAACAAGTTTATCAAAGTATTAAGGTTTGGGGTTAGTATTAAACTGTTAAAAACTCAAACATTAAAAGGAGGATTATTATGAGCAAAAAATTACTTGAAAAATATGGGCTTTACATAAATGGCGAATGGCGCGACGCTTCGGACGGGGCGACATTTGAAGCCACAAGCCCAATAGACGGTTCTCACCTTGCAGTATGCGCACAGGCTACCAAACAGGATGTAGACGATGCTGTAAACGCCGCATGGGAGGCTTTTGACAGCTGGAAGAAAACAACCCCAATAGAGAGAGCTGCAATGCTAAACCGCATAGCGGATGTAATAGACGAAAATAAAGAATGGCTTGCAGAGGTAGAAACCAGGGACAATGGCAAACCTATAAGAGAAACGCTTGCTATAGATATCCCATATTCATCAAGGCATTTCCGCTATTTTGCGGGTGCTATATTGGCGGAAGAGGGAGAGGCCTCCGTGCTTGACGAAAGCTTCCTGTCCATAATTTTAAGGGAGCCAATAGGCGTTGTTGGTCAGATAGTGCCTTGGAACTTCCCCTTCTTAATGGCTGCATGGAAGCTTGCTCCGGTAATCGCTGCGGGCGACTGTACCGTATTTAAACCCTCAAGCGCAACATCGCTGTCTGTGCTGGAGTTTGCACGCCTTATAGAGGGCATTTTGCCAAAGGGCGTGTTTAACGTAATAACGGGATCAGGCTCCAAGTCAGGGCAGTATATGTTAGAGCATAAGGGCTTTAGGAAACTTGCGTTTACAGGTTCAACCGAGGTAGGACGCACTGTAGGCCTTGCGGCGGCAGAAAGAATTATACCCTCAACCTTGGAACTTGGCGGAAAGAGTGCCAACATATTCTTTGACGATTGCGACTTTGACCAAGCTATAGACGGAGCACAGCTTGGCATACTGTTTAACCAAGGACAGGTCTGCTGCGCCGGTAGCAGGATATTTGTACAGGATACCTTGTACGATAAATTTGTAGATGCCTTAGTAAAGGCTTTTAACGCAATAAATGTGGGCGATTCGCTTGACCCCAACACCCAGATGGGTTCTCAGATAAACCGCTCGCAGCTTAAGAAAATACTTGACTATGTCGAAATAGGCAAGGCGGAGGGTGCAAAGGTCGCCTGCGGCGGAGTCAAGATTGACGAGGGCGAGCTTGAAAAAGGCAGTTTCATGCGCCCGACTCTGCTTGTAGATGTTACAAACGATATGCGTGTCGCACAGGAAGAAATATTTGGCCCCGTAGCCTGTGTAATTAAGTTCCATACAGAAGAAGAAGTCATAAAAATGGCGAACGATTCCGTATATGGCCTTGGCGGAGCGGTCTGGACTAAGGACATTGCAAGGGCGATACGTGTCGCACGCAGCATAGAAACAGGGCGCATGTGGGTAAATACCTACAACCAAATCCCCGAACACAGCCCCTTCGGCGGCTATAAGGAATCCGGCATAGGGCGTGAAACCCATAAGATGATGCTTGACCATTACACGCAAAAGAAAAACATAATGATAAACCTGAATTACAACCCGACAGGTTTCTACCCCAAAAAATATTAACATGAAGCAAACAAGAAAGTGTTACAGTTTTAGGTGCGACAGGTATCCCAAGTGTAAAAATGCAGCCGGGAGTTGCTGTTGCCTTGACCCCGATATGGAGGAGGACAGCAGCGTAATTAAGGATAGCGAATGCTTCGATAAAAAGACATATCCGCTGTTTGTACCGAAGGACTAAATTTAAGGTGGCACTGAACAGAAGGATTGGCACTTTAGATTACATTAGATTCCTAAGACGAAAACAAAGGGGAAACTTAAAGTTTCCCCTTTTGTGTTGGTATTATTGACTTTTTGTGGTTTTTTGTTGATGAATTTATACTAATTTCAAACCTTAATGCTTTTGTAAACTTGTCTTTTTCCATTTTTGATTCGCCTAATTTTTATGCTCATTCCCGTCTAACCCACCGCTATCTTTAGGCGTCTTTTCCTTTACGCCGTTGCTTCTCTACATCGGCTTAGTCGGAACGAAAAATTTCTTCTAAATCTTTGTGGTATTTTGGCGTGGAATGAGAATCTATTGCATCGCGGCCACGCTCCTTTCGTTCAACTTAGGCGGAACGAAAAATCTCTTCTAAACCTTCATGGCGTTTTAGAGGGGGACGAGTATCCACCGTATCACAACTAAGCCTTCTTCACTCGACTTTGCAAGAAAAATTATACTTAACTCTTTGCATTAATATTTTTGGTTAATATAAAAACCCCGCCCATGGGCGGGGAAAGCGGAGTAAATTATTCTGATTATTGATGAGCTTTATAGCCATTCTTTAGAGATGACTACAGCTATATAGTTGTTATTCGCTAAAACCTAAGGCTTCCCATGTTTTGGGGCCTACTACGCCATCGGCTTTTAGCCCTTTGGATTCTTGGAACTTGCGTACGCAGGAAACCGTGTAGTAGGTGTATTTGCCGGAGATTTTTTCGTATTCAGGGTCAAAGAATT
Source organism: Eubacteriales bacterium (assembly GCA_030532025.1). GTDB lineage: Bacteria > Bacillota > Clostridia > Christensenellales > Aristaeellaceae > DTU024. Next base: position 13,215 of record JAUNLY010000025.1, read on the forward strand.
TAAGTTCTGTAAGCCTTTCCTGAAGCTTGGTTACATTGCTGTTTTCATGGCCGTAGGCTAAGCGTATAGGCTCTTTAGGCTCGGGTGTGACGCTTGGATTCGGGGTTGCTGTGGGCTTGGGGTTGTCGTCCGCCTTGATGGCACTGTTTGAATATAGGGCTTTAAGCGTATTAGGGCCTGCAATGCCGTCTGCCTGTAAGCCGTTTTTATGCTGGAAATTGCGCACGGCTGTAACGGTGTAATAGGTGTATTTGTTTGACATGGCTTCGTAGCCGGTGTTGAAATAGCCAAGCTCCTTAAGGCGTGCTTTGAGTAAGCCTATCTGAGCGTCCTCTTGGTTGTACTGGAGCCTTATATCCGTCTTAGGGGCAAGGGGAGTGGGCGCGGGCGTTGGGCCTATGGGCTTTGGCGTTACGGGGCTTGAAGCTTTGTTGCCGTCTGCTTTAATGGGATCGCCCTTAAACATAAGTGTAAGCGTGTTGGGGCCTGCGATGCCATCTGCCTGTAAGTTGTTTTTCTTCTGGAAGTTGCGCACGGCTGTGACGGTATAATATGTGTAAAGGTCGGAAATTTTTTCGTAATTTACATCAAAATAGCCGAGTTCTGCAAGCTTTTGCTGCAATAAACGCACTTGAGGGTTTTTGTGGTTGTATTGTAGTCTACCTGCGGTGTCTACTTTGGGTGCATCTGTCGGAAGAACTGGCGGGGGAGTGACAACTGCACCGCTTGCGCTTATGGCGTTTGGTGAGAACAGCCTGTTCCATGTGTCGTAACCGACTATACCGTCTACCTTAAGGCTGTTTTTGCCTTGGAATGCGAGCACTGCATTAAAGGTATAGTTGTCAAAAACGGTGTTAGGTGTGCCGTCGAAATAGCCCAAATCTTTAAGGCGTTGTTCTATAGCGCGCACTTGTTCGCTCGGGTTGTTTTCTGCGATGCTTATATTGCTGTAATAAATCGGCGTACCGCCATAGTTTGGGGCTTTAATTGCTGTGGGGCTAAAAAGAGTGGACCAAGTGTCTTTACCTACTATGCCGTCTTTACGCAGTTTGTTGTGGCGCTGGAAGGAAGTAACGGCGCTATATGTTATAGTGTCAAAGTTGCCCGACACATAGTCCATATAGCCTAAGTCCTTAAGCCTTTCTTGCAAGTCCTTTACCAGATCCCCTTGGCTGCCGAGTGCAAGCCTTATACTGCTGCTTACGGGCTTTGGCTTAGGGGTTATGCCGTCTAAGCCGTTCAAACGCATAAGCGTGTTAAGACCTGCGATGCCGTCAACCTGAAGCCCGTTTTCCCTCTGGAAAGAACGGACGGATTTGACAAGCTCGTAATCGTATTTATTGGAAACGGGGCCTGCGTAATAGCCCAAGTTTTTAAGCTGAGTTTGTAAGAGGCCGACGCGTGTACCGGTATCCTCATAACGGAGCGTATATGCAAATGCCGGTACAAGACCCAACAGAAGCACTGCGCATATCAGCATTGAAGTGATTCGCTTTTTCATTTTGAGACCTCCTTAGATCCTTTAGGAAGATTATAGCAAAAATAAACTTGGCTTACAAGGCGAAAATGGGCATAATAAAGGCAAAAAATGTAAAATTTTACCAATAATGCAGGGATTTATACTAATCTAAATAGTTTTAGGGCTTCGTAAACTGATGAAGAGAATATGGGCGTAATGCCATCTTGAATCTTGCCCCTTAAGCGACCTTTAGGGCATACAATGCGGTTTATGCCGAGACGGGCGCATTCCGCAAAACGTCTTTCGGTTTGTGAGACATTGCGCAGTTCTCCCGCAAGGCCTATTTCGCCTATAGCGGCAAGGTCGTTAGGGAGTGGCACATCTCTAAATGACGAAGCCACCGCAAGGCATACGGCAAGGTCGGAAGCCGGCTCGTTTAAGCGCATACCGCCCGCTACATTTATGTATACGTCTTGGTTATACAGCTTAAGCCCTGCGCGTTTTTCGAGCACTGCAAGCAAAAGAGCAACACGCCCTTGGTCTATGCCGTTTACCGTGCGCTTTGGGGATACGTAGAAGGACTGCGTTACAAGCGCCTGCACGTCTACGAGCATTGGCCTTGTGCCTTCAAGGGCGCAGTACACAACAGAGCCGCTTACGCCCTTGGCGCGTTGAGATAAAAGCATTTCGGATGGGTTTTCAACCCCCATCATGCCTTTTTCCGTCATCTCAAAAACGCCAAGCTCGTTTACGGAGCCAAAACGGTTTTTAACGGCACGCAAAAGGCGGTATTCGCGGCGGCTTTCACCCTCAAAATAGAGGACGACGTCTACCATATGTTCAAGCACTCTGGGGCCTGCTATGGAGCCTTCTTTTGTTACATGTCCTGCTATAAGCACACTTATGCCCTCCTGTTTTGCAAGCCGCATAAGTATGGCGGTACATTCTCTAATTTGGCTTACAGAGCCTGGCGCACTCGCCATTTCGGGGCGATACATGGTCTGGATGGAGTCTATAATAAGTATGTCGGGCTGCGTTGAGAGTACTTTTTCTGTTATATTGTCCATGGCGTTTTCTGTGAGCACCATAAGATCGCTGTTGGAAGCCCCCAACCTGTTGGCGCGCATTTTAAGCTGGTGTGCGCTTTCTTCACCCGAAACGTATAGCACATTTTTGCCGTCTAAAGAAAGCTTAGCGGCTGTCTGCATAAGCAATGTGCTTTTGCCGATACCGGGTTCGCCGCCTAAAAGCAACATGGAACCTTCCACTATGCCGCCGCCAAGCACTCTATCAAACTCTTCTATACCGCTTAAAATACGGCTTTCTACCCTGTCTACTACATCTTTTAAGGGTTTAGCTTCGTTGCCTGTACCGGGCGGGCGTTTGTTTGTCTTTTTAATTTGCGCAGACGATTCTACAATGCTTTCTTCGAGAGTATTCCATGCTCCGCAGCTTGGACATTTGCCGTACCAACGGCTGCTTTCGTAGCCACAGTCAGAGCAGGTATAAACAGTTTTTGTTTTTGCCATTCTACCACCTTACCAAAATAAGTGTTATACTGATTGTAGCATAAGTTTAAGGGGGACGCCATGAGAAAACAGCAATGTTATATAGTGGGCTCTGGGGAATGGCCACAGAATCTCAAAATAAAAAAAGGGAGCTTTATAATAGCTGCGGACGGAGGTTACGACATTCTTATGTCTAAAGGCATACGCCCGCATATATTGTTGGGGGATATGGACTCTATAAAAAAGATACCGAACAACATACCGCTGTTGCGCTTCCCCGTGAGGAAAGACGATACGGATATATCGCTTGCAATAAAGCTGTGTAGACGCTTAAGGTTTAATAATGTAGTGCTTGTAGGTATTAGCGGAAGCAGATACGACCAGTTTACGGCTACTTTACAGCTTATGGCAAACGCTTCCCAAAAAGGCATTAACATAAGCGCAGAGCTTCCGGGGCAGAGGCTTTATGCTCTTCACAATGGCACGCTTAAACTTAATAAGCTCAAAAAAAATAAGGTGCTTTCCGTATTAGCACCTTACAGCCTTGCAAAAGGCGTGGATATAAAAAACTGTTCATACGGCCTTACAAATGCTGTTTTAAGCAATGCTTTTCCGCTTGGGGTGAGCAATTTAGGAACGGGGGAAAGCCCCATAATAAGCGTGAGGGAAGGGACTTTACTTATATTTGTCGAGAAATAATATAATAAACTCTCGCGGTTAGGAACGCTAAAGGCAACTTTTTGAGGGCTGCCGTCTGCAAAAAACTTTATTTATATTAGCGAAATCAAAATTATATATGACAAAAGTTTAATGCGACTTGGTAGCAACTCTTTTGCAGGTCTATACTTAATATTTTTGGGGTTTATACTAATCCAAATCGTTAATGCAAAGAGAAACGCAGGATTTTTTCTTTTTT
>JAUNLY010000026.1:0-9204 GCA_030532025.1 Eubacteriales bacterium
TTGCGGTTAATGTTTTTTGCCGACTAATCCATGCTTGACTTATTATGCCTTTTTACCTAAAATTAACTGGATTTTATGATTGACGGGAACGCAGTGTGTTTTACTCAATCGACTTATTTATTAAGGAGCGATAATATGCAAAACAACGTACTCCTCGAGGGCCTTTCCACCACAGTTACAGGAATTCTTGTGGTATATTTGGGGCTTATTATTTTGATAGGCGCTATCTCTTTGATGCGTGTATTTTCCGTAAAGGACAAAAAAGAAGATAAGCCGTCTCAAAGTGCAGCTAAAGCGCCTGCGGCTACACCCGCACCGCCCGCAGTTAATGTAGATAAGGGCATAAGCCCCGACATAGTAGCCTGCATTGCTGCCGCCGTGGCAAGCATTATGCAGGGAGAATCCCCCAAGACGGACTTTATAGTGCGCAGCATACGCCGCCGCTAAGCACACCCTATTAATTATTGGAGGAAGAGCATGAACATATTAGAACCTTTACAGGATTTAGCCAGAGAATCCGCCTTTGCGGGTCTTTTCGCCGAACCGCTTAACCTTGTTATGATTGTTATAGCCTGTATATTGCTATACCTTGCAATCGTAAAAAAATACGAACCGCTTTTGCTGGTACCTATAGCATTTGGCATGTTGCTTGCAAACATACCCTTTGCAGGTCTTATGGACGGCCCTAAGGTAGAGCTTTTGCAGACTGCCGTATTAAACGGCAAGGCCGGAACGCCTGTGCTTTTAACCCCTGAAACTATGGAAAGCTTTAAGCAAGCAGGCGTTGCATTAAACGGCTTTACCGAAGGTATGACGGTATTCCAGCACACAACCGCAAACGGCGGCCTTTTCTATTACCTGTACCAAGGCGTAAAGCTTGGCATATACCCCCCGCTTATATTTATGGGTGTAGGTGCTATGACAGACTTTGGCCCCCTTATCGCAAACCCCAAGAGCATGCTTCTTGGCGGTGCTGCACAGCTTGGCATATTCGTAGCATTTATATTGGCAAGGCTTTTGGGCTTTACCGGTCCTGAAGCCGCTTCCGTCGGAATAATAGGCGGTGCGGACGGCCCTACAGCTATTTACCTTACAGGCAAACTCGCCCCTAAACTTTTAGGCCCCATAGCGGTTGCCGCATACAGCTACATGGCGCTGGTGCCCGTTATACAGCCACCCATAATGCGTGCACTTACCACGCAAAAAGAGCGTGAAATAGTTATGGAACAGCTTCGCCCCGTAAGCAAGAGAGAAAAAATTATATTCCCCATAATGGTTACGATTGTGGTATCGCTCATTCTCCCCTCCGCAACCCCGCTTGTAGGTATGCTTATGTTGGGCAACCTCTTCCGCGAAAGCCTTGTGGTTGACCGCTTGAACAAGACCGCCCAAAACGAGCTTATGAACATAATAGTTATATTCTTGGGCGTTACCGTCGGTGCTACCGCAAACGCAAAAACATTCCTAAGCCTTGAAACCATAAAGATTATAATACTCGGCGTACTTGCATTCAGCTTCGGTACAGCAGGCGGTCTGCTTATGGCAAAGCTTATGAACAAGCTTTCCGGCGGCAAGATAAACCCGCTTATAGGTTCTGCTGGCGTATCCGCAGTGCCTATGGCGGCGCGCGTTTCGCAGGTTGAAGGCCAGAAAGCCAACCCCAACAACTTCCTGCTTATGCACGCTATGGGCCCCAACGTTGCAGGCGTTATAGGCTCTGCAATAGCGGCGGGTGTGTTGCTAAGCTTGTTCGGTTAAAATATAGTTACCTATATTAGTATATTAAAAGAGTCGCCTTTGAGCGGCTCTTTTAATTTGCAAAAACCGTATATTTATAATACTTATTTCAAATTAAATAATATAAAGCTTGCGGTTGATTTTTTGTTTTTATTAAGCATTGAATGGCGTTTAGCAAAAAGACTAAATCGAGCGGGAAATATATGTCAAAGTGATGCTGATTAGGGTTAGGTTGGGGAAACAGCACGGGGTTCGGATTGGACTGTGGAAGCACTATGGGATTCTGGTTAAATTGTGGGAATACCAAAAGATTTAGATTTAACCATTTAAGCATCGCAACATTTGGGTTGAATTGTGTAAATATCGTAAAATTTGGATTGAATTAAACATAGAATAATCGGCGTTTATTTCGACTTTTCTATTTGTAAAATTATTGTGTCCTCCTTTACCGAATGATACAAATATGTTATAATTCCGTAAAGAACTTTTGGAGGCATAGTATGGACCTGCTTGATATTATCGAAACTAAAAAACATAAGCAAGAGCTGTCTGACGAACAGATACGCTTTTTTGCCCGTGCAGCAGCCGACAAAAGCGCGTTGGACTATCAGCTTGCAAGCTTGCTTATGGCTATACGCTTAAACGGCATGTCAGATAGAGAAACTGCCGTGTTATCGCTTGAGATGGCAAAAACCGGCGACGTTTTAGACCCTCAAATAGATGGAATCCCTGTGGACAAACATTCAACTGGGGGCGTTGGGGATACCACAACGCTCGTCTTAGTACCGCTTGTTGCCGCCTGCGGTGGCAAGGTAATTAAAATGAGCGGTCGCGGCTTAGGCCATACCGGCGGCACTATAGATAAAATGGAATCCATACGCGGCATGCGTGTTGAAATGCCCGAGGAAGAATTTATAGAAACCGTAAAAAAAGTAGGTTGTTGCGTTGTGGGGCAGTCCCAAAACTTAGTGCCAGCAGACAAAAGGCTATATGCACTAAGGGATGTTACTGGCACAGTTGACGCTATCCCCCTTATAGCTTCGTCTATAATGTCTAAAAAACTTGCGGGTGGCGCTAAAGCCATAGTGCTTGATGTTAAAACAGGTTCTGGCGCAATCATGAAAACATTTGAAGACAGCCTAAAGCTTTCCAAAGCCATGGTGGATATAGGTACAGCAAACGGCAGGCGCGTGGCTGCATATATAACCAATATGCAGGAACCTTTAGGGAGCCACGTTGGAAACGCCTTAGAGGTAAAGGACGCAATAGACGTTTTGAGCGGTAGAACACAAGGCCCCTTGCTTCAAGCATCGCTCCTTTTAGGCGCACAGATGCTTGTGCTTTCGTCCTTGGCAAAAGACGAGGAAGAAGGCAAACAAAAGCTGCTTTATGCACTTGAAACGAAAGCGGGCCTTAACAAATTTAAAGAGATGATAGAAGCACAGGGCGGAGACCCTGCCGTGTGCGACGATGTTTCGCTTCTCCCTCAGGCTGCTTTTACACAAAATGTTAAGGCAACAAAAAGCGGGTATATACATAAGGTGGACGCAGAACGCATAGGGCTTGCGGCACAAGCTTTGGGGGCCGGTAGGCGCTCAAAGGAAGATGTATTGGATTTATCCGCAGGGCTTGTGATGCACAAGCGCATAGGGGATAAAATACAGGCAGGCGACAGCATATGCACCCTATATTTTAACGGCGAAAAGGACACAGATAGGATACAAAAAAGCATTTTAGATACCGTTGAAATTATATCTTCACCAGTAGACAAGCCTAAGCTTATCTGCGCCAAAGTTACCGAGAAAGGAACGGAAATTTACTAACATGAAAAAACTTACAGCATTGGCACTTAGCCTTTTAATGGCAATGACACTTATCGCACTTCCCGCACAGAAAGTTTTAGCGGAAGAAACAAAAACAGAAGAACAGACAGCTCCAGCAGAAGAAACCATGGAGCGGGTAAACCCTTTCACACTTATAGAAACAGAAACATTAGACGGCGAAGTTTTTGATGCAAAACAGCTTGACGGTAAGCCTATAATTATAAACGTATGGGCGGATTGGTGCGGCCCTTGCCGTATGGAAATGCCCACCCTTACAAAACTTGCCGAAGAATACAAAGATAAAATAGTATTTTTAGGGCTATTAGCAGAAGGCATGACGGTAGAAGAAAACGCCCTTGTAAGGGACGAAGAAAAAATACAGTTAGGAATCGAAGCACAAGAAGAGCTTAAAATAGGTTTCCCAACCCTTATACCCGACGAACTGCTTTTCTCCGCCATGTACCAAACACAGCTTCAAGCTTTCCCGACCACTTGGTTTATAAACGGTGAAGGTCAGTTTGTAAACATAGCGCAGGGTGCCATGAATGAAGAGCAATGGCGTATGCAGATAGAAGGCTTCCTTGCTTTCTTGGAAGAAAAAACCGAAAATCAATAAGCCTTATACCGACTAAAAACATTAACGCAGAAAGTTAGGCAGGATTTTATCTTTTTTGCAAAGCCGAATGATGTAGGTGTAGCTAAAAGCTATATCCACTTAATAAGACAAGGCAAAAACAGAAAAATACATGTTTACCAAAGCATTAATGGTTAAAATTAGTACAAACAGTATTATCAGGAGGTAATGCTTTGAAAAAGCAAAGAGCTTGGATTGTTTTGAGCATAATTGCAGTTTTGCTTATAGCAGTAGGCATAGCAGCAAATGAACCCGCCACTGTGCTTAAAAAGGCAATAAATATATGTCTGGAGTGTATAGGAATTGGCTAAGAAAAAAACCGTCAAAAAAAGTTACAGGCATATAATACAGCTATTGTTTGCGGGACTTAGCAACAGCTTTGTAACAGGCTTCATTGCTGGCAAAATATATAGAGGCAATCTTAAATACATGTGCCACCCGGGCTTGAACTGCTATTCCTGTCCGGGGGCGGTATTGTCCTGTCCCATAGGCTCGCTCCAAGCTGTGCTTGGTAGCCGAGCTTTCGCTTTTTCTACATATGTTTTTGGAATAATATTGCTTTTCGGGGCAATATTAGGGCGAGCCGTGTGCGGTTTCCTCTGCCCTTTCGGCTATATACAGGAACTGTTGTATAAAATACCATTTCCTAAAAAAATAAACAATTTTAAGTATGACCGCAAGCTGCGTTTTATAAAATACATTTTGCTTGTGGTTTTGGTTATAGCCCTTCCTATGGCTCTTAAAACGCAAGGGGACTCAAGCCCCACGTTCTGTAAATACGTCTGCCCCGCGGGAGCCTTGGAAGCCGGTGTATACCATGTTACGCGTGACCGCCTTGTAAACACGGCACCTGTTGTTGCCCAAAACATATTGCCCACGGGCAATATGCCGGTAATACAGATAGCGCCCGGCGCTACTGCGTTTTCCTCCCCGCAGATGAGGATAGGCTTCCTGTTTTGGTGGAAGATTTCTATAATGGCCTTCGTTTTACTGCTATCAATTATGATGTACAGGCCTTTTTGTAAATATCTTTGCCCTTTGGGGGCTATTTACGGTATAATGAACCCGGTATCATTGTACAGGCTTAATCTTAATAAAAATACCTGCATTTCCTGTGGTCGCTGCAAAAAAAGCTGTCTTATGGGGCTTGACCCCGTCACGGAGCTAAACCACCCCGAATGCGTTCGCTGCGGGGATTGCGTAAGCAGCTGCCCAACAAGTGCTCTTACGATAGGTTTTCAATTAGGTATAAAAAAGCCCGAAACGGAGGAAAAAATATCATGAAAAAACTGCTAGCTCTTTTAATGTCGGCTTTGCTTTTTCTAACAGGCGTTTTCGCCGAGGAAGAGTGGCTTAAACCACTTACGGTTGCAGAGCTTAACGGCTTTACCGAATCCTTAGTGGCACGCGCCATGGAGGATAACTTACCCGTCGAAAAAGAAAACGACAACTTCGTCGTACACGGCCGCGGCTACACGCTCTACCCCGTATCTGAAGACCTGTCGCGAGACACTTTGCTTTTGGGCGCCGTTATAGATGCAGAATCAATAGAAGTAGCAGGCCTTACAGGCCCCCGCGTTACAATAGCCACACAGGCGGCAGGGGCGGTTTTGTCAAGTTTCCCAAACGATAACCCCACTTTATCGGGAACCCCAGAAGAAGCCGTGCTCTATTTGAGAGGTACATTGCCGGAAGATGTGCATGTAGGTAAAATAACCCGCAGCGGGCAAGCCATTACACTTATAGAGTACAGCGTGTACACGCAAGGGGCGGACGGTGTTAACCAGATAGGGCTTCAATACACTGTATCCTCAGGGTTTGTTAGCGCAATAAGGTATTTTGTAGCCCACACTATATCCCTTGCAGAAGCTAAATTAAGGCTTCAAGGGCTTTCAAAATTACAGGAAGAAAACAGCTATTTTGCCTATAACGCAGTAGAGCCTACAATGCTCGTGCGGGAGGATTTGAGCATAGCCAACATAGACTTTTTGGACATAAGCCCTGAGATTGCCGAAAAAAATTTAGGCAAGCCAGTATCCTCCAACAAGGTTTACGACAACACGGGCAACATAATAGAAACCATGGAGTGGGAAGATTTAAGCGTAACATTTGTCTATGACAAGGACGGCAAATTTATGCACGCCAAAAACATGGTAGCCTTTGGAAACGTGGAAGGCCCCCGTGCCATACGTTCTGGCGAAAACATGCTTATGGTTTTGGACCGTTTCCCGATAGAAGCCGCTTCTTTAAACCAAGAGAAAACGCTTATATACGGCAAAGAAGAAACAGGCTCACCCTATGCGCTGCTTACTCAAAATGCTTCCGAACAGAACCTTTATGTAAACGTACCCTTGGAAAGCGGGGATGTTCTGTTTACCTGTCGTTTTATAGGGGAAGAAGTAATAGAAATTTCAATAAGCCGTTGAGCGATATAAACCGGCAAATAGCCGGCAAATAATATAAGCTGTTTAATAATAGGAGGGTACCGTGAAAATAGATCTTAGCTGTCCGGTTGAACTGTGGCATTTTAGTTTGCCCGACACACAGGAAGAGCCGGTATCCCTTCAGCTTTTTAACCTTGTTGAAACAGAAATAACAGGGCTATTAGCATCTTTTACCTGTTTTGACGAAAGCGGCAAAACCATATCCAAACAAGTGGAACGCATACAGCATTTTACCGGTGCGCCCCGCAGCGCATTTGAAGTGCAGGCTTTTATAGAGGACGCACACAAGGCCTATGGCATAGATTTTTCCATAGAACGGGTATGGCTCAAAGGCGGGGATTCTTGGCGCAAAAAGACCTCCGCCATGGTGGATTATGAACCGAACAACTTAAAAGACCCACGGCTTCTTAAGGAGCTGCGCCTGCACGCGGGCGATGACGCCTTGGGTTTCCCAAGCGATCAAGGCAATGTATGGCTCTGCGTATGCGGCAGGGTAAACTCCGCTGGGAGTGCAAGCTGTGTGCGCTGTCTTAGGGACAAGCACGACAGCTTTTTAAACTTCAACCGCGCCAAGATAGAAAGCTCCCTTATGGAAAAAGAAGCCAAGGAGCAGGAAGCGCTTAGACTAAAAAAAGAAGCACAGGAAAAAGCGCGCCTACAAAAAGAAGCAAAGGAACGCAAAGAAAAACGCCGTAAAAAACGCCTTAAATGGGCGATAGCTGTGTTTGTCATAGCAGCCCTTGGGTTTTATGGCGTTTATTTTCATCTTATACCGGCTTTCCGCTATTCACAGGCGGAGCATGCCCTAAACCTTGAGCAGTTTGATGAAGCCAAGGAGATATTTGCCTCCTTAAAGGACTACCGAAACAGCGAGCAGATGCTTTTGGAGACGGATTTTTTACAGGCAAACAGCCTACTTGATATGGGCACCCTAACTTCCGTAAGAAAAAGCCGCGATATGTTTAAAAAGCTTGAATATTATAAAGACAGTCAAGAGCTTTTAAAGCGCGCCCAATATAAAGAGGGTATGCTGTTGCAGGCAAGGGGCGATTATGACGACGCCGTATCCGTCTTTGAAAAATTACAAGGTTTTGAAGACTCCAAGGATCAGATTTTAGAGAGCAAATATTTAAAGGCGCAGTCTTTAGTTGAAAGGCTTGAGTTTGAGACAGCGCGGGACATATTTTTATCCTTAAAAGGCTATAAGGACAGCAACGAAAAAGCCGTGGACTGCCTTTTATTGCCGGCACAGGCCGCCATGCAGGATAAGCGTTACGCAGAGGCCATAGCCCTTTATGAGCAAATACCCGACAACGAGGAGTCCAAGAGCAAGCTACCACAGGCCTATTACAATAACGCCACAATGCTGCTTGAAGAGGGCAATTACACATTGGCGGGCGAGCAATTTATAAAGGCCGGCGATTACAGGGACGCCTACCGCCAAGCGACAGAAAGCCTTTATTTACCCGCAGTCGAGCGTTTACAGGCAGGCAAATTCTCTGAAGCCAAGGCGATGTTTGACCAGATACCTACATACAAAGATTCCAAGCGTCTAAGTGCAGACTCCGCTTTTGAACTTGGCAAGATAGCAATATCTAAAAAAGAGTACGACAAAGCCATAGATTATTTTATATCGGCAGAGCTTAACCCTTTAAGCCGCCAAGCTCTAAAGGAAGCCTACTACCAAGGCGGGCTTTTTTACGAGCAAAAGGGCGACCTTAAAAAAGCGGGAGAGTATTTTTTTAACGCGGACGATTACTTAGATTCCCACGAAAAAGCGCTATCAAGCGTATACCAAAGCGCTAATTTAGCCTTAGAAAACGGGGAGTTTGACACAGCGCTTGAGATGTTTATAAAATTGGGCGATTACGAGGACGCAAAGGCTCTTTCCAAGGAAGCGCTTTTTAGGCGCGCCACACTTGCCTTAGATAACAAGATGTACGACTCCGCCAAGCAACAGTTTGAAGCCTTGGGCGATTATAAAACTGCCAAGGCGCAAGCGCAGGACGCCGTATTTTTAAAAGCAGTAGAGCTTTTAGATAAAAAGCAGTACAGCAAAGCCGCGGAAGAATTTAAAGCTTTAGGCGAATATGCGGGCGCACAGGAACAATACAACGAAAGCCTTTATCTGCAAGCTACAGAGCTTATAGCTGGAGGCAAGCATGCGGAAGCCTCCCCCGTTCTAATGCAGATACAGGGTTACAAAGACGCTACGGAGCTTTTCCAAAGCATCACATATTCGGCAGCAGAGAATTTTAAGCAAAAAGGAGAGCTTGCTGCCGCAGCGGAGCTTTATTCCTCCCTTGGAGATTATAAGGACTCAAAGGAGCAGGCAAGCAAAAGCTATACCCTAAGCTATGATAAGGCCTTAAAAACAGCAAAGTCCGCCATAGAGAAAAAGGACTACAAGACCGCCGTTTTAAGCCTTGAAGCGATAGATAAAAGCAGCCCCGCATATAACGAAAGCGAAATACAGGCGCTCTACCAAGAGGCTGTCTATCTTCTTGCAGATGCCCTTTACGATAGTGGCAAGCCATACGAAGCCTACCCTTACTACAAAAAAATA
>JAUNLY010000026.1:9214-17085 GCA_030532025.1 Eubacteriales bacterium
TGGCAAATGGGTAAGCACTAAAGACCTTAATGTGGAGTTTCGCGAGGACGGAACCTGTCTTATAGGCGAAAAAGAGCTGTTTTTTGAAGCGAGCCTTTACAAGCTTTCAACCGGCGACAGTAAGGATACAATACGTTACACGCACAACATTGTGTATTTAACAAACAACTCCATGACGCTTAGAGAAGAAGCCACCAAAAAACTATATAAGCTTACAAGGGTTGACTGATGCAAAAGCTTATATCCTACTATAAAACGCATACCGATAAAGACCCTGAAGGCTTTGTGGGCGTGCTTTTCGGTCTACGCTTTATGATGGTGTTTTTTGTAGCACAGTTCCACATATGGCAACAGAGCTGGCTTACGCCAACCATTGAAATATTTGGCGCACGTTATAGCATGGACGCGCTTTTGCGCTCCGGCTATATGTGGGTTGATGGCATGCTGTTTTTAAGCGCGTTTTTGCTGTATCTCCCCTATGCAATAGCTAAGGAAAAAGGTAAGCCGTCGCCAAAGGCGCTTAATTTTTACAAAAAAAGGCTCGTGCGCATAGCGCCAAGCTATTACCTGTGTGTAATTATAATGCTGTTTTTTAGTGCGCTCCCGAATAATTCCTACGCTTCATTTGAATTTTTAATAAAAGACCTTTTAGCACACCTTACGTTTACACATACGCTGTTTCCATTAAGCTACTATGCTTCTCCGTTAAACGGAGCATTGTGGACAATAGGTGTGCAGATGCAGTTTTATTTGCTGTTTCCGCTTTTGGCAAACGGATTTAAAAAGCGACCCCTATTTACATACGTTTTAATGACGGGTGCTGCGTTTTTGTTTAGGGCATATGCCTTGAGCTTAAAAGACAGCGCCATGTATTTTAACCAGATGCCCGCATTTCTTGATGTGTTTGCAAATGGCTTTTTAGCTTGCTCCGTGTACGAGAACTTACGCAGAAACCTTAAGGAAACTTCCTTAAGCAAAATACTTTTTAGCATTATATTCTTCATCTGTGCATTGGCGTTTTATTATATTTTAAAAGAACAGGCGGCAGAGTCCGGCGTATTTAATATTCGCCAAGGGCAATTAAAAAGGCGCTTTGTGTTTTCCTGCCTTATGATGGTTTTAAGCGTCTCGCTATGCTTTTCGCTTGGGGGCATACGCATAATTTTTTCAAACCGCCTTGCAAGGTTCTTGGCGGGCATTTCGTACCAATTTTATATGTACCATCAGGTATTTGCGGTGTTTTTGAAAAAGGTCGGTATACCGCCCTCCAAAAGCCCCGCGCCGCATATGGCGGGCGAGTTTTCTTGGCAGGTGTTGTATGTGTTTTTATCCATAGCAGGTGCTACCATAATATCCGCAGTGCTTACATATGCTTTTGAAAAACCTATTTCAAAAATGCTTTTAAAAAAGCGCAATAGGGTTTAAAATGCAAGTGGAGAGGGCTATCGTTTAGCCGTGATAATCCGCTCTAAGCCATTAGCATAACGCGCGAATACATAGTTTAGTAAAACAATCTTTACCTTTTTTAAAAGCAACATTACTTTATAAAAGAAAGCAGGTAATAATATGCAAGAAATTCTATTGAACCTTAAGGGGCAAGCCCCAAACGCCAATATGAAGCTTTTTCTTTTGCCAAACAGCGACGAAGTAAGCCCCTCAAGAAAACGCCCCCTTGTGCTTATAATGCCTGGCGGTGGCTTTAATTTTATTTCGTTTAGAGAATCAGAGCCTATTGCCCTTAAAATGCTTTCGCTCGGCTACCATGCGGCAATACTTGACTATGCGCTAACACCTTCGCCATTCCCCGCACAGCTCTTGCAAGCGATGCAAGCCGTAGCCCATTTAAGGCATAATGCGGATAAATATTTTATAGACGAAAATAAAATAGCGCTTATGGGTTTTTCTGCAGGCGGCCATGTTGCGGGGAGCTTGGGCGTGTTCTGGTCTAAGCCTTTTTACTCAAAGCAGTTGGGGCTTACGGCAGAAGATGTAAAGCCGAACGCTCTAATACTCGGCTACCCCGTTTTAACTTCCGGCCCCTTTGCGCACGAGGGAAGCATTAGAACGCTTGCCGGCAAAGGGAGCGACAGGCTTATGCTGTCGCTTGAATTGCAGGTGGATTCCGACACACCGCCGACATTCCTTTTCCATACCGTGGGAGACAGCGTAGTACCCGTTGAAAACAGCCTGCTTTTTGCAAAGCAGTTAAAGCTATACCGTGTGCCCTTTGAAATGCACCTGTTTCAAGAGGGCGGGCATGGCTTGTCCTTAGCAAATGCAGAAGTTTACGATAAAGACAACCCCATGATAGGACTGCCCTTTGAAAACTGGGTAAAACTTTTTGACGCATGGTTCAAGCGCCTATAAAGCATCTTGGGCTTTATGTACATACGCCCTTCTGCCTTAGCAAATGTCGCTATTGCGATTTTGCATCATGGAGCAACAAGAGAGAACTCGAAAGCCCCTATATTAAAACATTACTTAAAGAAATTAAATATAGAAGTGATGAGGCTAATTCTCCGGCAGACAGTGTTTTCTTTGGCGGGGGTACGCCCTCGCTTCTGCCTATTGAAAGCTTAGAGGCTATACTATCCGCACTTGATAAGGCCTTTACTTTATCAAAAGATACGGAAATCAGCATAGAAGCAAACCCCGGTACAGTTAGTTTAGACTACCTTAAAGCATTAAAAGCTTTAGGCTTTAACCGCATATCCTTTGGCGTACAGGCTATGCAAAGCCATCTTCTTAAAATACTTGGGCGTATACATAGCGCCCATGATGCCGTTTTATCATTAGTTCAGGCATACAAAGCGGGCTTTGACAATATAAACGCAGATTTGATGTTTGGCATACCCACACAAAGCTTAAAAGACGTTAAAGAAAGCATAGAAACTCTAAGCGCTTTACCTATAAGCCATTTGTCCTGCTATGGTCTTATAGTTGAAGATGGCACGCCCATAAAAAAAGATATAGATAAAGGCCTTTTGCATCTGCCGGACACAGAATACGAACGGCAAATGTATTATGAAGCTAAAGAAATGCTACATAAAAAAGGCATAATGCAGTACGAGGTAAGCAATTTCGCATACAAGGGCAAGGAATGTCGCCATAACTTGGGCACATGGCACAGGGAATTGTACTTAGGTTTCGGTTCTTCTTCGGCAAGCCTTATAAGGCCAAATTTAAGGCGCAGCAACCCACCAAATATAGAGGACTATATAGCGGGAAAAAGCCCCGAATTTACAGAAATTTCGGAGTCTGATCAGATGTTTGAATACATAATGCTAGGCCTACGTCTTGTAAAAGGCATAGATATTAGGGATTTTAATATGCGTTTTAATAGGGATTTTATCAAAACCTACGGGGAAAAGCTAAAGCCGTCTATAAACAAGCGTTTAATACATATGGATAACACCCATGTAAGGCTTACAGAAAAGGGCTTTGACCTTATGAACTCCGTATTGCTTGACATAATGGAATGATTTTTTTAAAATTGTTTTTATGATGCAAGGAAAATAACGTTTATTACGTTTAATAGGTGTAAGAAGGAGGAAGTGCAATGAAAAATAAACGCAGGCTGTTTTTAATATTAACAAGCGCCATTTTATGCCTTGTTGTTTTTGTACAGGCGGAAAACCTTTTCGGTATGGTAGACAACACATCTTCGCTTAATATACGCTCCGGCCCCGGCTACGAGCACCAAATAATAGGTAGGCTTAGCCGCAACGTCTGGGTGGATATACTAAACGATTACAGCGACTGGTACTATATTACCGACAGAAACCAGCATATTACAGGCTATGTCAAGTCCGACTTTATCAAAAAAGCGCATTCGAGCGCTTCAAGCAGCGGGCAGTTTGTAATAGTAAATGCAGGGCTGTATTTAAACCTTAGGGAACAGCCTTCCTACAATGCGGCCGTACTCGCAACATACAAAAACGGCGATAACGGGCAAATTTTACACTCTTCGGGCACTGGCTGGGCACAGGTATTTATAGACGGCTTGGTCGGCTTCTTCCGAGAAGAATTTATACGCCCTATAGCGTCCATTCATAACTCAGGCACAGCCTATGTATACGCA
Organism: Eubacteriales bacterium; assembly: GCA_030532025.1. Lineage (GTDB taxonomy): Bacteria > Bacillota > Clostridia > Christensenellales > Aristaeellaceae > DTU024. The sequence goes on from JAUNLY010000026.1 coordinate 13,296, forward strand.
GCAAACGGTGGTTCTGTAAACCTAAGAACAGGCCCCGGCTACCAATACAGCACAAATGTCTCCTTTAGACCCGGTACAAAGGTAAACGTGCACCTTAAGGGTAAGGGTTTTTGGTATATAACGGTAAACGGCCATACGGGCTTTATGGATTCCAAATTTTTAAGTACCTCGCAAGGAAATACTTCTGGTAATTTGCCCATGGGACAGCGCTATGCGATTGTTACAAATACAGGCAAAAGGCTTAATTTAAGGGAAGAGCCAAACATATCCTCCCGCTCCATAGGCCAGTACAGCGGCGGCACAAAGGTATATATAGAAAGCCAAGGCGCTGAATGGTCAAAGGTTAAAGTTTTGTCAAACGGAGAACGTGGCTATATGATGAGCCGCTACCTAACCCTATACGGAATGCCCGGCGCTAATGTTAAAAAAGTAAGCCACCCGCAAAAAACATTCGTGTTTTTACGCAGTGCGCCTTACCAAGGGGCAAGCACCGTTATAACACGCGTACCGCACGGATCAAGCGTAAGCGTTGTAGCCCCAAGCGGTAACTGGACAAAGGTTATGTACGGCAACACCGTAGGCTATATGATGAGCTATTTTTTAAAGTAAATGTATTTAGACCAAAATAAAAAACGCTTGTTTGTAGAGCGTGTACACAAGCCCTCTTTTGTATTGGGGGTAATAATAAATAGCTTCAGAATGTTTGTGGTATTATTGCTCATTCTGGGGCTTTCGGGTTTAGGGACGGTTGTAGGCATAGCAAAGGCCTATGTTGAAACCGCACCCAATTTAAACCTTGCCAAAATAGACGAGCAGGCAGAAACCTCCTTCTTTTACGACAGGGACGGCAATTTTATTACGGACTTTAAGGGCACCGAAAACCGCATAATGGTTAACATTGCCCAAATGCCCGAAAGACTGCGAAACGCTTTTGTAGCGGTGGAAGACGCGCGCTTTTACACCCATAACGGTGTAGATATTAAGCGCATAGCGGGCGCATTTATAAAAAACTTTTTAACGGGAAGCCAGCAGGGCGGATCCACAATTACACAGCAACTTATAAAAAACACGCTTCTTTCAAACGAGCTTAGCTATAAGCGCAAGATACAGGAAGCCTACCTCGCCATGCAGCTTGAAACACGCTACTCCAAGGACGAAATACTTGAGAGTTATCTAAACACAATTTATCTGGGCGAAAACTACTATGGCGTTAAGGTTGCGGCGATGGGCTTTTTTGGCAAAGAACTGCACGAGCTAAGCTTAAGGGAGTGCGCTATGCTTGCCGGCATGACCACAAACCCCTATTACTACAACTGCCGCCGCAATTTTTACACAAGGCAGTCCGACTCCATAGACTACCCCGCCATAACCAACAACCGTACAAACTACGTATTGCGGCAGATGTACGAAAAGCAGTTTATCACCCACGATGAATACAGGCAGGCGCTTGATTTAAGCACCGCCCATGTTTTAAGGGAATCCCCCGAAAACAAAGACCTATACCCATACCCCCACTATGTGGAGTACGCCGTGCAGGACGTTATAGATACATTCCTGCGTATAAAAGGGCTTGAAAACACAAGAGCCAACCGCAACCGCATGGAGCGGGAGCTGCGCACCGGCGGCTACAAGGTATATTTGGCGCTTGACACACAGATACAAAAAACCGTTGAAGACACCCTATACAACTACAAAAACTATCCCAAGCTTCGCAACAGCAAGGATAATGTTTACCGTGCCCACAACAAGGACGGCACATTTGAAGAGATAATACAGCCACAGGCTTCCGCCACGGTTATAGACTACCGCACGGGAGAAATAAAGGCGATAGTAGGTTCAAGGACGCCGCCTACCGTAAAAAGAACACTTAACCGCGCTACCGATATGAGTATGCCGGTAGGCTCTGCTATAAAGCCCCTTTCGGTATATGCACCCGCTTTTGAATTAGGCGTTGGCGGCGGCTCTGTTGTATACAATATGCCTCTACCCATAGCCGGTTGGACGGGGGCTGACGGCAAGGACAGCTGGCCCAAAAACTACGGCGGTGGCGGTTATAAAGGCCCCGAAACCATGCGCACCGCGCTTGTAAAAAGCAACAACACCTCAACAGCAAGGGCGCTTATGGAATACGTGGGCTTAGACCGCTCGGTAGACTTTTTAAAGCGACTTGGTATAGACGAAAGACACATAAACGCAACGCCCTTTGGATTATCGCTTGGTTCCAGTGGCCCTACATCGCTTGAGATGAGTGTCGCTTTTGGGGTACTCGGCAACGGCGGAATATACCAAAGACCCCTGTCCTTTATAGGCATATTGGACAGGAATGACGAGGTTATATACGACGCCCACGCGGATCAAGAAAGGCGTCAGGTGTTTAGCCCCGCTGCGTCCTACCTTACAGTAGATGTGCTTAAACAAGCCGTTACAAACGGCACAGGCAGGTCAGCTCGCATAAAAGGGCAGACGGTCGCCGGCAAAACCGGTACAAACAGCGAACAAAAAGGCGTATGCTTTTCAGGCCTTACCGGCTGGTACTCCGCCTCCGTTTGGATAGGGCACGACAACTACAAAGCTCTGTCTTCAAAAACCACGGGTGGCAACAGCGCCGCCAAAATTTGGCAAAATATAATGGAGAAAATCCATAAAGACAAGTCCCTACAAAATAGAGATATATTGGACGGCAGCCCTGAGGATTATGCCCTTGTAAAGGTGCGTACCTGCGCTGTATCCGGCCAATTAGCGACAGATGCTTGCTCACAGGACGCCTTAGGTTACGGCACCGTTACAGACTATATAAGGCGTGAAGCCGTGCCCACAGTTAAGTGCCAAATGCACGAAACGGCAACACTTTGCTCACAGTCCAATATGCTGGCGGGGGAATTTTGTCCCATCAATTCCCGTATAAATAAATCCATAGTTATTTTGCCGGCGGGTCACCCATTGCAGAGCCTAATAGGCACACAGTACGAAAACACCCTTGCAGACTACTTAGGCCCTTATTCAAATTTAGCTTTCACGGGCGATACAGCGCGCGATAGAGCAATGCTGTCGGCACATACCTGCCCTATACATAACAGCCCTATGGATTCACAGCAGTTTGACCCCATGCGGGATATGTTGCGCCAAGACGCGGAATTGCTATTAAACCAAGCGGGCATGTTGCTTGGTTCTATCCCACAGGAGATCCCCGAAGCGCAAAATTTGCTTTCTGCCATGAACGCTTTGACACAGGCTTTAGCCCAAAACGCCGACGGCGAACAAATAGCCAACGCCATGGCAGCACTTACACAAGCAATGGCGGCAGTGCAGTACTGAGGGTGTTTTTCTGAGAAAATTTATATTTGTTGTATTGTCTGTGCTTGATATAAGCTTGATTATTATTGTAAATTATATACTTATATCGTGTTTTATGTTTAACGTAAATTTTATATTTAATGCGTGTTTTGTTTTTAGTGAAAATTTTGTGCTGTTGTAAAGTTGGTATTTATACTAATCCCAAACCTTAATGTTTTGATAAACTTATCTTTTCCCGTTTTTGCATCGTCTCATTCTTATACTCATTCCCCTCTACCCCCCCCGCTATCTTTAGGTGTCTTTTTCGTTCTACCGTCGCTTAATTCGGCTTTGCGTAAACATAAAAATCCAGCGTAACTCTATGACATTATCGATTTTAATTAGTATAATAACTGCAAACGAAGTGTCAGTACTTTTAAAGAACAACTGGCAGATAAAATAGCAGTAATTATTACTCATAAGTTTAGTGATATTATAACAACTGTAGATGACATAA
>JAUNLY010000027.1 GCA_030532025.1 Eubacteriales bacterium
TGCCTTGGCTCAGTATGTATTCATCGTAGGTTACGGTATACATCATATCTTCCATAAAGGCCTGTGATGTAAAAAGACAGAGTATAAAAATTGTAAGCAGTAGCGTTTTTTTCATTGATTTATTCGGTATAACCTGTTTTCCTGTATGTATTGATATACTTCTTTAGGTAAAAAAGGACTTATATCCTTGCTTTGATGTATTAGTTTTCTTATTTGTGTTGAGCTTATATTTAAGCCTTTCTGCTTAAAAACCTGTGCTTTAAGATTAAAATTTTCTTTTAAGTTTTCAAGCACAGGCTGTAAGTCCGATGATTCTTCGTTTCGCAGCACAACCGCCATAGAGCAAAGAGCCGCTATTTTTTTTGGCTCATGCCAGCTTGGAAAGCTGTGCAAAGAATCGCTACCGACTATAAGCATAATAGGCTCTTTGGGGAACAGTTTTTTTATTTCAACAAGCGTATCAAGCGTGTAGCTTATGCCCTTACGGTCGATTTCAAGTTTGCTTACAAAAAGACGCTCGTTTTTTTTGCAGGCAAGTACCGTCATGTTGTAACGATGGGTTGCGCTTGATTCCTTTATTTTATGCGGCGGGTCGCCGCTTGGGAGCATGTAAAGCTTATTTAAATTCAGCTCCTCAAGCGCGATTTCCGCCATTCTTATATGCCCTAAGTGTATAGGGTCAAATGTTCCACCAAGTATGCCGAGCATTTTATTTGTAGCTTACTATGGTATTTTCGTCAGCGATTACTATGAATGTCTTGCCGCGCTGGAGCTCAAACTCGTTGCCCTGCTCGTCAACAAATACCGTGCGGGCGTCTTTGCCGTTGCGCACCCAAGAACCGGATATGTATTTGCCGCCTGAGAATATATCCGCAGCGCCCGAACCGTTGAAATTTTTAAGGTGTATATAGCCGCTCTGCCAAGCAAAGTCCACGCGCTGAACTATTACGTTTGCAAAGGGGACAACTTCGTTTGTGTCCATGTCAATATAAGGGCCCGAAGAGTTACTTCTCACGTAATAATTGTTTTGTGCATCGTAGGTGTATGTCGCAAGGCTTGCGGGGTTTGGAGTACCCTTATCGTCCATGGGGTAATTTACTGTAATCTGCGTTGCGGAAAGACCAGTTTCCGGAAGCGTGTCGCTAAAGAGCATGGGGCGCTGCGTAAACTGTACGCCTTTTGCTATAAGGCTGTTTTTAATTTCCTCTACATGGCAGGAGAGATTATGCGGTGCTCTGTGGTGTTTTTCTCTACTGTTAAAGTGGTTGCCTAAAAGGTTAAATTTTTTATTCTGCATATCGGCTGCTTTAAGCTTTGTGGGTACGTCGACGTTTGATCCGAGCTTTTCGGATGTATGTCCTGCATATGCAAAGGCTGCACCAAAGGTTGAAGCTGCATCCACAAAAGGTGCCCTTGCAGAGCGCACACCACCGGCTAATTTAGGTGCATTGTCTGCAAAAAGGGCAAGCAACTTTGTTGCGCCCTTACCTGCATTTGGCGCTTGGTATATGATATCAGCCTGAGAAACGCCCCAGTGCGGGTATGCGCTCTCGGCGTTGTCAAGTACAATTAAAATAGGTACATATACGCCTTCAAAGGGCAGACCTGTGGTGCCGCTGACACCGGGTATTATGGGGTTATCCGGATAAGATGGTAGTACCGGTGTTTGTGTGTTTATTCTTCCAGGTATGCTTATTTCTACGGCGAGTGCGCCAAGAGGAAGCATAAGAGCTGCAAGTAGCATAGCAATAAATTTTTTCATAAGTTTACCTCCTTAATATGTTATATAAATGATACAATGAATTTTACAAAGTTGCAACAATTGAATGTAAAATCTCTTAACGAAAATTAAAAAAGCGAGCAAAGTTCAATGCTTTAATTGTCGTCGCTTGTTTACCAAAGCGATGAAATATGCTATTGTATATAATGGGAGGTTTGAGGTGTGGACGGCTATTTAAAGGTTGAAAAAGGCTCAGAAGTTAGCTTATCCGACAATGCTGTGGCTGTTGGAGCGGTCTTATCTGACAAAGCTTCAGAAGTTAAAGCTACCCTATCCTATAAAGATGCAGCTGTCGAAGCTGTTGTGCTTGCAACTTTAACCATTTTGGAGAGCAGCGGCGAAACCTACAGGGCGGAGGATACGGCACTTCGAATGGCCTGTGCCTTAGGCTTTGACAAGGCGGAAATACTCGCTTTCCCGACGGGATTTGTGCTTACTTTAACCCTTAAAAACGGCGAAATTATAAGCACAACCAAGCGTATTGCAGAGCGTTCGTTAAGGCTTGACCGTATAAACGAGGTAAACAGCGTGTCAAGAGCTGTCGTATCAAAAGAGCTTGATGCCTTTAAAGCCCTTGCAAGGCTTAAAGAACTGCGTGAAAGTAAAAGTCTTGGCAATATAAAAAAAGCATTTATTTTTGCTATCTGTGCGGCTTCGTTTACGCTTATGTTCGGCGGCGGTGTAAAAGAGTTTTTTATAAGCTTTGCGGCGGGTTTTGCAGTTCAAACTTCTATGCCGGTATATTCATACCTTAAGGCTCCGTCTCTTATAGTATCCTTGTTTTCAGGCGTTTTGGCGGCAGGTATTACTATGGCATTGATAGGTCTTTTTGGCGGCAACCGAGAGCCTATTATAGCGGGATCAATTATGCCTATGCTTCCTGGTGTTGCTATGACAAACGCCGTGCGTGACACCATGCGGGGCGACCTTATATCAGGCACTGCAAGGGGCACGGACGCTTTTTTAAACGCATTGCTTATTGCGGTGGGCGTAAGCCTTGTGCTTGCGATTTAGGTGGACTATGCTTGTTGAAATTATTGCCTGCGTGTGTGCAACCTTGTCTTTGGCTCTGCTTTTGGGGCAGCCTAAAAGAACATTGTTTTTTACCGCTGCAATTGCACTTACCGGCTACCTTGTGTTTGTGTTTTTAAACCAAAGCTTTTTTGCATATTTTGTAAGTGGCCTTATAGTAGGCATTTTGTGCGAGATAACAGCAAGGATAACCAAGACCGTCGCCAGTATTTACCTTGTCTGTGGAATAATCCCCATGGTGCCGGGGCTTGGGCTTTACAGGGCTGCAGAGCACTTTGTAAACGAAAACTACGACTTGGCATTGGAAACACTACTGCACGCCTTTGGCGGCATAGGTGCCATAGCCTTGGCGCTCACGGTATCCACGCTTATATTTTTGCGTTTCCGTATTAGTATAAAACATCGTATCGAAAGGAACTGATATGCACTTACTTATTACAAACGATGACGGTTTTGATTCCGTAGGCATACAAACGCTTGCGCAAGTCTGTAAAAATGCAGGGCACGATGTGCTTATTGTCGCCCCTGCAACACAGCAGAGTGCAACAAGCCAATGCCTGTCGATATCAAAACCCCTTATGTCAAAGCCCTTTACAATAAATGGCATAAACGGCTTTGCAATAGAAGGTTCCCCTGTGGATTGTGTGCGTGTGGCGCAACATTTAACGGACAAAAAGTTTGATTTTTGTCTTGCCGGAATTAACGACGGGTTAAATGCAGGTGCTGCCATATATTACAGCGGTACAGACGGCGCTGCGCGCGAAGCGAGCATGAATTATATGCAGTCCTTAGCGCTTTCAATAGATAGGCATGCAACGGAGGATATGCTTACAAACCTTGCAAAAATCGCGGTATCAAAGCTTGATTACTTGTCTAAAAACCCTATGCCGAGAATGTGCTTTTTAAATATAAACGCACCCGCAATAGCTATAGATAAAATAAAAGGCGAAAAACTGGCTGTAATAAGCCCTGCGTTTTTTATTGACGGCTACGAAAAACGCCTTTCGCCTTTTGGGCGTGATTATTTTTGGATGCGCGCCGATAGTTCATTTGAGGAATCACCTGAAGGCAGCGACCTATACTACTTAGACAGGGGTTATATAAGCTATACATTTGTCGGCGGGTTTATGGATCACAATAATACCAATAAAAATATTATTTAATGTTTCGGGAGAAAACTATGGCAGGAAATATTATAGAAGACCTAAATAGAACCAACAAAAGGCTCAGCAAGGGCCATAAAAAAATAGCGGATTTCATACGCGAAAACTACGACAAAGCTGCCTTTATGACGGCGTCTAAGCTGTCAGATGTGGTAGGTGTAAGCGAAAGCACTGTCGTGCGTTTTGCTATGGCCTTAGGGTACGAGGGCTACCCGCAGATGCAGCAAACTCTGCAAGAGATTATGCGTCACAGGCTTACCAGCGCCCAGCGCTTTGATATGACGCTCAAAATGACACAGGGCGAAACCATACAGTCGGTTTTTTCTGCCGACATACACAATATAAAGGACGCAATGCTAAATATAGACCCCAAGGTTTTTAACGATGTTGTGGAGGCTATATCAAGCGCTAAATCCATATATGTTTTGGGGCTTCGCTCGGCAGCTCCATTGGCAGACTTTTTCGCCCATTATCTTTACTATATATTTGACGATGTAAACGTGGTAATGGCACGCAGCCGCGCTATATATGAAAGCATGGTGCGCATTAAAAAAGGGGACTGCCTTATAGCTATAAGCTTTCCTCGCTACTCCACAAGGACGCTTGAATCTATGCGTTTAGCCAGAAGCAAGGGCGCCAAGGTTATAGGCATTACGGATGGTGCTTTAAGCCCCCTGCACGAAGAGAGCGACTTATGCTTAGACGCCTCCACGAGGATCTCTTCCTTTGTAGATTCCATGGCAGCACCGCTTGCCTTGGTTAATGCCTTGCTTACGGAAATAGGTAAGCGCAACGAGGACGCCTTAAAGAAAAACCTGTCGGACTTAGAGGTGTTATGGCAGGAAAACAAAGTATATGCAGGAAACGAATAAAGAAATCATAATAATAGGCGGCGGCCCCGCCGGCATGACTGCAGCTCTTTTTGCTCTGAAAAAGGGGGCTGATGTTTGCCTGCTTGAAAAAAACGACAAACTGGGCAAAAAGCTTTATATAACAGGCAAGGGCCGTTGCAACATGACAAACGATTGCGACATAAACACCTTTTTGGAGCATATCCCAAGGAACAGCAGGTTTATGTATTCTGCAATAAATTTTTTGAGCCCACAGGCTTTGATGGAGCTTTTTGAAAATTTAGGCTGCCCTACGGTACTTCAAAGGGGGAGCAGGGTATACCCTAAGTCCGAAAAAGCATCGGACGTTACGCGCACACTTGCCCGCAACATAGAAAAAGCGGAAATCCATTTAAATTCCGATGTAAAAAATATTAATATAGAAGATAATAAAATAAAAGGCGTTACACTTTATGATGGTCGTTTTTTGCCGTGCAAAGCTCTTGTTATTGCAACGGGAGGGCTTAGCTACCCCATAACAGGCTCCACGGGGGACGGTTACGCATTTGCAAAGAGTGCGGGTTTAAAAGTTACAAAAACCTCCCCTTCGCTCGTTCCGATAAACTTAGATGACGAATGGGTAAAGCCGCTTAGCGGTCTTACATTAAAACAGGTCGCAATTACTGCCTATAAAAACAAAAAACGTCTGTATTTCAGGCAAGGAGAGTTGCTTCTTACGCATTTTGGCATATCCGGCCCTATTGCGCTTTCTTTAAGTGCACATATTACGGGTGAAAACCCAAAGGACATTAAATTAGAGCTTGACATGAAACCGGCCCTTACCGAAGAAATGCTTATAACTAGGCTGGATAGAGAATGTATGGAGTTCGGTGCTAAAACGCTTAAGACAAATTTAAAGGGATATCTGCCTATAAATATGGCGGAGCCGTTTTTAAGCATAACAGGTATAGACCCTAACAAAAAGCTTGCGCATTTAAACTCGGAGGAGCGAAAGCTTATAGCCTATACTTTAAAGCATATTCCGCTTAATTTTAATTCGCTAAGACCATTTAACGAAGCCGTTGTAACAAGGGGCGGCGTGGAAGTTGGAGAAATAAACCCAAAAACCATGCAGGCGAAAAAAATAAGCGGGCTATATTTTGCGGGAGAGGTGCTGGACGTGGACGGTTACACGGGTGGCTTTAACCTGCAGATTGCGTTTTCCACAGGTGCGCTTGCGGGGGAAAATGCAGCGGAATTTATACTGGGAAGGTAATAATATTGCACTATATAATAATGGATTTAGAATGGAACCAGCCTATAAGTTTGTCTTCTGGCGCTTACAAGAGGGTGGGAGATGTACTGCAGTTTGAGCTTATTCAGATAGGCGCATATAAATTGGACGAAAAAAGGCGGCTTGTAGCATCATTCAGCCGTACAATAAGGCCTGTGCATTACAGGAAACTGCACCCAAGAATTAAGCGTATAACAGGTATAAGGCAGGAAGACCTTATTATGGCGCCGGATTTTACCTCCGCCATGAAAAGTTTTTTAAACTGGTGCGGGGAAGATGTAATGCTCTTCACTTGGGGAAATGACGATACTTCGATATTATCTCAAAATATAAACTTTTATAAGTTTGAGGATAATATGCCGGACGTTTACGACCTACAACAGCTTTTTGGCACGCTAAACGGAAACAACAAAAACCGCTTCGGTCTACGCAAAGCTATGGACATGTATAATATAAAACCGAGCTCCGAGCATCCTTTCCACTGTGCTGTGGACGATGCCTATTACACCGCTTTAATATTTCAGCGTATGCCGGAAGATTTGGACTATGGGCAATTTATATCGCGCCCTAAAATGCTTGGCAAAAAAACAAACAAGACAAGTGCTAGCGACAGGCGGGCGCAGGTGCGCACAATAAGCGGTGCTTTAAGAAGCAAGGAAGCGTTAAACCCCTTATGCCCTGAATGCGGACGCAAGACAAAAGTTAGCGAGGGCTATGTACCTCAAGGGGGCGAAACGGACTTTGTTGCCTTGTCCGATTGCGCTAAGCATGGGCTTATATATACCTATATGCAGTTCACAAAGCACACCGCAGGCTATGCGCTTTACCAATATTCCACACTATCAGAAGAACAACACCCTGCCTATGTAAAGACAAAGCATTTGCAATGGAAGAATAAAATTGCAAAGCTTAAAGAGAGGAAAAATAAATGAATATAAGCTTGGATGGCCAAAAAAAAGAATATAAAGTGCCTTTAAGCCTTGCGCAGATTATAGAAGATATGGCGCCCGATAAAATGCACATAGCCATGGGCGTAAGAGACGGCGGACGCATAAGGGAATTAAACTACCGCATAACAAAGGACTCCGAGCTTTTTCTTCTTACATACAAGGACGAAGAAGGCAGAAGGATATACGAGCGCTCTTTGCGCTTTGTACTGCTTATAGCGGCTAAAAGAGCCTTCCCCCACGCAAAAGTAAGGATAGAACATTCCGTAGGCGAAGGTATATACATAGTGTTTGAGGATTGGCGCCTTTATCCAAACGATGTAAAGCACTTAGAGGGCGTTATGAGGGATATAATAAAAGAAGATCTACCCTTTGTAAAACGCCGTCTGAGTAAAAAGGAAGCCATAGAGTATTTTTCTGCAACAGGTGACGAAGAAAAATCAAGGCTTTTAGCTTACAGACCATATGAACATTTTAATGTATACGAATGCGGTGGAGTTACTGAGTATTTTTACGGTGCTATGTTACCATCAACAGGCAAGGTGGGTGTATTTTCGCTAAAGCATTTTTCGCCGGGTTTTGTTATGCTGCTACCGTCATTAGAAAATCCGGAAAAGCCCGCCGCTTATCTAAGCTCCCCAAAGCAGATGGCAACCTTTGCCCAGAGCAATTACTGGTGTCGTGTGCTCGAATGCTCTGATGCCGCAGATTTAAACGATCTTATACGCAAAAACAAGCTGGGCGACTTTATACGTGTAAACGAAGCCCTGCACGACAAATCAATTGCCGATATTGCGCAGGATATATTGCTCAGAGGTTCAAGGGCTGTGTTTGTCTCAGGACCCTCATCAAGCGGAAAAACGACATTTGCAAACAGGCTCCAGATACATTTAAGGGTTTTGGGGCTTCAACCTATCATCATTTCCCTGGACGATTTTTACCGCAATCGCAACGAGCTTCCTTTGGAGGAAGACGGCGAGCCGGATTTAGAAGCCTTAAACGCTTTGGAAGTACCGCTTATACGCACATGCATTAATTCCTTAATAGAGGGTAAAGAAACCCAAATGCCCCGCTTTGACTTTGTAAGCCAAAGGCAGAACAAACAGGCCTACACTTTAAAGATAAGTGCAAACCAGCCCATTATAATAGAGGGTATACATGCACTTAACCCGCAGCTCCATAAAGATTTTAACCCTAAGCTTATATTTAAAGTATATATAAGCGAGCTTACATGTTTAAACCTTGATGCCCACAACCGCATACGCACGACGGATGCAAGGCTTTTAAGGCGAATAGTTAGGGATATGCACTTTAGAAATACGCCACCCCTACGCACCCTTGAAATGTGGGACAAGGTGCGACGGGGGGAATCAAAATGGGTATTCCCATTCCAAGAAGAGGCGGACATAATGTTTAACTCTGCCTTGCATTACGAATTGCCCGTGCTTAAAAGGTTTTCCTACGACATAATACGCGAAATTCCAAAAGAAAACCCGCAATATTTAAAAGTAAGCAGAATTATTAAGATATTGCATTATATGCTTCCCGCACCCGAGGAAAGCCTTAAAGATATACCACCATTATCTATACTGCGGGAATTTATAGGAGGGAACACTCTTTATTTAAACCATGACTAAATCAATACTTTTTGTGCGCAATGCCTATCTTGATACTCCACCCTTTAAATTTATAGAAGAGCAGGTTGTGTCGGAAGCTGAAAAACATGGCATTGCCGTTGTTTCTAAAACTAACGAGGAATTTGTCATTCCCTCTGCTTTTGAAAATCTACCTAAAATATGCGTTTTTTGGGATAAGGATGTAAATCTTGCGGTGTACTTAGAGCAAAGCGGTGTTCGCGTAATGAATAAGCCCGAAGTTATAGCGCTCTGCGACGATAAAACCAAGACATTTCTTTGTCTAAGGGATAAAGTACCGCAACCGGAAACTCTCCTGTGCCCTCAAAGTTTTAAGGCAGTAGGCTATAAACACATGAGTTTTTTAGACGATGTAATAAACTATTTAGGGCTTCCTTTTGTATTAAAGGAGGGCTTTGGCTCCTATGGGGAACAGGTATACCTTGTTGAAAACAAATCGCAGGCGGAAAGGCTTTTAAAGGAAAATGCGGGCAAGCCGCTTTTATTTCAAAAGTTTATTAAAGAAAGTGCGGGCAAGGACATAAGGGTGTATGTTGTAAACGGTAAAGCCATAGGTGCTATGGAACGGCATAATACTGCGGGCGATTTTAGATCCAACCACAAAGGAAACAACATAGCCTTAGACCATGTATTAAGAGAAGACGAGAAAAAAATAGCAGAAGCCGCCTGTAAGGTGCTTGGGGCGGACTTTGCTGGCGTTGACCTGCTTATGTCAGACTTAGGCCCCCTTGTATGTGAGGTAAATTCAAACGCTCATTTCGGTGCGTTTTTAAACACGACGGACATAAGCCCCGCAGAGCATATAATAAAATATGTAAAGGGATTACTATGAACGCATGGATTGTATATGAAAACGGCAATACACAGCGCAACTATAAATTTATACGCCATTGGATAAATTTGGGTAAAGAAAAGGGCGTTAAATTTAAGCTTGTGCTAAGCGATCAGCTCTTCTACGGCGTAGAGAATAACAAATTAGCTCTTAAGCTCAAAGACAAGGACGAAAGGCCGGACTTTGCTCTTATGCGCTTAAGCGCCCCGTTTTTATCACAGCACATGGAAGACATGGGTATTCCCGTATTTAATAACGCCCATGTGGCGCATATATGTAACGATAAGCGTCTGACCCATGCTTACCTTGCGGGGCAAGTGCCTATGATAGACACCGCCTTTGTCGATATTTCAAGCAAAACCGCTCCATTTAAATATCCCGTTGTAGTAAAGGCTTCAAACAGCTGCGGAGGGAGAAAAGTCTTTTTATGTAAAGACGATCAAGAATACGTTGAAGCCCTTAAACTCTGCTATCCGGACACAGCCGTGGTTCAGCCACTTTCTGATACCTTAGGTAAGGACGTGCGCGTATACGTATTGGGAAATAAAATACTGCAACCTATGATGAGGTTTAGCACGGATGGGGATTTTAGGAGCAATATAGGCCAAGGTGGAGATGCAACACCTTTTGAGCTTGACCTTGAAACAAAAAAGTATGTTGAAAAAATTATATCCAACTTTGATTTTTCCTTCGTAGGTATAGACTTTATATTTAATAAGGGCAAGCTTTTGTTTAACGAGATAGAAGATGCCGTCGGCACAAGAATGCTTTTTGCGCACACGGCCATAGACCCTGTACAGGAATACCTTAACTATATAATAAAACAACTCGGCTAAATATTACAAATATGTTTCAAATAGCTTGAATATTCTTTCCGTTTTAGGTATAATGCCATAAACGGAGGTGCTGCGAATGGACGTCAATCTACACGGCAAAAACCTATACCAAGCGCGTATAGCGGTCCGTTCGGCCCTTATGCGTGCAACAGCTGCGGATTATCGCATACGCATAATACACGGCTATCGTGGCGGTACCGCCATAAGGGATATGGTAAGGGAAGAATTTTCTGTACACCCCCGTGTAATACGTGTCGAAAACAGCTTAAACCCCGGAGAAACTGTGCTTGTGCTTCGGGAATACATATAAGGAGAAACTATGCGGCGAAAGCGTGAACAGTCCAATTTAAGAAAACATACGCCAAAAAGCAGGTTAGGACTTGTGGTTGTTTTTGCGGTTATGTTAATCGCATTTGTAGTATTAGGCCCCAAGGAACCCACTAACAAAGCTCTAAATATAAATGCGGAGGGCAAAATACAGTCAAGCTATGAAGGCCTTGTAATAAGCGAGGTTATGACAGATAACTCTTCAGCCCTTCCTGACGAAAACGGACAATTCAGCGACTGGGCGGAGATATGGAACAGCAGCGACAAACAGCTTAATTTAGAGGGCGTTACGCTGTCCGACCGCTCGGATCGTGCGAAATTTATATTCCCAAAAACCGTAATGAATCCGGACGACAGGATAATCGTTTTTATAGATAAACGTAACCAAAACGACGAGGGCAGACCCTTTCATGCAAAGTTCGGTCTAAGCTCCATAGGCGATTCCCTTTTTATGTTTGACCCCACGGGTTACGAAATATCCTCCTGTGTTATACCTACATTAAACGCAAACGAAACCTATTATTTAAATGAAGAATGGGAATATGTTAAGGGCGAAAACCTATATTCCCCAGGTTTTCCAAACACAGCGGAAGGCCACGATAGCTATATGAATAGCTATCGTATAGACAGCAATAACCTCGTAATAAACGAAATTATGGCGGCCCCAAGGACCGGTATAAGGGACGAGGATGGCGAGCTGCAAGACTGGATTGAGATTAAAAACCGCAGCAACGACATGATAATGCTAAAAAATTACGCCCTTTCCGACAACTCCGACAGACCCGTAAAATGGGTGTTTCCGGAAAGTGCAGTAATCCCCCCCGGCGGCTATTACCTTGTTTTCTGTTCCGGTAAAAACAGGACTAACCCGGGCGGTTACCCGCATACCAATTTTAGCATTGCGGCAGAAGGAGAAACCATAACCCTTTCCACCAAACAGGGTAATTTGGTAGACCGCATAGTGTTTGACAATCTCCCGCCGGATGCAAGCTTTGGCAGGGACGAGTCAGGCGAAGGCTGGAAGGTGTTTACGCTTGCAACGCCCGGTGCCCCTAACAATGCAGATGGGGCTAAAACGGCAGATAAATATTTAAGGGCCATAAACCCTACCGGCGTATATATAAGCGAAGCTATGAGCAGCAACGGCAGCACCTCCTTGGGTGAAGGGCTTCCGTTTGCCGACTGGGCGGAAATTTACAACAGCACGGACCAACCTGTGGACATATCCTCTTGGGGATTAAGCGATAATATAAATTGGCCGAGAAAATGGCAGTTCCCTAACGGCACTCTTATAATGCCGGGAGAATATAAAGTAATTATACTGGATAAGAGCGTTAATGCCGGCAGAAATGCCGCGTCCTTGCGGGCAAGCTTTGCGCTAAGCCGTGCGGGCGGCGAAACGCTTACGCTTTCGGATTCCTCAGGCCGTGTGCTTGATAAACTGGCACTCCCTTCCATACCGTCCGACTATTCTTACGGCAGAAGTGCCTCAGGCGGAGGCTTTTTTTATTTTGACGCTGCAACTCCTGGGTTAAAAAATACGACGGGTTTTCCGGGTTTTTCTGAAAAACCTGTGCTGTCGCTTGCTGGCGGGCTTTATAAGCAGGATATTAGCGTCGCCATAAGCGTTACAGACGGATCCTCCGTGCGCTACACTTTGGACGGCTCAACCCCCACAATAGACAACAGCCAGCTATACACAGGCCCTATCAGCATAAGCGATACCTGCGTATTGCGCGCACGTGCGTTTGCGCCGGGACTTCAACCGTCTGCTACCACAACCGCCACATACGTTATGAAGACTTATTACACCATGCCTGTTGTGTGCCTTACCACAGACCCTGATAACCTTTGGAATCAGGAAACAGGTATGTACGCTTCGGGCGAGGGTGTGGATCTTGAAAGCTATAAATACATACCATTTAAAAACCCGACACCTACATACAGGTTGCACGGCAAAACCTTTAGACCGGGCTATGCCGAGATGTTTGACTCTGATACTCATGAAGTTTACTTCAGCCAAGGTGTAGAGTTCGGTTTAATAGGCCAGTATTCTCTCGATATGCCGCAAAAATCCTTCAAGGTAAAGGCAAAGGCCTCGCTTGGAGAACGTTATTTTAACGCAAAGCTTTTTGAGGACAGACCTTTTGAGCAGTACAAATCGCTGGTTCTAAGGGTCTCCGGCAACGACTGCGTTTGGACGAGAATGGTAGACGGCGTACAGTCAAGGCTTATAGATCAACTTGAAGACACCACCGTAATAAACCAAGCGTGGCGTCCTGTTATAGTTTACTTAAACGGCAACTATTGGGGGCATTATAACCTGCGTGAGAGGGTAAGCCGCTATTTTGTCGCCCAGCATGAGGGCATACCGCTTGAAAAGGCGGACGATATGAACATCATAGAAGCCAGCTCCAAAGTCTACTATGGCAGCAACAAAGAATTTGTCGCAATGGTTAAAAAAATACGCAACAGCTCTCCTGCGACAAATCCGGAGGATATGCAGTACATATTAGACAATATAGATGTGGATAATCTTTTTGATTATATTATATTTGAAATGTTTTTTGCCAATACCGACTCCGGTAATATACGCTGTTACAGGGTGCCGGGCGGTAAATGGCGTTGGATAATATTCGATATGGACTACGGCCTTTTCAGAGCTGTAAACGACGGTGTAAAAAATATGATGAACCCTAAGGGCCATGGCGCAAACAACGATATAGATAACACCATATGGCTTAAGATACTTGAAAACAAAGAAATGCTGGATAAATTTTTAACCCGTTTTGGGGAGATATTCAGGTTCTTCACGACAGATAAAATGTTAAATCAGGTTGAAACCTGTTATGATTTACTTGAACCTGAAATGAATATGCACTTTGAAAGATGGGCATCATACAACCTTAAAAGCATATCCATGGAACAGCCAAAAACCGTAGACGGCTGTATGCGCTTCTGGAACTACAGGGTAGACAGGCTGAGGAATGTAATACGCAAACGCCCAAGACACTGTTATGTGCAAGTTAAAGACTGGTTTAAGCTGTCGGACGAACAGATGATGCACTACTTCGGCCCGAAGCCAGAGTTTCCAAAAGAAGCATTGCTTGATAAGTACGACGAAATTTAAAAAATAAAGCAGACAAACAAAAAAGGGGAGAATGAATCCCCTTTTTTTGATGCTTGATTTTATATAATACTAATCCCGCACCTTAATGCTTCGATAAACTTGTCTTTTTCCATTTTTGCTTAGTCAGCGTAGTGCCACTACGCCTCCTTCATTCGGCTTTGCAAAAAAGAAAAAATCCGGAGTAACTCTATGCATTAACGATTTGGATTAGTATAATCAAAATTCTTACTAACTTATTATACTACTTTGCTGATTAATGTTTTTATAAATAGGTCTTTTTTATTTGGCTTTATAAAAAGTAAAAATCCATATAAATTTCTGCCTTAAAGTTTTCAATTAGTATTGTTAAAGCATAGCTTGCATTACTGTTGCCGTATAAGCTCTTTTCTGTAAGCTTCAAGCAGCATATGAAGCGCGTGTAGCCTGTGTTTTAGCTTTTCGCCGGCGTCCGAATCGCCTACTGTTTGGCGGAATGCAAAGGGCAGGTATTCTTCCTGCGTGGCGTTTATATCGGTGTTTTGGCTGACAGCGTTTTCGACACTCTCAAAAGTATCGTGCGCTACTATACGCATGCCATGAGAATTTGAAAGCAAGGTATAGCCAGCTATACCCGTTTTTTTCTGGTAGGCTTTGCAAAAGCCGCCGTCTATAACTATTATGCGACCGCCTGCACGTAGAGGTGACTGCCCCTTTAAAACGGGTGTGTGCCCGTTTATAATATGCCCTTCTTTGGGGTTTAGATTAAAGCTTTTTAAAAGATATTCACAGCCTTCTACCGTTTTGTTGTACGTGTAGTAAGGGTCTCTCGGCTCGCTGAAAGCATTGCGGTCGGCTATCATAATATGTGCGAATGTGGCCATTTTGCGCCCACAGAGCGGAGAGAAATCCCCGCACCACAAAAACCACATAAAATCGTTATCCTTTAGCTTTTTGGTGCGGAAAGCATCACGTGCTCTTTTGTCGCAGTAGTCAAGGTAACTTTGACCGCTGTATGTGTTGCCGTCAAATGTAACTTCAAGCAAAGTACCGTCTTCTTTTAATGGTATGCAGCCGTGTAAAAGCAAGCTTCCGTCGTGTATACGGTAGACTGAACCTTGGTCGTATAAGAAGCGTATTTGGCGGTTTAGCTTTTCGCTTTTTTCAAAATCGTTCCTAAGGCCTTCCATTACCGCTTGCTCGCCATCGCTCAACTTATACCAATCGTCCCCCAAAAGTGTAGGGAACTGCTGATATATAAGCGGCCATGTATTGCCGCCGTAACTTATGGTACGGGAAGCTTTATCAATAAGGTGGAGCTTTAGCCTGTCATCTAATTTAAACTCAGGGTTTCTTTTAATAAGCTGTCCTTCAAGCTTAAACATAATTATGGTTATTGTCTTAAGCGCCGCCTCATCTTGGCTTAGGTTAGGGTATGTTTTTTGTGCCAGCGCATAAAGCGGGCGCATGCTGATACCATAACCGCTTTCAAGCAGATGCAGGTGGCCATAGTTTAATGTGTTTCTAACGCAGGCGGCTATGCAGGCGGGGTTAAGTGCAGCAGCACCCATCCAAAGTGCGTCATGGTTGCCCCATGTTATGTTTACCGCATGGTGGCACATGAGCATGTCGAGTATTTTATCGGGTGCTGGGCCGCGGTCGAATATATCACCAAGAACATATAGGTGGTTTACCGCAAGCTTTTTTATAAGCTTAGCAAAGGCTTGTATAACTTCTTCCTGTGCGCCTATTGATATAAGCGTTTCTATAAGGTTGTCGTGGTAGACCTGCTGATTTTGGTGCTCCTGTATCTCTGTGTTTAGTAGTTCGTCAAGTATAAAATAATAGTCCGAAGGGATAGCATCTCGCACTTCCTGTCTTGTGTATTTGACGCTGACGAATTTTGCAAGCGTGGTAAGCCTAAGCAACAGCTTTTTATACTTTTCTTTGGATAGCTTTCCGTTTTCTTTAAGTAGTTCGAGTTTTTCCTTGGGGTAGTATATTATGGTGCAAAATTCGTTTATTTCCTCTTGGGATATTTCTTTCCCAAAAAGCTGTGTGGCTTTTTCTTTTATAACGCCTGAGCAGTTGTTCAATATATGCTCAAAGGCCTCGTATTCGCCGTGTAGGTCGCTTATAAAATGGTCCGTCCCCTTGGGGAGCGCAAGCTTTGCGCTTATGCTACCGATGGCACCGTACAGGGATTGCGTATTTGGATACTGCTCCGAAAGCAAATTGAGGTATTTTAACTGTTCTTTTGTGAATGTAGCCATATTATGCCTCCGTTTGTCTTATTTCGTCTATTATTTCTCCATTTCTATGCTCTACTTTGGCTATTATTCTGCCTTGCGGGCTGTAATCATCAGGTACGCCCGTGTATTTTTCTGCAAGCGCTTTAAGCTCTTTAATATCAAACAGTGGCAGACCGCTACTATGCAAATTGTTATATATGTCCTGCCTTAAGGGGTTTACAGCTATACCTCGTTGTGTTACAAGCACGTCCACGTTTTTCCCCGGCGTGCTGGTTGTTATAACTTTATTTACTATTATAGGAAGCCTTGCCCTAAACAAGGGTGCAACTATTATAGAGACTTTGCTCTCTTCCGCCGTGTCGCTGTGACCGCCTGAGCCGCCTGTTATAAAGCCGGAGGAATCCGTGTGCACGTTTACATTAAAGTCTGTATCTATCTGTGTTGCGCCGAGCACTACAACATCTAATGATGAAGCTGCACAGGATTTTGCTTTGGGGCTTGCATAGTCCGTTGCAGAAATTTCTATATGCTTTGGGTTTTCACGTATGGATTCCACGGCACCAAGGTCAAAGCACTGTACGTCCTGCAGGGCTTCAAAACATCCGGCATTAAGCATGTCCACAAGGTAAGATGTTATGCCCC
>JAUNLY010000028.1:0-12790 GCA_030532025.1 Eubacteriales bacterium
GTTGGACTTTCCCCCAAAATTGTTCGTCCTTCGGATAGAGTCCGACCATATCAGGATCACGATTATCCGGAATCACGCCTACGATTGGCTTAATATGATATTTATCCAACAGTTCTTCCATCTTCTGCCACTTTTTAACGTCCATATATTCAGACGCATCGTCCAACCGCATAATATATCGACTCATCTTCTCACCTTTTCATGCTGTTCTAAGTAAAATCGCTGTAGGTAGTCTGCAATGGTGCAAATATCGTACTGCTGCATGCAATTTTTGGGGGTTCGCATTCTTTCGCCCACGGACACCTTTTGTAGCCCATCTAACCACGCATCTTTGGATTGCAACGAAAGTGCATTTGTGTTCTCCGTAAGAATTGCTTCCTCGGGAACGTTTTCCGATACCAAACATGTCAATCCGTTTGCTTGTGCTTCGATGGCAACGATACCAAGCCCCTCCCAAAGGGAAGGAAACACAAACACATCCATGGCCTGATAGTAATCCTCCGTATTTGTTTTACTTCCAACCATAATGACCGCTTCTCTAATTCCAAGTTGCGTACATTGCTGCTGCACCGTCTCAAAAAGCTCTCCATTACCTATCAGAAGCAATTTACTGTTTGGATTCACCCCATGATAATCTGCGAACAGTTCAACCAAGAATTTATGGTTTTTAGGAACAATTATCCGCCCAACGTGCCCCAGAACAAAAGTATCCTCGGCAATTCCCAGCTCATTGCGCATTTCTTTCCGCTTTTTCTCATGAAATGCAAACCGTCTCAGGTCCACACCATTGGGAATCATCCGGTAATTCGGCTTTCTCGTAGCATTTTCTCCATATAGCCATTTGCCCGCTTTGTCAGAACAAGCAAATAAAAAATCTGCTGTATAACGAATTGGCAGTTGCATCATATCTTTCACAAGGGCGGAAATACCGTTTCCGTTTGATGTGCTATGACTATGCGCAATCGTCACCAAGTCGTTCTTTTTGGCGATTTTCAGATAAATGGCCGCAGTGCTTCGAACATGGCCGTGAACCACACGATACTCCTGATGCTCTTCAAAAAACGAATTCCACCATCTACAGTACACTATATGGTTTTTCCCGTTGTATTGGGGGCAACGATATATTTTACCGCCCATCTGCGTTATCTCATTCTCAAATACCCCTTTATGCTCGATGTGTTTCACAAAATCAAATTGGATTTTTCCCTTGTCAACTGCTCGATATAAGTTCATGACAAAGGATTCTGCTCCACCTGCTTCTAGCCCTCCAAGGACATGTAGCACTCGTATCGGTGTAGTATTCATACTCAACCTCTCAAGATTTCTTGAATTTCGTCCAAATATGCCTTCACCACAATCTTGCGATCAAACTCTCGTTCCATTTTTTGACGTCCTGCCAGACCCATGGCTTTCCGTTGCTCCATCGTCATCTGCATAAACCGTTCCACCGCATTGACCAAAGCTTCCTCATCCTGAATAGGAACAAGGAATCCAGTAACTCCATCGTCCAACGTTTCACGACACCCTGCGCGATCAGCGGCAATAACAGGGCGGCCAGATGCTGCGGCCTCCAAAAGTACGTTACTCATTCCTTCCGGATAATAAGATGGATATAAAAAGCACGAGCACTCACGATAGAATGGAATCATATCGTTTTGTTCGCCATGATATGTAACGCACTTCTCATTATTCAAGATTTCTCTATAATTCTCATCATCACAAGCACCGCAAACATCAAAAACAACATTCTCGCTTGCGAACTTCCTTGCTGCCGCAAGGAAAAGATCTATTCCCTTTTCTTTCATCACACGTGCAGCAAACAAAAAATGCACCTTCTCGTTCTCGAACCATGGCAACACTGAATGATTTGCAAGGTCAACACCTGATCCAGGAAGTACTCGCGTTCTCGCTTCGCTTTTCAGCATATTGTGTTGTTCAAAGAACTTACGATTATCATTATTCTGGAAGAAAACACAGGCTCCGCCAGCGATACCCATCTTATACAGTTGAATTGTGAGTTTCTGGAGCTTTCCCGGATTCTCAACCGGAGTGCCCAAACCCGTCACATTCGGAAGGTATGGGATTCGCAACCGCTGGCAGGCTATGCCACCATATACATTAGGCTTTATGTTATATGTGAGAACAACATTAGGATTTTCAGCTTTCAAGATTTTCTTGTAGGTAAGCATTAACTGCAAATCAGAGAAAGGATTAGTGCCATGACGTCCAGTTTCAACGCCAATCAACCTCGCACCCATATCTTTCAGTTTATCCTGGTGTTTTAGGAGTTGCCCAACAACTACGACCTCAAAACCTTCCTGGATCAATTTTTCGATAATCGCACCACGAAGATTAAATGCGTATGTTGTATCATTGATCAGAATGACAGCTTTTTTCATTTTTTCAAATCCACTCTCCGTATATCAAAGACTACAGCCCAGACTCGTCTCAAAGAGTTGGAGCCGTTTTTTTCCTTACAAAGCTCTACTAACCGTCCTCGGCAGTTTGAATCACACTGCCGCTATGCCTTGCACCGCTGCATTTTATATGTTGCTTTGACAAATCCAAGTTGCGGTAGCACTTGCCTCTATTTTAGATTCCACTCATTCATGCCGCGGTAGTTCCCCTGCTTATGTCGGATTACTACACACCAATGAGCTTCTCCGTGAGTATGTGGTTATCACCATCACTCTCACAGTCACCTTGTTATCTCCAAGACAGGGATGAAATCGCAGATGATGTTGTTATAACTCAGTCCCATAACCGCTATGTAACAATCACCGTAATATCAAAATATCTCCCGACAGTACAATCAGACATCAACTCACAGGCTACTGTTGCACCCATAAAAGCGCTTTTTGGGGCACAAAATCCCCAATTTGACCTCGTTTTACCTTTGCTCGCGCTTAGGCTCTCGGCATCTTGCACTATTAGAAGTGGAAATCTAGATTCACGCCGGGCAATTTGCCAACTTTCTGGCCCCTTGCTACTCTAAGAGATGCTTTAATGCCTGATTTCACTCTGGCATTTCTTCCAATTTTTAGCAACTCAAAATACACATCTTTTCGATAATCAGTGATTTTCTCCACTCATAGCTGTGGTTTTCCACTCCTGCAACCTCCTAAGTACTTTTAGGCATAAACAGAATCTTCCCCCTCATGCGCTCTTATCATTAATTCCTGCACTAACCGCTGTCGTCTGTCTTTCATCTATACCTTCGGTGCTGTCCTTCATGAACAAAATTTTGATGGTAGCGAAAATCAATTTCAAATCTGTAAGCGGAGACATTTCGTTGATATACATTAGGTCCATTTTAAGCTTATCCTTAGGTTCAGTGTTGTATTTGCCATAAACCTGTGCTGTTCCTGTGAGACCTGCTTTAACCTGTAGCCTCAACGAGAAAGCCGGCATATCTTTTTCGTATTGAACGGCAATCTCTGGACGTTCAGGCCTTGGGCCAACAATACTCATATCACCTTTGATAATATTAAACAGCTGAGGTAGTTCATCCGCTCGAACAGCACGGATGAATTTCCCTACAGGGGTTATACGATCATCATTATTAGATGCTAATCGAGCAATACCATCCCCTTCCGCATCAACACGCATGGATCGAAATTTAAAAATGTTAAAACGTTTCCCGTCTTTTGTTAGTCGCACTTGTTTATATAGTATTGGACCACGGTCACAGCTTTTAATAGCAATAGCAACCAATAGCATGAAAGGGCTTGCCACTATCAAACCTATCGACGAAAAAATAATATCAAATACTCTCTTTGAAATCACATATTCAGGAGATAAATTAGTACGTTTAACGCTCATAACAGGTATACTGAAAGACTGAAGGTGTTTAGCACCTGCAATAATAACATCGCCTGTATGGGGTATGAAGTAACAATTAATATTACTGTCTATACAGCCTTTAACAATACCATTGCGCAATGTTGCCGGAATGCCTGAGATAACCACAGCCTGAAAGCCTTCTAAAGCGGGAAGAATATCCTCTATCGCGTTAGGAGCCTCAAGCTTCTTCTGCACATCGAACCTTCTCTGCAATCGGATAAGTTCTTGCAATTTATTAAAATCATTTTTATTTTGATAAATGATTAGGGTTTTCATCGCTGGATACAGCTTGACATGTAGCCAATCTGCTGCTTTGCACCATGCAAAACAAATCAGTATTTGTACAAATAAAGCAATAAAATGAGGCATCAAACTTAGTGGCTTTAGCAAAATTACAAGCGCAACCATGTAAGTTATTGCATCGCTAAATAAGCAAGCAAGCACTTGAGAATAAAAGACTTCAGTAATGCGTGAGACGCCAATATTGTATATATTAAAGGTTTTGTATAGAAAGATGGATATTGGTAAATGGATTATACATAAAGAAACAAAGAATATTCTATTATTTACTCCCAAACGGGGTATGTACCACAGTAACCATACAGTAGACACCGCACCTGTTGTCAATACAAAATGTAATAAATTCATTGCATGCATCTTGCTTGTTTTACTAAGAGTACCCATAACAATCGCCTTTCCATCAATTATTACATACTGCTATATCAAATAAGACTACTATAAATTGTACATCACTCGTGTATTGCCATCAATCAAAAAACACACTTAGTGCCATGACGATTCATCTGATACAATACTAACTTGCCTTTTTTAAGCGATTAGCTCACATACCTTTAAGTGTATACTATCGTCCTACATGAGCGAAAATCGGGATATACCCATTTTGCTCAATTCGATCCAAATCATGGATAGTGAACGAGGATTAAATAATCCTCAAATCATACCCACATTACTATAATATATCAGAAAAATTTTTTTTGTCAATTTATACGCTTAGAAGGATAATTTCAGATAGCGTCATTATTCGTGTTGACATTGAAGAGCGCAATTACTATAATTCCACAGAAAGGAGTTAAGGTTTATGAAGCGAATTGTAGCCCTGCTTTTGGGTCTTATATTTATATCAAACATACCGATAGGTTTAGCGGCGGAAAAGCAAATTACACAATACCTGTACGGGGATAGGGAAGTGCCTAAAATCGCAATAACCATAGACGACTGGTATTCCAGGGAGTTATTGCCCGACTTTTTAGACATAGCAAAGGAAAACAACTGCAAGCTTACACTTTACCCAATAGGCGTTAACCTTTTAAAGGAAGAAAGAGACCTTTGGACGCGCGTTGTTGAGGAAGGGCATGAAATAGGCAACCACACGAACACGCACTTAAACCTTGAAAAAGCAAACAAAGACAGGATTATTCGCCAGCTTAAAAACATGGAGAAACGCTTAAACGACTGCTTAGGCGAGGAATATACCATAAACACGCTACGTTATCCCTTTGGTGCAGGCAGAAAAAAAGGTACGCGTTCTTCGTTTGCAAAAGCTGTGCGCGAGGCAGGTTACATGCATGTGGTGCTTTGGGATATAGATACGCTTGACACAAGAAAAATACTGCGCAATGTTGAAAACGGCAGCATAATACTTCTGCACGCAAACAAAAAAGACCTTAGGGTCTTTAAAGAAATTTTACCCGAACTCACTTCAAGAGGCTTCAGCATGGTTACGGTGAGCGAGCTTTTAAACCTTAGCAAGACAACGCCTATACCCGATGACGGCAGGAATTAATTATAACATTAAGTCTTTATAGATAAGTCATTTGCAGTTTTATAATAATCCTCCGGCACCAAGAAAGAGCTTTCCGGCTTGCATATGAATGCAAGCCTTTTATTTAGTTTTGGGTGTAAAAATGACAGGTACCAAGAATGCAACATGAGCCTATCCGCCCTTTTTGAGCTTTTGTTGCGGTATATGGCGTCCCCTAAAACAGGATGGTGAATGCTTGACATATGCACTCGTATTTGGTGGGTTCTGCCGGTGATTAGGTTTATATCCAGCAGGGTTTTATCCGGAAACTCCCGCACTACTTTCCATTCCGTAAGAGCTTCGCGCCCACCCACAACTACGGCCATTTTTTTTCGATCCTTCGGGCTTCGTGCAATAGGTTTGTCTATAAAGCCTTCCTGCTCATTAAAGCTTCCTTCAACCATAGCAAAATACCTTTTTGAGACATTACGGTTTTTTATTTCTTTGGAAAGGAATTGATGCGTCAAATTATCCTTAGCAATCATTATAATACCGCTCGTATCCTTATCCAAGCGGTGCACTATGCCGGGCCTTTCCTCCCCGCCTATATTTGATAAGTTTTGAAACTTGTACATTAAAGCGTTTACAAGCGTACCTGTATTATGCCCCGCGGCGGGGTGAACCACCTGGCCATAGGGTTTGTTTATTACGGCAAGAAATTCATCTTCGTATATGATGTCCAGCGGTATGTCTTCGGGTTTTATGCTCTCGCTTTTTTCTTCGGGCAGTTTTAAAACTATATTATCTCCCAACTGTGTTTTATAGGAAACCTTGTTTACAACTACTCCATTTACTTTTACTAAGCCTTTTTCTATAAGCTTTGCGGCCTTGCTGCGACTTATATCCTGAGAGCTTATTTCTTTATCCAGGCGTTCTCCAGAAGCTATAATATTTTTAATCATTCTTTTCAAAAAACAGCACGGCTATACAGCTTAGCGCCGCTCCTATTGTTATACATATATCCGCAATATTAAAAACAGGGAAATTTATAAAAAGAGTTTGAATAAAATCCACCACATAGCCGCGGGTAAGCCTATCCAAAAAATTTCCCAAGGCCCCACCTAATACCAAGCTTAGAGCTATGTTTAGCATAACTCCCATAGCTTGGCTACACATATACACAATAATGGCAATTAAGCATACACTTAGTAAGGTTACATACTGCGGATAGGTAGCCAAAAAGCTGAACGCAGCGCCATAGTTTTTTGTACCGTAAAGCTTTAAAACATTAGGTATGAGTATAAAATTCGCATCAAAAAACCAAGCCTTTGTTATAAAATCCAAAAGCAGTACAACTGTAACGAGTAGGGCATTCTTGCGACTTTGTATTTTAAACGCAGAATTATTCAAATGCGTCCCACTCTTTACCCTGCATTATGTATTCGTCAATGGCTTTTGCGGCACGCTTGCCGGCACCCATAGCAAGGATAACTGTTGCGGAGCCTGTTACTATATCGCCACCTGCAAATACGCCTTTCCTGCTTGTGGCACCGCTTTGATCCTTAGCTTCTATACCTCCGTAGCGAGTAATATTTAAAGCATCCGTAGTTTTTGATATAAGGGGGTTTGGCGAAGTGCCGAGCGCCAGTATAAATGTATCCGTCTTAAGCACGGTTTCGCTGCCTTCTATAGGCACGGGTCTACGCCTACCTGAGGAATCCGGCTCGCCTAACTGCATGTGTACGCACTCCACACCTGTAACCCAGCCGTTTTCGTCGCCTATTATTTTAACCGGATTTTGCAGGAAATGGAACTCTATGCCTTCTTCCTCGGCGTGTTCAACTTCCTCCTGTCTTGCGGGAAGTTCCTCTCGGCTGCGCCTATAAATTACACTTACTTCCGCCCCTAAGCGCCTTGCACATCTTGCAGCGTCCATAGCTACGTTACCGCCACCCACGACGCTTACATGCTTACCCCTTAAAATAGGGGTATGACTATCCGGTTTATAGGCGCGCATAAGGTTAATCCTTGTCAGGTACTCGTTTGCGCTCAAAACGCCTTTTAGGCCTTCACCCGGTATGCCCATAAACTTGGGACTTCCGGCACCGCCTGCAATGTATATAGCTTCAAAGCCTTTATTGAACAATTCGTCAACTGTAAGAGTCCTGCCTATGACTACATTGAGCTCTATTTTTACTCCCATATTTATAAGAGCGTCTATTTCTTTTTTTACTATATCTTTAGGTAGACGAAATGCGGGTATGCCATAGACTAATACGCCGCCCGCTTCATGCAGAGCTTCGAATATGCTTACTTCATAACCCATTTTTCTAAGCTCGCCCGCTGCGGTAAGACCGCTTGGGCCGGAGCCTACCACGGCCACCTTGTGACCGTTTTCTTTGATTTCCGGATTTGAGACTTCTTCGTTTTTCATATGCCAGTCCGCCGCAAAGCGTTCAAGCCTGCCTATACCTACGCTCTCGCCTTTTATGCCGCGGACGCATTTTTGCTCGCACTGTGTTTCCTGCGGGCAAACCCTGCCGCATATTGCAGGGAGTG
Organism: Eubacteriales bacterium; assembly: GCA_030532025.1. Taxonomy (GTDB): domain Bacteria; phylum Bacillota; class Clostridia; order Christensenellales; family Aristaeellaceae; genus DTU024. The sequence goes on from JAUNLY010000028.1 coordinate 8,165, forward strand.
CACTGTCTTCTGATATTACGGAATAAGCTTCTTTAAAATTGCGCTCTTTTATTTTGGAAATGAATTCCGGTATTTTAATACCTACTGGGCAACCCGAAACGCAAGGGCTGTTCTTACAGTTTATGCAGCGTGAAGCCTCGTTTACGGCTTCCTCCTCCGTATAGGTAAATGCGACTTCGTCAAAATTGTGTATTCTTTTTTGCGGGTCTTGTGTGCCGCAGGGTGTTTTTTCGACTTGCTTATTATACATATTACAATTCCTTCCCGAAAATTCTGCAGGCTTCGTCTCTGCTTTTCTTTTCGCTCTCTTTATACATGGAAGAACGGCTTATGGCTTCGTCAAAATCCACCAAATGTCCGTCAAAGTCCGGCCCGTCAACGCAGGCGAATTTCATCTCTCCTCCGACTGTAAGACGGCATCCACCGCACATGCCCGTGCCGTCTATCATAATTGAGTTCATTGAAACCGTGGTCGGAATATTGTGTTTTTTTGTAAGTAAAGAAACAAACTTCATCATAGGCAGGGGGCCTATGGCAAACACCATGTCGTACTGCCTGTTGTTTAGTATATTGTCTTCAAGGGCTGTGGTTACAAAACCCTTATTGCCGTTGCTGCCATCATCCGTCATAACGGTTAGCTTATCGCTTATTGCGGCAAACTCGTCTTCAAGTATTATAAGGTCCTTATTTCTAAAGCCTATAACGCTGTCTACCTTTGTGCCCTGCGCATTTAAGGCTTTGGCAATCGGATATGCTATGGCACAACCGACGCCCCCACCCACCACACAAGCGGTTTTAATGCCTTCTATTTCAGTCGGGTTGCCAAGAGGGCCTACAAGGTCCTGAAGGCTATCGCCCTGATTAAGGCTATCAAGCTCAAGAGTTCCTCCGCCTACTATTTGGTATATAATACCTATTTCTCCGGTTTTAGGGTTTGTATCAAACACGGTAAAAGGTATTCTTGCCGAATTTTCTTTGGCGCGTACTATTACAAACTGACCCGCCTTAGCCTTGTCGGCAATGAAAGGCGCATGCACGGTTATGTGCGCCTCTGTGTTGTTTAGGTATACTTTTTTTGTAATTTTGTACATATATACTCCTTTCGACCATTAATCGACTGCAACCGGAACAAAAGGCAAGGTGCAGCCAATATTTTCTTCATAGGGTGGTAATATAAAATCCGTATCCTTTTGAACCCCCGCCAAAATACGCTGAGCGTTTAAAAGATCCGCCAAAGCAGGCTGGAAATTGTTTGTTTTATCCCCTGTGCTTGACGGGTGTATAGGTATAAGCCTTACTTGGTGGCCTATATAGTTTGAACTGTCATCAAAAGAAAATTTGACCTGCGCCAAAAGCGCATCGCCAGCTTGCTTTCTAATCCTGCTGTTGCCACCAAACGACAGGTTACCAAGCGAATACACTATAGAACTGTCGGCATTTACCGCAACGCCCTGCACCACATGAGGGTGGTGACCTATAACAAGGCTTACACCATTCAGTATAAGCCATTCTGCCATTTTTTCTTGATTAGAATCGTGAAAGGAGGAATATTCCGCCCCGCCGTGCATAATGCCTACAAGTGCATTGGCGCCTTGAAGCTTTAATTCGTCTATGGTATCGCGTATAAGGCTTGGTTGCTTTCGCCAGTCGCCTATATAAAAACCTACAAAGCCTATTTTAACGCCATCCTTTTCGTATAGATAGCCGCGGTTTTCATAGCGACAGTTTGCAAACCACGCGGTACCTACAGCATCTAAGGCTTTTATAGTAGAAGAAAAGCCTTTTTCGCCGTAATCAAATATATGGTTGTTACCCAATGTAACCGCTTCTATTTTAGAAAGGGGCAAGATTTTAGCAAAGTCAGACGGCGCTCTGAAATTAAACGCTTTTTTGAGCTTGCCGTTCTTGGAGTCGTGGAATGTGCCTTCTAAGTTTACTATGGTTAAATCGTCCTTTGAAAATAAATCCACGAGATTTTTAAAAGGATATTCAAAACCTTGAGCATTTACGACGGATATAAATGAATTTTCTCTGTCCCAAAGTTGGTCTTCGCTACCCAACGTACAGTCTCCGCCAAATGTTACCACTATGTACTTTTGTGCGCATACCGGTAAGATAGCTAAAAATAAAATGCACATGAGCAATAAAGCGATGCTTTTTTTCTTCATTTTATAACTCCGCCATCAAATTTTTTGTACGGGGCGCATTACTGTCTGCACTTCTATACCATAAGGTGCAAACATGCCGTTTAGCTTGCCATAGGAAGCGCGGAAAGTACGCACAAGCTCCTGTAACCTTATAATGTACACGGCTCCGTAGGGAAGGTCGAGAGTCCTTTGCCACATAAAGCGCATCGCATTCAATTTGTCCTGTAACAGACCCTGAATGTTATCCTCCCCCTGAAAGCTTTTTAAAACATCCGTGATACAGCTTACGGTGAAGCTTGCATTAAGATCCCAAAGCAATTCCGGCAGTGATTCAATGCGCCAGAAAGCTTTTTGTTCGTTTCGTATCGCTTTAAGAATATCACAAAATTCAGGATAGAGCAAATTTTTACATTCGCTGGAAATGCTGAAAAATATGTCGGCAAACTCCTTTTTTAATATGAGAGACATTATTACAGCCAAAAAATCGCTCTCGCTTTCTCTAAAAGGACTTATATGGTAAAGCAAAGCGTTAAGTCTTGCCATATTGTCCGCATACATCTTGGCATTATATGCTTCAGCGCTTTTTTTAAGGTTGTTTATGCTCAACTCCCTAAGCACCTCAGGCTTGCCGCTGAAATGATGGTAAAAACTACCTTTTGAGCAACCCAAGCCCTCTAAAATCATTTCTACCGTGGTGTTTTCATAGCCGTTTTGGTAAAAAAGCTTCTCTGCATTTGCAAGTATTTGAGTGCGCCTATCCTGCCCTTTTTTTATCGTCTTTTCCATCAGTTATACTCAATCTCCTCTTGTACTGCGCGGTAGTTTGAAGTGCACAAAAATTCACGCCTGTATTCCACACCGTTTCGCAAAAACACACGGTAGGTGTCCACCGTGTAGCCATCCCTTGCTTTTTTGAGCTGCTGTCTGTAGCCTTGCGGCATAGCGGTATTTTGTACGTATTTGGGTTCTTTAGGTGCCTTTGTGATTTTGACAAGCTCTGTCTCAAGCTTTATGCTTTCGCCCGCCGCAGATTGCATGCCAAAAATCTCCACATATATTTCTTTATTTTTATAGTAAGAAATAACAAATATAGGTGTGTTTTTGTCGTTCCTGAAAGAAAAATCCAGATTAGGCCAGTTTACCGTGGCATCAAGCCCCTTGTCTATATAGTTTGCCGGCCATGGGTGCGGGCTGCGGTTTATTATGGTCATATCAGCCAAGGCAGCCGCATTAAAAAGGGTGGACGAAACCTGACATACGCCACCACCGGTTTCGTCTTGACTTATGCCGCCCGCAATAGCAGGCGCAGGCATATAACCCTTTTGTGCAGTACGTTCCCCCGTTGTGCGGTTAAAAGAAAACGTCTCCCCCGGCATAAGGCTTGTACCGTTTATCGCCTGTGCTGCAAGGCTTATGTTTACATTACGATTGTTATTATTATTTGTTTTGGTAGAAAAGCTTGAAAGCATGGCAAAATTATTTTGCAGTTCCACGCTGCTTACCTTCGGAAGAACAGGTGTTGAAGAAAGATTTATTTGTGCTTTAAAATTATTTTTATTAATATTGTCAAAAAGTGCTTGATAAATTGAAGCTTCGTCTATGTAGGCACCCTGAACGTCCTGCGTTACGGTGAAACGCTTGGTGTTATAATCAAAGCTTGCTATCACTGCGTTTACAGGTTCTTTATTTACTTGCTCTGCTATTTGACGGCTTATGCGCCTTATATCGTTTTCATCAAACGCTGCCGTGCTAGTTAAATACGCCTTGTCTTTAAGCGTCTGTTGCGTATGCAGCCATCGTGTTTCAAAAGGCGTTTTGCCGTTTTCTTTATTCCATACAAAGCCTTGTCTACCTATAACAAAGGCCCTGTCTATAAGCCCCTTGGCGTCTGTAGAAAAAACTAAATCCTTATCTTTTATAAGCCAAGTCTGCCCATCTATATTTACCGTAAGTTGCAGGTTTTTAGTGTGGCTTTGTGTATTCCTTGCAATTAAATTATAGGCGTTTTCTTTTGTCATACCGCCTATATCCTGCCCGTCTATATATATACCATTAAATATGGTATTCCTGTCCATATATTTAAGTTTTTTATTAAATTCGTCTCTGCCTTTATAGGCGTTGTATACAAAAAACACCATACCGGCCAAGGCTAAAAGCGAAAACATGGCTATCATAAGCCATATTTTATTGCTACTTTTGGGTTCTACATCTGAATAATTAATATCATTTTTATAATAATGACTACCCTGCGTAAATTGTTCTTCTTCGAAATAGGGGTCGTCCATAGGGTTGTAATTAGATGAAGGCACAAAGGAATATTCCGCCCAGTCCTCGTCTTCCTCGAAGGTACCGGCGTTTTCTGTAATTCCTTCAGGCGTATAAAACTCGTCCTGATATCGTGCGCTACGCCTTTTTCTTTGTGAATGCACGGGTTATCCTCCAGCTTTTCGGGTATAGTGTTATTGTATTTTTACAGACA
>JAUNLY010000028.1:12800-16592 GCA_030532025.1 Eubacteriales bacterium
CTTGACATAAAGCTACAATTACCTGTATGCTAACACAAGTAACAACAAGGAGGATTCTGCAATGAAGTTTTACAAATGCAACCTTTGTGGGAACATCATCGCTTTTGTAGAAGACAAGGGCAAACCCGTATCCTGTTGCGGACAGTTTATGGAAGAGCTCGTACCGGACACGGTCGACGCCGCCAAAGAAAAACATGTACCTGTCTACGAAGTAGAAGGCAACACCGTAACAGTAAAAGTAGGTTCTGTGGATCACCCCATGACCGAAGAACACTTTATCACCTGGATTGCACTTGAAACCAAGTTTGGCAACCAGAGAAAACAACTCAACCCAAACGACAAGCCCGAAGCCGTATTTGCCATGGTTGAAGGCGACGAAGTTAAAAACGTTTACGCGTACTGCAATTTACATGGGCTTTGGAAGGCCTGAGGAGGTATAATTATGGCTGATTTTGCAAAATATGTATGCGACCTTTGCGGTTACATCTATGACGAAGAAGTAGGCGATCCCGATAACGGCGTTGCCCCCGGCACAAAATTCGAAGATCTTCCCGAAGATTGGACTTGCCCGCTCTGCGGCGCAGAAAAAAGCGACTTTTCGCTCCAAGACTAATAAACACTTATACTAAAAACAGCCCCTTACTTTATGTAGGGGGCTGTTAAGCGTTTATAATCCGCTTTTATCTAACCATTGAGTTTATTACATACGAACGTTCTTGCATAGTTTTAAAGTGAATGTTATAATTCGCAGGTGTAATTCATGGAGGTATATAATGGACAAATGGGATGATCGTTTTATGCAAATGGCACATCTTGTTGCCACTTGGTCAAGCTGTTTTCAGGAAAACAGAAATATAGGCGCCGTAATCGTAAAAAACAAACGTGTTATGACAACCGGTTATAACGGTGCGCCGGCCGGCATTAAAACATGTAAGGAACGTGGCGAGTGCCTGCGTAAAAAACTAAACATAGCTTCCGGCACGAGGCAGGAAATTTGCTATGCCATACACGCTGAACAAAACGCAATAATACAAGCCGCAAAGCTCGGTATAAGCATAGACGGTTCAACGCTTTACTGCACACATCAACCTTGCTCGGTATGTGCTAAAATGATTGTAAACGCAGGAATAAAGCGGGTTGTGTTTGAACAAGGCTATCCTGACGAATTTTCTCTGGAGTTTTTTAAACAATCCGGAGTTATATTAGAACAATACAAAGTAGGAACGGTGAAATTATGATACAAAAACAACGTAGTGCTTCCATATCCACAAAAACCTTGGTTATATTGGCATTGCTCACAGGCATGAGCTTTATTTTAGAGAAATATTTAGGGATAAGTAGCCCTTTGTTTAAACTGCATTTTGGCTATATACCCATAGCACTGTCAGGTATGCTGTTCGGTTTGCCTGGTGCTCTTTTGACGGGTGTAACAGCAGATATATTAAGCAATATACAATACTTTAATATTATATGGGTGCTTCTTGCGGCACTGGAAGCGGCGGTATTTGCGCTTTTCCTGCACCCCGAAAGCAAAGACCAAAAGCAAATGCTAAGGCGTGCACTGCTGTGCCAATTGACGGTTTCTCTTGTTATACAGGCAGGGCTTAATACACTGCTACTCTGGCTTATGTACAGAAGCTTTAATCCAATACGCTTTGTGTCAAACGCGCTTACATTTCCGTTCAAAACCGCTTCGCTTTATTTCTTGCTAAAATACAGAAAACAACTTGAAAGATTTGTAGCATGATTAGACATTTGAAGAAACTGCTATCCCTTCTGCTTGTTTTTATGCTTTTGCCAACCTTTGCTTTAGGTATTACGCAAAAAGAAGAGGCAACGGCGCTTATTGATGTGCTGGATAAAAGCGAAATAAAGCCAAACCCAAAGGGGTTACACCATTACCTGCTGGTTTGTATGGATTCCTGGGGAGCCAACATAAACAACTTAGGCTACTCCGACGGCATGGTTCTTTTAACACTTGACGAAGGCACAGGCCGCGTCATGATAACAAGCTTTATACGCGATATGCTCGTTCTTCACCCTGACGGCGAGCCCGGTCGCCTTACATATATAGCAAAAGAATACGGAGTACCCGCTCTTGTGGAAACCATAAACCTGCACTTTGGCATAAACATAGAAAAATACATACTTATGGACTGGAGCCAAGTACAATCCATAGTAGATGCTTGTGGCGGTGTTAAGCTTAATGTTACAAACGCCGAGGCAAGCTATTTAAGGCGTTACTCTATATCCCCCACAAGCACAGTGCCGTCAATGGCAAATGCCGGCGAATACCTTTTTAAAGGGCATGCCGCAGTAATATATATGCGTATGCGCAAGGTTGTCGCTTCAAACGGAGAAAAGCAGGATTTTGGGAGAACCTTTCGCACAAGAACAGTACTAAGCAATATAGCAGACAGTCTGACCGACATAAGCTATGACGATGCCGAGCGCCTGTTAAATTCGGTACTTGATAATATTCTATACACTAATTTAAGCGCTGCGGAAATTCTTGAAGCTTTTAACATAGCGTTCAGCTTAAAAGGCACCAAGGTAGAGCAATGCCGTCTGCCCTATGATAACACCGTACGCCCATACGATTATTACGGCGGTGCGGCGCAGCTTGTAGACTTTAATAAAAACAGAGAGCTTTATAATTCATTTTTAATGGAATCAAGCTATGTTGTAATGGAATAGTATAGATGGAAAAAAATTCAGATAAAATACTCGCATTATTGACTGAAGCCTACCCAAACGTAAAACCTGCACTTAACTTTAGAAACCCTTACGAAACGCTTATTGCAACAATGCTTTCGGCACAATCTACGGATAAGCAAGTGAACAAGGTAACTCCCAAGCTGTTTAATGATTTTCCGACTGTTGAGGCTTTGGCCTCTTCCACACCGGAAATTGTATACCCCTATGTAAAAAGCTGTGGTTTTAAGTCAAAAGCTAAAAACATTGTTTTGGCAGCCCAGAAAATAATGAGCGATTTTAACGGCAAAGTGCCTGACAACCATAAAGACCTTACAAGCCTACCGGGCGTCGGTATAAAAACTGCGGACGTCGTATTGTCCCACGCGTTTAACGTGCCTGCCATAGCCGTGGATACGCATGTTTTTAGGGTATCAAACAGGCTAAAGCTCGCAGACGCCGATACTGTTGAAAAAACAAGGGCACAGCTTATGGAGCTAATCCCCAAAGCGGATTGGAGCGCTATGCATCTTAGGCTTATAGAGCACGGCAGGCAAATTTGTAAGGCAAGAAACCCTTTATGCGAAGAATGTCCGCTAAAAGAGCTTTGCCCCGAATACAAAAACAATTATAAAAAAATCGGAGAATTATAAATGCAGCTATACCACAACTCAAGAGACTATAACTGCCGAAGTTCCGTCGGAGCGCAGGTTTGCTCAAGTGAGCTGTCCGTGCGCTTATTTGCGTCCGACAATAGCCTATCCGTCACATTAAGAACTTGGTATGGGCAGGAAAAAAAATACAATATGGAGCATATAGGCGCAGGTTGCTATGAAGCAAGCATAAAACTCCCCGATGAGCCATGCATATTTTGGTATGATTTTTGTATTGCAACTCCCGACGGCAAAGTAATATACTACGGCAACGCACATGACGGTCTAGGCGGAGAGGGCATCACATATGACCACCAGCCGCCGTCTTTTCAAATAACGGTATATGACAAGGACTTTTCTCCGCCCAAATTTCTAAGAGACGGCGTTATGTACCAGATATTCCCCGACCGCTTTTACCGCACACAAAAGCCTAAAAGCGACCGTA
>JAUNLY010000029.1 GCA_030532025.1 Eubacteriales bacterium
GCATCTTCTGCGGTTATATCGTCAAAGGAAGGTGTTGGCGGGATATACTGTATTGCGTCCATAGCTGCAACAACTTCGTTTATGGCTGCATAGTTGTCGTCGTATTTGGTCATTTCGCGGGCAATTTCCCAAACAAGCTGTGTGCCGTCGCAGCCACTGCCGTAAGCGTTTTGCATATATTTGTATATGCCTTCTTTAGCGGCTAAAATCGTATCGTTATAGACTATTTTGTCGCCATCCATAGTATAGGAATCGCCCTCAAGGCCTATACACCACATCTGTGCGGCTTCTTTCGAGAAGAAAATTTCGTCTATTTTGCGGACAACCTGTTCAAAATCCGCGCGTTTGCTTGTACCTATGGGGAACATAATGCCGGTGCCGGTACGGTTTTTGGGCTGATGGAATGCACCCTTTGTGCCCTTTAGCGGAGGATACATCTGCAGTTTCATGCCCTCTATATCGCTGCCCTGTTCCCAGCCGCCTATCTGGTCGTAGTAACCATATGTTGCCATAGCTTTGCCTGTTGCAAGTTTTTGTGATGTGCTTGTGGCGTCCTGCGTAAGTTCCGGATCAAGCAGGCCTTCAGCATAGAGCTTATGGAAGAATTTGATGTAGTTTTTATATTCTTCGGATATGGCACCTGCGAAGTATTCTTTTTTCTCGTAATCCCAAGAAAGAGTGCCAGTGCCGGTAGCAGCGTTAAGGCCGACAGACATGCCGAAAGATGGCATAGTCATTCTGGCAAGAACGCGCCATGCGACTATAGAGGTAAGCGGATAAGAATCCGGATACTCTTCTTTATATGCTTTTAATATGTCATAAAGATCATCATATGTTTTGGGGGCTTCTAAGCCTTTGGCTTTAAGGAAGTCTTCCCTTAAAATAAGGCCGCCGTCATAGAAGGGCTTGTCAAATAAGGCCGGCATATAATAGCGTTTGCCATCGCTTAATGCTAAGGACGCAACCTCGTCCTCCATGCCAAATTCCTTAACCCTTGCGTTAAACTCCGGTGTCCAATCCGCATAGTCGGAAATAGGGGTTACAGCGCCGTTTAAAGCAAGCGAAGCGTTGGCGCCAGAGGAGCTTATTGACACCATAACGTCGGGTGCATTTTGCCCGGTTGATAAGGCAAGGCCGGTTTTGGTTTGGTAATCCGCAATTGGTATAGGATCTACATTGAGTTTTACATTATATTTTTCTTGAATTGCGAGCAGTACCGGCCAATCCGCCCTGAAAGGGAGTGTGGCGTTGTCGGAATAGTACATAGAGAGTTCGATTGGTTTTTCTTCCGCAATTGCCGGAAGCATACCAAGCAGCAGCATCAAAGATGCTAAAATAGCCAGAAGTTTCTTCATGTTTTTTCCTCCTATTTTTCGGGAATATCTGTCCCATATTTTAAATTTATTATACATTAATGCCTACCCTTTTGCAACAAAAAGGGTAGGCTTAAGAGAGTTTTTTTAGTGTTTTTTAGCAAAAAACCGCAGCCCTTAAGCTACGGTTTTTATTTTTTTGTTTTACAATAATCAAAACTTTTAATACGAAGATTTGCGCCAGATTTAAACTAACTATTATCCAAACGCTACGCAAGCGCCGTCCGGGCGGACATCTATAAAGCGACAAGCCACATTGCCAAATGCGCTTTCCATCTCTTGTTTAAAGGCTTCCTTTTTATCTAAGGGAACAAGGTGCAGAGTAGTTCCGGCAAAACCGCCTCCATGAACCCTGCTGGCACCCGTTCCCGCCAAAACCTCTGCCGCAATGGCTTGAGAAAGCGCTAAAGGTTGGCTGTCGTAACCTGCAACAAACACGTTTTGAAGCATTGTTTTGCTTGATATTCCGGAAGCGTTTAAGGCGTCAATGAATGCGTCTATATCGTCTGATTTTAATGCTTCCACCGCCTGTAGAACACGCTCGTTCTCGTTAAAGAAATGAAGGCTGCGCAAAATAGCCCTGTCACTTGTAGCACTCCTCAATTCGTTTATAGACTGCAGAACCTGCTCTTTTCGCACTTTGCGAAGACAGTCTTCTTTAAAATAGGTGGCTACATCGAACATATCCTTAGGTATTGCGGCATATTCGTCCGTTAGATCGTCATGGCTTCCACCAGGTGCGACAACCGCAAGTGCATAACCTTTATCCGCAAACGAATAGGATATGGGGTCTACAAGCGGCTCATCATTTTTAAAATCTATAGCAACAAGGCCGCCTACCGCGGACGCCATCTGATCCATAAGTCCGCTCGGTTTCATAAAATAATTATTTTCGGCATATTGGGATATTTTTGCTTTTTCTATAGCAGGTATGCTAAAGCCGTTGTAGAGCTTATCCAACACGGCAACGCACATAACTTCAAACGCGGCAGATGAAGACATGCCGCTACCGGAGAGCACGTCTGAGGTAACAACGGCATCAAAACCACCTATTATATATTTAAGCTCCTGCATGCGGGCGGCAACGCCACGCACAAGTGCTGCACTTGTTCCGGCTTCTTGAGGCACAGGCTTTAAGTCCTGCAAATCTATTTTAACAGGGTCATAGCCTTCAGAATATATATTTACCGTGGTATCGTTTCTTTTGGCGACAACAGCCAAAGTATCCACATTTATTGCAGCTGCCAATACACACCCTTTGTTATGGTCCGTATGGTTGCCTATTATTTCGCTGCGTCCCGGAGAGCTTATAATACAAAGAGAGTTTTCGTTGTTATATAGTTCCTCGTGACATTTTACAAGCTGTGTGTAACGGGTCATCTGTTTAGAGTAGCCCTCTGTTTTTAAGCCGTACAGCCTTGCAAAAACCGCCATAGCATCTTCTGTTTTTAATAAACGCTTTAAGCTTTCGTAATTCATAGGAATGATTCCTCTCTTTCGTCCAATCTTTCTTGCCAGAAACGCATAAATTTATCAAGGCCGAGCGTTTCTAAATTATTATAAAACTCTTCAAAGCTTTGGTCGCTTATTTCAAGCTCGCCTATTATCCAGCGGGCAATTTGTTCGTCCACTGCCCTGCCAATTGCCTTTTGAAGCGGTATTATTTCCTGCTCCTGCGAAAAATTAAGCGGCAACGCGGGGAAAGCTTCTACGGTATAATGGTTTAGATTTTCCATCTGTTCTGTTAAATGCAACACATCTTTATCGTAATACTTTTTCTGAAACTCTGTTGATGTAATACCGGGAGGTACAGCACCCGTTGTTATTACGGTCTCAGACAAAAACGCGGAGCTTTGCGCATCTTGCGTTTTTCGCCAAGTGCCATCGCCATCTATTAAATAGTCTTCGTCTATAAGCCCCTCGCTTGCAAGAACAGCGCCTTCGAGCGTATATAGGTAATCCACCCATTTTAAAACTTCCTCCGGATTTTGGCATTCTGAAGTAATGGCAAATGTACCCGTTGTAACAGGAGAAGCAAGCTCCCTATAAATTTGCTTGCCATCATAAAAAAGTGGCGGAACTACAGAGTAGGAGTTTGACCATTCGTTTGGCAGAACTTGAGAAATAATGGGCGTTATGACAACGCCATAGGTTTTGGCTGATTTGGCGTCCGTAACCCTGCGCAGCATATCCGCCTGTGTGAAACCGCTTTTGTCTATAAGCTTTTCTTTATACAGCTTATGCAACCACTCAATAAAATCGCGGAAGTTTTTATGTTTAGGAGCAAAAAGAGCTTTGCCGTCTTCTTGATATATGTTAAAGTCGTCCGCTATAAAGCCAAAGGCATGGCTTAAGAATTTGAGGTCGTAGGTACCTATAAAAGTAAGCGGAATTTCGTCAGAAGAACCGTTGCCGTTTGGGTCTTTGTCGCGGAATGCTTTTAGCATTTCTTCAAAGGAATTTAAATCCGTCGGCATTTTAAGACCTAATTTTTCAAGCCAAACCGTGTTTACCCAAAGACAGTTTTGCATAGGCAAAAAATCTATGTGTGGGAGTGCGGCAATAGCACCGTTCGGTAGAGTAACGGCTTTAAGAAAGTTCGGGTTTGATTTAAGCAAGCTATATAGGTTTGGTGCATGCTCCTCTAAATACGGCTTTAAGTCTATTATCACACCGCTTTCATATAGGGCTATAGTCTGTGCCGGCGTAAGCTCCGCTTTAAAAAGCGCATCTGGCAAATTTTCTTTATTTAAATAGCTTTGCAACTCTTTTTGCCAGTCTTCTTCGCTTGTAAACTGTCTAAAGCTTAAGTATACGCCGCTTATATCCTCCATACGGCTAAAAAACTTGTTCGTCTCCCAGTCTCTATAGCTATCCTGTGGGTCAAAGCCCGCAAAAACATATTCTTCGGCAGTGTAAACAGTAAATACGGACAATAAAAGGCAAAGCGTTAAAGCAATGCTCAGAATATTTTTTTTCATTTTCTATCTCCTTGTGGGTTCGTAAGGAACAAGAGGCGTCCAGTCCTTTTGTGGCAGGTTCTGCATATTTGCGGGGTATTTTCCGGGTGTTTTAAGTTTAAAGCCCAAATCCGCATTGAGGTTCCTGTCGTTACTTGGCACCATAACGCCGTCCGCCCTTACCACACCACTTTGGTTTTCTTCCAAAATATTGGCAACAAGTATAAATTCCGTCTGTTTACGGGAGGAAAGCAGCTCCGCAGGTGCTATGGCTTCTATCGTGTATTCGCCGGGATAGAGCGAATCAAACAGATATCTTCCAAAAGCATCCGTTTTGGTTTCCGCCACAAGATTACCGTACTGGTACACCCTTATAGTAAGGTCCGGTATGCCCGGTTCGCCCTCGTCCTGCATGCCGTCCCCGTCCAGATCTAACCATGCAAAATCGCCCAACTGCCCCATAGCACCCATGCCTATGTCTTGGTTTAATTTATATTCGCCCATATTGAGCTTTAGAATGTCGGACTTGCCTATTTCTTTTTCGTTTCCGGCAGTTTCTGAAACTATTAAGCTCAACCTGTTTTGGGCGTCTATGCCCCTTGCGAAGCGGAAGCCCGCAGGCAGCTGCGCTTTTAAGTAGTATTCGCCTGGGTACATATTTGTAAAGCTGAAAGAGCCGTCCTCTCCAGAAACAGCAGATCCTGCAAGGTTGCCGTCTGAGTAATAAAGCTCCACAGGTATGTTTGAAATATTTTCCAATCCCCCGCCTATGTTCCATATGGAGCCTGATAACCCTCCAAACTGTACAATAGCAAGCGAAACGCTTGTTTTACCCTGTTCCACCGTAAAAGAAGTGTCCCAAAGCCCGTCTATAAGTTCGGCATTAGGGTAGTAAACAACATGGTCTTCAGGAAGCTTTATGTTGAGAGAATATTCCCCAACATGCAACACAGGAATTGAAGCCATACCGAAAGCGTCCGACTTTATATCAAACCTTGTGTTAAGTTTTTCTGAATATATCGAAATTTCTGCCATTTGATATGGGCTGTCAGTGTCGTTTTGCTCCGAGTTTAAATTATTGTCGTAAAACGCCGAGACATCAAGCGACATCTTTGGAGAAGCCGCAATATCTGACACTAAATCTATACCCATAGGAAGATCGATAATCGTTTCAGATATATTTGAAAGTGTCGGCATGACAAAGCTATTCTGCGCAAAAGAAATTAAGTATTCCTCCGGCAGGGTCAATTTAAGGGTATATTTGCCGGGCCTTAAAGCATTTACCGCAAATTTACCTTCGGCGTCTGAGGCTGCTGCAAATACAGCTCCGCTTGAATCCACAAGCTTTATATATTCGCCGGTAAGCGGAGTATCGCCCTCAGAAAACACGCCGTCAAAATTGTTGTCCGAGTATATTCTACCCTGTATACTGCCGGTTTTTACTGCAAATATGGAGTCAAACTCCTTTACTTCACTGCTGCGTAAGGTAAACATCTGGCTTATAAGCTCCTGCCCGTCAAGCTTTGGCAGTGAGTAGGCGTGTTCCTCCGGCAAAGTAAATTTCAAATAGTAATTGCCCGGAAGCGCACCCTTGAGCGAAAAATTGCCGTTTTCGTCGCTCGTAGCAACCGTATACTGCGATACCGGTTCCTGGTCTTCGTTAAGTAAAACCACATTGACCCCAGAAATACCGCCGAGCGTCTTTGAAAAGGCTTCCTCTTCAAAGCCGTATAACACAGAACCGTTTACAACGGCGGACTTAAACACGGCCGCATCGATACCCTTTAGCTGCTCTGCAGCGGAAAGGTTTATTATGTCGGTTTCACCGTATGCAGGTGTCTGCGAAAAAACCTTGTTTTCCATTGCAGCGCCTGTATTTGAAAAGTCTGAAAAGATATAAGGGGACTTAAGCACAAAGCGCACCTTGTATTGAGTAGGCAGAAGACCGCTTAACACATACTGGCCTTTTGAATCTGTTGAGGTTTCTGCTATAACCTCGTCAAAAGCATTAACAGCCTGTACTGTTACGGCAGATAAAAAGCCCTCGCCTTCTTCATAAATACCGCTTATGTTGGAATCATCAAAAACCGTACCGGCTATGGACGTGGGTAGCGTAACCCCTGCTAAAAGCGTTTTTTGCTCTCCAAGGTTTATGGAGATAGTTTTTGTGTCCGTGTTTTTTGCAGTGTTTTGACCGAAGAAATTACCTTCTCCCTTTTGCGGGGCAAGGCTTAAAACCTGCCCTTCGGGCAAAGTAAGACTTGCATTTATGTCCCCTATGGGCACTATAGGAAAAAACGCCACGCCATCTTTATCTGTCGAGGCTTCAACGCTTTCAGCACCTACACTGAGGCGCAACTTAGCACCGGAAAACGGTAATTCGCCTTCATCTTGCAAGCCGTTGACTGTTTTATCGTGAAATGCTTTTAGCGTTAATGTAGATGCGTTTAAAACACCTATGGGATTCAGCTGCGTTGTCTGCCCAAGTATTACATCAAAGTTCTGACTTGCTTTGTTTGAAAATGCAGAATATACATTTCCACCCTTGGTGAAGGCCTTGCCCTCAGGAAGCTCTACGCTTAATAGATAGTTGCCTTCCTGCAGCCTTTCAAACAGGTAGGAACCGTCCTCCTGTGTTATAAAGTCTCTTAACACACCTGAAGCAGGGTTTGCTATGCTTACTTTTACGCCACTAAGCCCCTTTTCCCCTGTGTCCATCGTGCCGTTAGCATTTTCATCTAAATATATTTGACCTGCCGCTTTACCGGTTAACACACCACCCGCGCCAAGGCCAATGCTACCGCCGCTTGGGACTTTGAAAGGCTCGGAAAGACCGCGGTTTGAATCCATAGGAACAATACAGTTATAAAAAAGGTTCTGTTTTTGACCTATAGGGCCTATTATATAGGGATCCGGCAATGTAACCGCGATGCGGTATACACCCGGAGTTAAGTCTCTTAAATAAGCTGTACCCGATTTGTCCGTCAAATCGGAAGCTATGCTGTACTGCACACCGCCATACTCGTATATGGCTTCGACTAAAACTTTTCTAAGCAAGGGTTCCGTAGAAAACCTGCCACCGTTTGCGTTTTCGTCTCCAAAGGCTATGACCTTTATATATCCGCTTTTTTTGGTTGCATCAAGTTGTAGGTCTAAAGTTTCTCCGTCTGCCAAATTAAAAAGCGGCGTCCTTGCAGAGCTGCCAGAGCTTGGAAGCAAAAAACTGCCCCCCTCTACCAAAGGCGCTGCTATATAGTCTTTCGGCAGAAGCGCTTTTATAAAATAGCTTCCGTAAGAAACACCGTTAAACACAAAGCGTCCGTCCACACCGCTTACAGCTGTGGCAACAACAACTTCTGTGTTGTCATCTACCTTTATAAGGCTTAGCTCCACACCGTCTATAATATCGTCCGGGGAATCCGCAAAACCGTCTTGGTTTTTATCTATCATCACCGTGCCACTTATAACACCGTTTGACTCTGCAAACGACACGGAACTCAGTCCCATGATAATTACAAGCAGGAGTGCAATAAATCCCGACATGTGCTTATTTCTGTACATCATAACCTCCATTAGGACAATATAACACAAAAGCTATTATAACACGAAAGCAGGTATTTTAAAAAATATCTGCTTTAAAATTTACATTACATGTAAGTAATTTTACCTTCTTTTTGCGGGTGAGGCGCTTTTGTGTCATCAGGTACGCCTATTGCCACAGCGATTGTAAATTGATAACCCTCCGGAAAAGAAAGTATTTTCTCTAAATCTTCTTTTTCTTCGCCTTCAAAAGCTTCGCGCGGTAAACCGAGTATTACGCTTCCAAGGCCAAGACTTTCTGCCGCAAGAGCTATGGTTTGGGCTGCAATACCTGCATCAATCTCCGCATATCGGCTATCGTCTGTGGAAATAAAAATCACCGCAGGTGCATAGTAAAAAATCTGAAAATTATCGTCATTGTAGCGGGGGCTTCTGTCCTCTTTTGTCAAAGCGACTTTTTTTGCCGCATTATGCACTCTATCCAAAAGTTCTTCATTTTGTACAACAGAAAAATGCCACGGCTGGCGGTTTAAAGCCGAAGGTGATTCCATAGCCGCATTCATTATTAGTTGCAGCTGTTCTTCGTTCAATTTGGTTTTTTTGTATTTTCTGTGGCTTCGCCTTTTAGAAATTGTGTTTAATACTTCGTTTTTCATGGCTAATCCTTTCGATTTTATGGTACAATCGCTATGGTGATATTATGCAGTACGAAAAATTTATGCTTCTTGCGTTGCAAGAAGCCGCAAAAGCTAAAACCGATGTGCCTGTAGGCGCTGTAATCGTAAAAAACGGCGAAATTATAGCTACAGCTTACAACGAGCGCGAAAATTTAAATAACCCGCTTGCACATGCGGAAATACTCGCCATACACAGGGCGGCAAAAGCGCTTAACACAAGGCGTCTTAACGAATGTACTTTGTTTGTAACATTAGAACCATGCGCTATGTGTGCAGGTGCTATACTCGCATCTAATATTAAAACGCTTGTTTTTGGCGCATTTGACAGACAATACGGCTGCTGCGGCAGCCTATATTGCATTCCTCAAGACCCCGCGTTTTCAAGCCGTACGGATATTATAGGCGGAGTCTTGGAAAAGGAATGCTCTGAAATTATAAACCGCTTTTTTGCGGAAAGACGATAGCTTTATAATTAAAGCAACAAGTTATTCTAATGCCGCTTTGTAAATGCTTAATACGTCCTCTTTTGTTAATGGCTTAAAGAACCCTATGGTTCCATCCGCCTTATATTTGACATCTTCCAACAGCTGCGGCAGATCTTCCGCCTTTACGCCAAATGTTTTAAGCGAATGAGGTAGTCCCAAGGAATCGAAGAAAGAACGCAGTTTTTGTATGCCTTCTAAAGCGGTTTCCTTATGGTTTTCACTTTCATTTAGGCCCATGACTTTAACCGCAAAGCGGTAGAAACGCTCGACATCGTGTTCAAGCTGGTGCTGCATCCAAAACGGGAAAAGTACGGCAAGTGCCGCACCATGCGGTGCAGAAAACCTTGCAGAAATGCCGTGTGCTATACCATGGCT
This sequence comes from Eubacteriales bacterium, assembly GCA_030532025.1. Classification (GTDB taxonomy): domain Bacteria; phylum Bacillota; class Clostridia; order Christensenellales; family Aristaeellaceae; genus DTU024. The sequence continues at coordinate 9,411 of JAUNLY010000029.1, forward strand.
GCTCCAATCCTGTTGGCGGCCTACCGCAAGCGTATCGTTATGCGCAAGCGTGCTCGCCCACATTATGTCCGCATGTGCGGAATAATCCTGCGGGTTGAAAAGCGCCTTGGGGCCTGATTTCATCACAGTGCGCAAAACAGCTTCGCATAGCTCGTCTGTTAAAAGTACGTCCTGAGTGTTTGTAAAATAACGCTCGAAAATATGAGCCATCATATCCGCTATGCCATATGCCTTTTGTATTGCAGGTACGGTAAAGGTAAGCTCAGGGTTTAGCATGGCAAGCTGTGGGCGTATAAATTCTGTATTTAAGCCACGCTTAAGCATTACGGATTCTTTTGTTATAACGCTGCTGTTGCTGCTTTCGCTCCCAGCTGCGGATATTGTTAACACCGATACTATAGGCAGGGCTTTTTTAACCTTTTCTTTGCCGGAATAAAAATCCCAGAAATCTCCTTCGTACGGTATACCAATAGCTATGGCCTTAGCAGTATCCAAAGCACTTGCACCGCCTAAGCCTAAAACACAGTCTATGCCGGCTTCTCTGCCCATGCGTATGCCTTCGTAAACAGGGCCGTCCACAGGGTTTGGCACAACGCCGCCTATTTCCAAAGCCTGTATGTCGCTTTCTTTTAAGGATTGCTTCACCCTATCCAGCAAGCCGGAGCGCACAACCGATCCTTGTCCGTAGACTATGAGCACCGAGTTAAAACCAAGCTCTTTTAATTTTTTTCCGGTTTGCAGTTCGGCGTCCTTGCCGAACACAAAGCGCGTAGGTATATGAAAAGTAAAATTATCCATAAAATCCCTCCTATCTTTTTTGGTATTATAACATATTGCAAATCTGGTGGCAATTTTACATTTATAGTCTCGGCTTTATATAGACCATTTTTGAAGCGGGTGGTATAATGCTTTACGAAAAGCTCAGGAGGTGTTTTATGATTAAAAACCGTCTTTTTTTATTGGTATCCCTGCTTATGATAGCGGCACTGGCATTTTTGCTACCCTCTTCTGCAGCCCTTACCGAAGGCTTTATACCGATACCTTGGGAAGAAAAAATAGCTCCCATACCGGATTACAGCAAATATTCAAATGAAGATCTATCATACAAGGACGATTCCTTAACAATAGACGGCTACCGCGGACGCGAGTACGACACCAACTATATATACATGCATATAAAGCTTAGCGACCCTTCACAGCTTCGCACAGCACCCGCTTCGTCTTTCCGCTCGCAGAGTACTGCTGTAGGCAGCAAAATAGCTAAAAGAGTGCAGGCGGTAATGGCAATAAACGGAGATTTTTTCACCATGGATCCCTACGGCGTTGCCATAAGAAACGGGCATGTTTACCGTACACGCCCAACCGGAGAAGATATACTGTTTATAGACAACTTAGGAGATTTCCACGTGCTTGAGGGCATTAGAAAAGCAGAGCCTGTAAAGCAGTTTATAAAAGATGCAGAAGCAAACGGCAAGCCTATTATACACGCCTTTACGTTTGGGCCTGTGCTTGTAAAAAACGGCGAAAGCATTATCCCTGTCGGGCAAAAATTCAATTACTTTAATACTGCATCGCAAAAGTTAGCACAGCGCATATCTTTTTCTCAACTTGGGCCCTTGGAATACCTTGTTGTAGCGACAGACGGGCCTGAAAACAAAAACTGTAAAGGCCTTAAAATGGAAGAAATTGCAGCGCTCACAGCAAAAATAGGTAAGATATTTTCACCTGATGGCTGCATAATATCATATAATTTAGACGGTGGTAGCAGCAGCACGGTTGTAATGAACAATCAAAAAGTAAACGCTCCCGGTTCTAAGATACGCTATATAGCAGATATTATATTCTTCGCCACCTTGGTACGTTGATATGTTTGAAGTACAGGAAATACAATTCGCTTCTTTCACGCTATACGGTTTTGGCATATATTTTGCACTCGGTTTTTTAGCACTTTTAACTTATCTTTTGTATAGCACAAAAAATAAGGCCGGTATTTACATAAGCATCGTACTGCCTTTAAGCATTTTTACAGGAAGGCTTTTATACTGTTTTTTTAGAAGAAACACAATTTTCTATTCCCCCATGGACGGGAGTTTTTTAGGCTTGCAGACATTTTTTAATCTTACAGATGGCGGTATAATCATATACGGCTGTCTATTAGGTGCCCTTATTGCTGTATTTTTAATAGCCAAAAAGGAAAAAGCTTCATTTTTAGATACCTTGGGACTTTTCTCTCCAGGGCTTGCCATCCTTATGGCCTTTATGCATTACGCAAACTTTTTGGGCGGCGAAGGCTTTGGAAATTTAGCAGAAGAAAACGCAAACCCAATTTTACATGTTTACAACGCCTACGGCGAGGCCTGCATTGCGGTGTTCAGGTTTGAAGCACTTTTTTGCTTATTGTTTGCCGGATACCTGTTTTTTTCAAGGAAAAAGCTTTCTGTAAAGGCTCTGAACTTTTTAAGCCTTTATGCAGCTATGTTCTTGTTCTTTTCCTCACTCCACCGAGATAATAGCCTGCGACTTGAAATTAACGGTTTTATAATAGTTGATCAGCTTATTAGTTATGTTATATTATTAATTTTGTTAGTATATTTCTTATATAAAAGTAAGAAAAACAAAACCATTTTGCTTACAAGTTTTATACTTTGCGTAGCATTTGTAGTGGCTGCTGAGTTTTTTGAAAAAATACCGGTGCCTACTTTGCTTTTGTATTCTTTAAGCCTTGCAAGCTGTATTAACCTTGCTACAGTATTTACAAAAAAAGCGAACGGCATTTAATTTTAAAACGCCGTCCGCAAATATTTTCCGCCTTTAAAAGGCGTTTTTTATGCAAATTGATGTTTAATACTAATCCAAATCGTTAATGTAAAGAGAAACGCCGGATTTTTTCTTTTTTGCAAAACTGAATGAAGCAAAGCAAAAATGGAAAAAGACAAGTTTATCAAAGCATTAAGGTTTGAGATTAGTATAGTACATGCATTATTTTAGGCGCCAAAAGCCCTGCCGCAGCTATTTTTATTGCATCGCCCGGCAAAAAAGGTATAACACAGTAACCTAAGGACTCCTTAAGCCCTAAACCCGTAAGGTGCATAAACCATGCTGTGCCGAATGTGTAACATACAATTAGACCGATCGCCATTACAATTGCCCTTTTTAAGAAGCTTGAAAGCTTTAATCTAAATATTCCTATAACGGCAGCACAAAGAAGATAGCCTATTAAATAACCACCCGTTTTTCCAAACAGCGCTGCAGGGCCTGCTTTTAACCCAGCAAATACGGGCACGCCTATTAAACCCAACAATAGATATACCCCTACCGTTGCAAGGCTGTATTTTAACGGCATAATAAGAGCGCACAGGTATACAGCAAGCAGAGCCAAATTTATGGGTACTCCACTCGGCAGTGGCACCGCAATTTGAGAGCATATAGCAATAAGTGCTACAAAGAGAGCAGACTGTGCTAAAAGAAGCGTATTATTTTTATTATTAGTCAACTAAAATCCCTCCTGTCCGCAAAATAGTAGCACCGCAAAATGATGCTGTCAACAGAGCAAAAAAAGCATAATTTGTTTTTCATATGTTTTTATTTTCGTTCTTTGGCGTTTTTCTCATAAAATTTCACAAAAACCGCACAAAATTGGGATTGACAAAACGCCTTTATACGGTGTAGCATATTTATACACCGTTGATGGAGGGTAGTAAGCTTTTCCCAATTTCAAAGAGAGCCGCCGGTTGGTGTAAGGCGGTAAAGCGGGTTTTGCCGAATGGTCTCCGGAGGGTTTTGCCGAACAAAGTAGGCAGGAACGGGAACCGCACCCGTTAGCATGGCGGCGTATGTGTTTGCATACGGAACAAGTTGGGCTTTAGGCCAAGCTAAGTGGTACCGCGAAGATTTTCTCCGTCTCAGCAAGTTTGCTGAGACGGTTTTTTTTGAAAGGAGGATGGATATGCGCCCTTGCGCAAGTCAGTGGGTTAGGTGTAAACCCTCAAAACATATAGTCGCTTGTAAGCATATTTATTTAATATTTCAAAAAACAGAAAGGAATTTATTATGAAATTCACTAAAATAACCGCTTCAATATTGTCATTCTTACTTTTTGTATCTTTGTTTACTTTTATCTTTGCTGAAGAAAAACAGTACCGCATAGGCATAGCACAGTTTGCAGTTCACGGTTCTCTTGATAACTGCCGCGAAGGCTTTTTAAAAGGACTTGCAGAAGAAGGGTTTATAAAAGGCAAAAACCTCTTTGTGGATATTCAGAATGCACAGGCGGATATGGGTTTAGCAGCACAGATAGCAGACAGCTTTTTAGCACAGGATTACGACCTTGTATGCGCCATAGCAACTCCTATAGCAGTTGTATGCTCAAACACATTTGAAGACAGCTTACCCATGGTTTATTGCGCCGTATCAGACCCTGTTTCCGCAGGGCTTGCAACAGATGACAGACAAAGCCTTGGCAATTTTTCCGGCACAAGCGATGAGTTACCCGTGGATAAACAGCTTAAAATGATACGCTCCCTTATGCCAAAAGCCAAAACCTTAGGGCTTATATATACCATAGGCGAAGCCAACAGCGCTGTACAGGTAGAAAAGTACAAGGAGCTTGCGCCAAAATACGGCTTTAACATAAAGGCAGTTTCTGTTACACAAGGGGCAGACATCGCCCTTGCCCTGCCGAGCCTTGTAAATGAAGCCGACTGCCTTAGCATGGTGCTTGACAACACAGTAGTACAATACCTTGATCTAGTGCTTGAAGAAGCCGAAAATGCGGGTATTCCTGTTTTCGGTAGCGAAATAGAGCAGGTAATACGCGGCTGTGCAGCTGCCGAAGGCATAGAATATATAGACTTAGGCGTTCAAACGGGGCATATGGCAGCGAAAGCCTTAAAAAGAGAAAGACTTTCTGAAACTCCCTTTGAAACAATACAGGAAAGTAAGCTTTATATAAACAGCGAACAGCTTAGAGCTTTAAATTTAGAGCTTACGGAAGATATGAAAGCCCGTTCAATAGATGTGTTAAACCAACAGTAAGGTATAACTATGCAGATTTTAGAAAGCTTTTTATTTTCGGTTCCAGCAAGCTTAGAGCAAGGCCTTATATACGGGGTTATGGCGCTTGGCATATATATAACGTACACCGTTTTGGACTTCCCAGACCTAAGCGTTGACGGGAGCTTCCCTCTGGGGGGCGTCGTATCTACATCTATGCTTTTAAACGGCATAAACCCTGTTATAAGCCTTTTAGCTTCGGCTTTGGCAGGGGCTGTAGCAGGGCTTGTAACGGGGTTTATACACGTAAAGCTAAAGGTGCGCGACCTGTTTTCGGGAGTTATAGTTATGACGGCGCTTTACTCCGTAAACCTGCGCATTGCTGGCGGTAAGTCACTTATAACGGTACCAAGGAACGCAAGTACGCTTTTTCGCAACAATCCTCTTGTCGATACTTTGCCCAGTTCTATAAGCACGCTTATAATATCGCTTATAATTGCATTAATTATAAAATTAATTATGGATTTGTTTTTCAAAACACGCTTCGGGCTTCTTCTACGCGCATCAGGCGATAACGAGCAAGTTGTTACATCGCTTGCAAGGGATAAGGGCAATATAAAAATAGCGGGGCTTGTTATAGCAAACGCTTTGGTGGCATTGTCTGGCGGCATTTTATGCCAGCAACAACGCATGTTTGAAATAAGCATGGGTACAGGTACATTGGTGCTTGGGCTTGCGTCCGTAATAATAGGGCTTACAGTGTTTAAAAAGCCGTCCTGTGGCAGTACCGCTACTATCGCTGTACTTACAGGCGCCATAATTTACAAGCTTTGCTATACTTTGGCAATAGTGCTTGGGCTTAAACCTACGGATATGAAGCTTGTAACCGCCGTATTGTTTTTAGCTATATTGAGCCTTGAAAGTTTCAAAAAGAAAGGCGGCAAACAGCATGCTTGAATTACAAAACATATACAAGACATATAACCCAAGCAGCTTGCAAGAGCAGAAACTTTTTAAGGATTTTTCTCTCAAAATAGAAAAAGGCAGCTTTGTATCCGTGGTTGGCAGCAACGGCTCCGGAAAGACAAGCCTGCTTAACATACTCTGTGGTTCCATGGGCATTGAACATGGCAATATACTTATAGACGGCAAGGACATAACACATACAAAGGAATTCATACGCAACCGACGCATAGGCAGAATACACCAAAATCCTTCTCTTGGAAGCTGTGCTAAACTCACGGTGCTTGAGAACCTATGCCTTTTTGACGCAAAGGCAAAGCGCATGAATTTAGTACCCTATTTAAACAAAAAACGTATAGCTTACTACAAAGATTTACTTGCCCCCTTAGGCTTGGGGCTTGAAAATATGCTAAACAAGGCTTGTGGCAGCCTGTCCGGCGGGCAAAGACAAGCGCTTGCGATAGTTATGGCGACCATGACTGATATAGATTTTTTAATATTGGACGAGCATACCGCAGCGCTTGATCCCAACGCATCAGACATCATAATGCATTTAACCGATAAAACAGTAAGGGAAAGAAATTTAACTGCCGTGATGGTAACGCACAACCTGCGCCATGCGGTGGATTATGGAGACCGCCTTATTATGATGCACTCGGGAGAGATTGTTTTTGACGCACAGGGCGAAAGCAAAAGCAAACTTAAGGTTGAGGATTTGCTGGGGCTATTTAACGAGATATCCATAGAATGTGGAAACTGAGTAAAATTTATATTCAAGAATAAAACGCCAACTAAATAGCACCCCGTTTAATGATAAAATCCTTAGATAAACAGCACTTCGCCTAATAATAAAATCC
>JAUNLY010000140.1 GCA_030532025.1 Eubacteriales bacterium
TAATTTTTTTACATTTTTTTCTGTTGTACCGAGAATTGCTGCGGAATGTTGATGCTTTTAGGTTTGCTGAGGAAGGGTATTTTAAATATTATAAATTTGTTTTTGGCATAGAAAACGCCACGCGTAAATACGCGTAGCGCTTTTTTTTAGAAAAATAAGGGTATCTGGTAAGCAAGATAGCAAATGAAACTCGTGTTTTTTGCTTTTCCACTCACCGCAAAAATAAATGTGGCGTGTAATATAATGTGTAATTTTATTTCTCGTCCATAAGGTTTGCGACGAGTGGCATAAAGTTGCGTACCATTGTTTCAAGCTCCGCCTTATTATCCGCATGGAAATTATTGTATAGCTTTTTAAGCCTGTAATTTATTGCGCCTACGGACATAAAAAGATCTTCTGCTATGCTATCTATGCTTATTCCGCGCCCCACTCCGTCAAGTATGGCGAGGTCTGTTTTGGTGCAGTTGCTAAGCCCCATTTCTATTGTAAGCAAGTTTTGCCCAAAGTTTTTTGGATGCCCCAAATATGCTTCTTCGTGGTTTATAAAAGCGAGTTGTGTTTTAGCGGAGCAATAAGGCAAATTTTTTGTGCTTTCCCGTACCACTATTTCGCAGGGCAGGGTTATTTGCACCTTGTCCACATAGGGGTTGTTTTTTAAAGTTTGCAGAATATCTGCCGTAAGGCAACCCATTTTATAGTAGTCAAGGGTAGTTGTGGAAAGAGATGGCTTGATGGTTTGCGAAATTTGAAAATCGCCAGACCCTATAACGAGCAAATCAGAGGGTATATTTATGTTAAACTTTTTCGCGCGGTATAAAAGCTCAACGCCTATATAATCGTTTACACATATGGCGCCGTCATAGCGTTTAGAAAAGTTTAGGAAATGCTCAATACAATCGCCGTTCCCGTCAACATAGGAAAAAATATCGCTCTTGCTCACAGGCAGTTTAAAGCCTTTCATGGTGTGCAGAAAAGCCTGCTTTCTGATGTTGTCGTTTATGTCGTTATCCTCGTTGCCTATAAAGGCTATTCTATGGCACCCTGCGGATAAAAGATAGTCAATCTGCTTATATACAAGGTCGTACCTGTCGATAGTCGGGCCGGAAAAAGAATCCTCAAAGGAATCTACCGCAGCGCCTACTAAGATAGGCCGTATATTAATATGTCTTAATTTTTCTGCGACAGCCATAGTCCAACGCATGGAAATGCTTATTATAACAGCCGCAGGTTCAGAATCCGCTAAGTTTATCTGTTCGGGATAATTTACAATTTTTATCTTAATATTGTGCTTTTTGAAGGCCTTTCTAATTCCTTCCAAGCTGCTCAAATATAGCGCCTGCTTCATGCAGACCGGTTCCATGAGAACATAAAGTGTATTCATTGCCATTACTCCAAAGTTTATGTGCCGTGTTTAGCTACTCCAAACCATATTTTGTTTTCTGCAGAAAAATCTAACAGATACACATTTAACATACACACATTATACGAGCATTGCATGTTTTCGACAAGGGTGGCTATAAATACAGGCAGTGTTTGTAAAACATCGCATAATTCCAACTAACCGTCAAAGGATAATTTTTCGCCATCTGCTGTCTGTAAAAAGCTTTATTACCGCAAGACAAACATTTACCTTTTGCGCTTTTATTTGAAAAATACTTCATATCCATTGGTAGCGCATCATTTATGCGTTGCACTCTTGAAAAATATTGCCATTACAATTCTAAATTAAAAGTTTAATTTATTTATGGCGATAAATTTAAATGTTAACGCATTGATAGATTTGTCTTTCCCTATTTATACATTACCTGATTTTGCCGTATTAAGACTTTCATACATAATTAATTTAGTTTATTCAAAACATAACTATCTTTTTTAGCTATATTTAATAAGATAATCGGGTTTTATGCTTTTTTCCTGTTTTTTTTATTATATAATTAATTTCTTTGGTATATTTGCCTATAAATCCTTGCAAAAACGGGAAGATAATGGTATTTTAGCACAAGAAGTGCTGTTGTTTTAGTAGATGAAAAAATAATAGCATAATTTTGTTATTTGAGCCGTTACATACATAAATTA
>JAUNLY010000141.1:0-549 GCA_030532025.1 Eubacteriales bacterium
CACCGGTGATGTTTTAAATAGAATAGCATAAAGTATTGCAGAAGTCAAATTAGAGTGCAAAAACGCAGAATCCGTTGGACTTTGCGTTGTAAGCGATATAAAAACATCACCGAGGCAATTACTGGACGCTATGGTAATAACCATACGCCAATATCGGCCGTACCGGTGATGTTTATAATAGAATAGCATAAAGTATTGTGGAAGTCAAATTAGAGAGCAAAAACGCAGAATCCGTTGGACTTTTCTTTGTAAGCGATATAAAAACATCACCGAGGCAATTACTGGACGCTATGGTAATAACCATACGCCAATATCGGCCGTACCGGTGATGTTTTTAATAAAATAGCATAAAGTATTATAAAAGTCAAATTAAAAAGCAAAACGCAGATAATAATTTACATTTGTCAAAGGTGGGATAACTAAATATCAAAAGGCAAAAGACCGAAAGATACCCTTAAATTATCTTTATTAATTTAATGAATAAGATATTAAGTACCTCACACAATTCAGCTTAACCGCAGACGGTGAACTTTAATCCCAGTGTTTGGC
>JAUNLY010000141.1:559-2062 GCA_030532025.1 Eubacteriales bacterium
TTTTTATCCAAGTAATTGTCGGTGTTTTATCCAAGCGATTGGCTATATTTTATCCAAGTGTTTGGCGGGTTTTTATCCGAGTATTTGGCAATATCTCGTCAGCGTGTTTACTTCGTTCATGGTTTTAAGCAGCCGAGCGGTACCACGTATATACCGTCATTTCTCTTATAAGCAAACGGGGCTGTGGCGCACAATACAAGCAAAAACGAGGGTTTTTTCATTTTTTGTGTGTCTATTTTGGAGGATAGAACGCTTAAATTGTTTGCTCCTTCTTCTATTAGGCTGTCACCACCCAATTTAATTTCAACAAGGCCATAGGAGCCGTTTCTAAGGTGTACAACGGCGTCGCACTCAAGGCCGTTTTTATCTCGATAGTGATAAATATTGCCGTCCAAACAATCCGCATAGATGCGCAAATCTCTTACGCACATGTTTTCAAACAAAAAGCCCATGGTGTTTAGATCGCCTATTAAATCCTTAGGGCCTATACCTAAGCTCGCCGTTGCGATTGACGGGTCGGTAAAATAATGTGTGTTTGTTGTTCTGACAGCAGTTTTTGACCTTAAATTAGGGTTCCAAGCGGGAGCTTCCTCTATTACAAATATTTTTTTTAGAGCGTCCAAATATGAATATAGTGTAGTACTGTCAAATGTGTCCGGAGTATTTGCGAGCATATCTTTCCTTATGGTTTCAAGGGGGCTTTGGGTGCCTATGTGTCTTGCAAACGAGCGTAGCAGGTTTTTCGCCTTTTCCTTGTCCCTTTTTACGGAGTCCGCACGGCTTATGTCGTTTGAAACGACGGAATCAAAATAATCCACCGCCTGAAAAAGCGCCGCTTTATCGCTTAAACCTAAGCTTGCCGGCCAGCCGCCCCTGCATATTAAAAACGCCGTTTCCTCTAAGCTTAAATTGTTTTTGGCGGAAACTTCTTCCCCTTTAAATAAGGAAGCGAGGGAAACCTCACCCGTTGATTCTGTGGATTCATAAAGGCTCATGGTTCGCATATAAAGCCTTGAAATTCTGCCGATACCCGTATGTGTTGAGGGGTCAAGCTCTGCCGGTACCGCAGAGCCCGTTAAAATAAACTGCCCTAATTTATTTCTTCGGTCAACCTCGTACCGTACAGCGTTCCAAAGGTTTGGCGCAATTTGCCATTCGTCTATAAGCCGTGGCGTATCGCCTTCAAGCAGCTGTTCCGGAGATATTTCCGCCATCGTTTGGTATTGGCCCGTCATATTCGGCCTATCCATAGAAAGATGGCTTTTTGCCTGTTGTTTTGCAGTGGTGGTTTTGCCGCACCACTTTGGACCCTCTATTAAAACCGCTCCTTTGGCTTCAAGCCTGTCCTGCAAAATTGTGTCTGCAATTCTCTGCAAATATTTGTTCATAATACCACCTCTGTAAGCATTATAACACACAATCCCATTGTTTGTCTACATTTTATCAAAGAGTTTGGCTTTATTTTATCCAAGCATGTGGCTGTGTGTTATACAAGCCTTTTGC
>JAUNLY010000030.1 GCA_030532025.1 Eubacteriales bacterium
CGCTTGACCACACGCTGCTTTACGGCCCGCCCGGGCTTGGTAAAACGACGCTTGCCTGCATAGTAGCTTCCGAAATGGGGCAAAACATACGCATTACATCAGGCCCCGCTATAGAGCGCCCCGGAGATTTAGCCTCCATACTTACAAACCTTTCGCACGGAGATATGCTTTTTATAGACGAAATACACCGCCTTTCCCGTGCAGTTGAAGAGGTTTTATACCCCGCCATGGAGGACTTTGCCATAGACCTTATGATAGGCAAGGGCCCTACGGCACGGTCTATGCGCTTGGACCTCCCCCGTTTTACGCTTATAGGCGCTACAACCCGCGCGGGTCAGCTTTCGGCACCGCTCAGGGACCGCTTTGGCATTACATATAGGCTTAAACTATATGACACAGATGAACTCACCAAAATACTCCTGCGCTCAAGCAATATACTCAACATGCACGCAGAAGAAGAAGGCATAAGAGAAATAGCAAGAAGAAGCCGTGGTACCCCCCGTGTTGCCAACCGTATGCTAAAAAGGGTTAGAGACTTTGCACAGGTTCGTGGCGACGGCAAAATAACAAAAGCAATAGCACAGGAAGGGCTTAAAATGCTTGAAGTTGACAGCTTAGGGCTTGACCAAGTGGATAGAAACCTGCTGCTTACTATAATAGATAAGTTTTCCGGAGGGCCTGTGGGGCTTGACACCATATCCGCCTCCACCGGAGAAGATTCCGGCACCATAGAGGACGTTTATGAGCCATACCTTTTACAGCTTGGCTTTATACAAAGAACCCCCAAGGGACGCATAACTACGGCGCGGGCATATGAGCATCTTAATAAACCTATCCCCGCACAGCTTAAAAACGAAGATAACGAACAAGTGAGCTTATTTGATGAAAACATCTGATTTTGATTATACCCTGCCTGAGGAGCTTATAGCACAGACCCCCATGCAGCCAAGGGAGATGTGCCGTATGCTCGTGTGCGACAGGTTTGTAAACAAACGCGAGCATAAGATTTTTAAAAGCATTGTAGATTACCTAAGCCCAAACGATGTGGTGGTGGTAAACGAAACAAAGGTAATACCTGCAAGGCTTATAGGCGTAAAAGACCTCTCTCAAATACCGGTTGAGGTACTTTTACTTAAAAGAATAAACCAAAACGACTGGGAAGCGCTCGTGCGACCGGGCAGACGACTTAAAGCGGGCAGTACCATAAGCTTTGGTGGCGGAGAATTGCGAGCGGAAATTATAGACACTACTGACTTTGGCGGCCGCATAGTAAGGTTTTCTTACGATGGTATATTTGAAAACATACTTGATCGCCTTGGCGAAACTCCTCTCCCGCCTTATATACACGAAAAACTTGAGGACTCCTCGCAGTACCAAACAGTATATGCCCAAATAGAGGGTAGCGCCGCAGCGCCCACCGCGGGTCTGCATTTTACCGAAGAAGTTTTGGATGCAATAAAGCAAAAGGGTATAGCCATAGTGCCGGTACTTTTGCATGTGGGGCTTGGAACCTTTAGACCAGTGCAGGAAGAAAATATAGAAGCCCATAATATGCACACGGAGTTTTTTGAAGTTTCACAGGACGCCGCGGATAAGATAAACAAAGCACGCGAAAATGGCGGCAGAATAGTATGTATAGGCACGACTGCCGTAAGAACGCTTGAAAGCGCCGCAGATGAAAGTGGTTTTATACAACCTAAAAGTGGCAACACAAATATTTTTATATATCCAGGCTATAAGTTTAAAGCGACGGACGTGTTGCTTACAAACTTCCACTTACCGCAAAGCACTTTGCTTATGCTTGTATCTGCATTTATGGGGCGCGAGGAAGCACTTTTAGCATACGAAGAAGCAGTAAAAGATAAATACCGTTTTTTCAGTTTCGGCGACTGCATGCTTATAGGAAACGATATAGTAAAAAATGCTTAGCTTTCTTATTCGATTTGTATTAGGAGCATTTTCTCTCCCACTGGCAGATTATCTGCTCGCAGGATTTTGGTGTTATTCTTACGAAACAGCAATTGCAGCGGGCGCTATGCTTATGCTCGCATACGCACTCATACGCCCGCTTCTGCGCTTACTGCTTGGAATATTTAACATTTTAACGCTCGGACTATTATATGTATTTATAGATGTCGGACTTTTGTATTTTATAACGCTTATGTTTCCAGGCTATATACGCTACGAGAGCTTTTTATGGCTTTTCTTTGCTTCTCTTATCGTGAATATAGTTCGCGGGCTTGCCGACCTCATATTTAAAAAACGCCGTTAAGGCGGTAGAAAGCAAATAAAAAACGCTTCCGTTGTAGAAGCGTTTATTTTTATTCTGCCATAGCCTTGTTCAACGCCTTTGTAAGCCTTGATTTCTTACGGCTTGCAGCATTGCGGTGCATAACACCCTTGGATACGGCTTTATCCAAAGCGGAGGAGGTAGCCTTAAGCTGATCCTGTGCCACAGTAAGATCCTCTGCAAGCACTTTACGGAACTTCTTCACCGCATTTTTAGCCTGTGTTTTAACCATACGGTTGCGTAATGTCTTGGTCTTTATAACTTTGATACGCTTTTTTGCAGACTGGATATTTGCCATCTTCGTTCACCTCCATCCATCAAGCTTGCTCAAATAGCGTTGTAGATAATACCATATTTTTATCCTAAACGCAAGCACTGCCAAGAAAAAGCTTGCAAAATTATATTGGGCGTTAAAAACAAGCTATAATAGGCACTTAGAACGCAAATATTTGTAACAGATAATAGGTTTTATTAAGCGGCCGGTATATATCTACATTTTATCAATAATTATATTTAGTATTTAATTAAACCGTTTTCCTTCATCCACAGGACGGTATCGTTAACTGTTATATTAAAAACCCTCGGTTTAAAATTCAACAGCTCCTGCGCTTTTTTGTTTACATAGTTAGCGTTTCTTCCAAGGGTATATATGGAATACCTTGTGTATATAGGGGTTTCTTTTTTAATTGCATATATTATTTTGTATATAGGTACTACAAAAACGCTTACCAGCCACCTTGGAACCATGTATTTAATGCGCTTTGTTTTTTTATCGGTAGCTAAGTATATCGCGTCAAAAAATTCTGCTATGGTCTTGTAATGACCACTTAATATAAAGCCGCCTTTTAAATTAGGCTTATAGCACAAATTAACTATTCCTAACGCCACGTCCCGCACATCTACAAAGTTGTAACCACCTTTTGTACCCGCAGGCAGCTTATCTAAAGCACACTGCTTTATCATATGTGTGACGCTGTTGTTTGCAAGCGCCCCCGGGCCCGTTATACCGCTTGGAAAAACCATGGCGGCATTTAGGCCCCTATTTACTACCGAATCTACAACATAGGCGCTTGCCGCAGCCTTTGTTTTGGCATAAGCGCCTACCACAAGAGATGGAGAAAATGCACTTACTTCTTCCATGGGTTCATTACCAGGTTTTTCCTGCATGGCATGCACCGAGGAAACGTATATAAGCCTGTAATTTCTTTCAACGCATATATCTGTTATGTTTTTAGTACCCAACACGTTTATGTTCCACAGCCTTTTATCGTATTTCCATGCTATCGAAATAAGGCCTGCACAGTGTATTACGGTATTTTTTTCAAGGCTTTTAGGCTCTAAAAACTTTTTTACGCTTTCTTTGTCGCTCACATCGCCGTGTATTATTTCCACTCCCGACGGAAGCTGCTTTTCCGCAGGGTCACCAGGATAAACCAAGACCCTTAGCTTTTCCCCTTTTTCTAAAAGCATTTTTACGATATGCAGTCCTAAAAAACCCGTTGCGCCTGTGATATAGTACATAAAATCACCACCTTTATAAAATTATTAGTTAAAAGTATCTAAATAAATATGCTTTGTTTTTTATTAGTCATTGTCGATGTTTTTTATAAATTCGTCCAAGGCTTCCTCTGCATGTTGCCACTTAGTGTAAGCCTCCTCCACGCATTGCTGTGCTTCGTTGTGCTTTAATATGACTTTGTTTATTTTATCGCTATCTTGATATAAGGAGGATTCGGAAAGCTGTTTTTCTATCTCTTCAAGGACTTCTTCCGCCTTTAAAACTTCTTGCTCAGCCTTTTTTACATTATTTTTAAGCTGTTGTATTTGCTTTTCGGTTTCCTTTGTACGCTTGCGGTTTTTTGCAAGCTGCGTTTTTGTAATGCCCGGCGTATAATCTTCCCCGAATTGCTTTTCTTTTTCCTGCTGTGCGATAAAATCGTCAAAATTTCCGGGATATTCTGTTATGCTGTTGCGACTTAGCAACAACACCTTTGTAGCTATCTTGTTTATAAAATACCTATCATGCGACACCGCAAGTATAGTGCCGTTATATTTGCTTAAAGCTTCCTCCAGCACCTCGCGGCTTTCTGCATCAAGGTGGTTTGTGGGTTCGTCTAAAATAAGCAGATTATCGTGCCTTAGCATTAGCTTTGTTAATGCCACGCGGGATTTTTCCCCACCCGAAAGGCTTTTTATTTCTTTGTATACATCTTCGTTTAAAAATTGGAACTGCGCTAAAGCCGAGCGTATTTCCGTCTGACTAAGCCTTGGAAAACCGTCCCAAACCTCTCTTAATATAGTTTTATCATCATGCAGGCTTTGCAGTTTTTGATCGTAATAGCCCATCTGTGCATTTGAGCCTATTTTGACCGTACCGCTATCCGCCACCTTTGCACCTGTTATGCTTTCAAGAAGTGTGGTTTTGCCTATGCCGTTGTCGCCTATTATTATAGCTCTGTCGCCTTCCGAAAGGAAAAGGCTTATATTTTCAAAGATCGAAACACCATCGAAAGATTTTGTAAGCTCTTTTACCACTAAGGCTTCTTCACCCATGCGTTTATTTGCAGTGAAACGGAAAAAAATCTGCTTTTCTTCAATCGGTTTATCTATAAGCTGTAGCTTATCTATCTTTTTTTGGCGGCTTTCGGCGGCTCTAATTGATTTTTCTCTGTTAAACGAGCGGAAACGCTCTATAATCTGCTTTTGGCGCTCTATTTCTTCCTGCTGTTTTGTGTAGGCTCGCATACGGCTTTCAAAGCGTTCGGCGCGTAAAGACATATACACGCTATAATTGCCCGGATAAAACTCGCTTACGCCAAAAAGTATTTCCAGCATATCGGTACACACTCTATCCAGAAAAAACCTGTCATGCGACACAGCTATAACCGAACCTTTGTAGTTTAAAAGGAATTCCTCAAGCCATGCAAGCGCGTGTATATCCAAATGGTTCGTAGGCTCATCAAGCAATAATATATCAGGCTTTGTTAGCAACAGGCGCGCCAAATTAAGGCGGGTAAGCTCTCCACCGCTTAAGGTATTGGCTTCCCTGTCTTCAAAACCGTCAACAAAGCCAAGGCCCGACAGCACTCCTTTTATTTTTGAACGAAAAGAATAACCGTCGTTTGCTTCATAAAAATGAAGCACCTTTGAATAATCTTCACCCAGTTTTTCGAGCGCTTCGGGATTTTTTTCCTCCGCCATAGCATCGCTTAATCGGTTTAGTTTTTCTTCGGCTTTTATGAGATCTTCAAATATTTCTAAAACGGTTTCTTTTACGGTTTGGCCTAATTTTGGCACCCAAGACTGTTCTAAATATCCTATGCGCAAAAAATCCGACACGATAATATCGCCTGAGTCGGGCTGCGTTTCCTGCGCTATTATTTTTAGCAATGTGCTTTTGCCGGAGCCGTTAACGCCTACAAGGCCTATCCTCTGCCCTTCTTTTAGAGAAAAACTTATATCCTTAAGCACCGGTATGCCGGCGAAAGACTTAGCTATTTTATTTACAGATAAGCAAATCATATTCTAATATTCTTAACTCTTTAACGAAAAAAAGCTGACGCAAAGCGTCAGCAAAAATACATTGGTTTTATTAAGCAAAAAGCATTACGATACTCAAAAGAATGAACACGCTTGCCGTTACCTTTGTAGCCATTGCAAGTTTGCCTTCTTTTGTTTTTTCTTTATTTTTACCAAAGTAACTGTTTGTTGCGCTTCCAAATATGGTGGATTGCTCCGTATCGCCCTTCTGAAGAAGTACAGATACGATTAAAGCTACGGAAGATACCATTAATAATATCGTTAGAACTAATCTTAAGCCTGACATTAAAAAACCTCACTTTCCTTGAACACAGGTATAATACCACAGCACCAAATAAAGTGCAAGTAAAATAATTTTGAGTGGTTGACTAAGATAAAGCTCTGCGTTATAATAGGAGAACAGTCGCCATCTGCCGTGTATGCGGCGATTAGCCTGGGCGAGATGTGCGAAGGGAGGGAAACAAGTGTCAGAAATTCGTGTAAAAGAGAACGAGTCGTTAGACAGTGCTTTAAAGCGCTTTAAACGTCAATGTGCCCGCTCTGGGGTTTTGGCTGAAGTTCGCAAGCGCGAGCATTACGAAAAGCCGAGCGTAAAACGCAAGAAAAAGGCCGAAGCAGCACGCAAGCGCAAGTACTAAGTTCTTTAGTCTAATACGGGGAATCGCAAGATTCCCCGTTTTCTTTATTTTAATAGTATACTTTTTCACAACAAAACACGCCCTGTGGTATATAATACAGGACGTGTTTTGTTATATTAATTAAAAATATTAATAAGTAAATCCAGTGTTATATAAAGGCTAATACCATGTCTGTCCGAAACAGTTTATGTAAAAGTCCTTAACGTAGTCATACATGAATATATCGCTCTGCGTTCTTTGCTCTTCCGGTAAAGATATTATGTTCTTTTCTTTTCTGTCCGCCAAGGCATTATATATGTAGTTATAACGGCGTATCCTGCTGTTTAGGTTACCCTCCACGGTTTCCAAAATAAAGCTTCCGTCCTCACGGCTTGTAACTGCC
This sequence comes from Eubacteriales bacterium, assembly GCA_030532025.1. Lineage (GTDB taxonomy): Bacteria > Bacillota > Clostridia > Christensenellales > Aristaeellaceae > DTU024. The sequence goes on from JAUNLY010000030.1 coordinate 6,851, forward strand.
GTAACCATGCCTACATGAGTATAAGGAGTACTGCCTTTTTTGCCGTAGATTATATAATACCCCGGGCGTGGTATGCTGCTCAACCTATCCCTATTTAAAAAGCCTTCGAAGAGCTTTGTTTGAGACGCCTGTCTTACAGCAAACAAAGAGCCGTCCATAAGCGGTGGTGCTTTTTTCTCTTTGAATTCCTTGTTCATAGTAACACCTGCGTTTTCAAGGTTATAGCCAACAAATGCACCACACCAGCCGAAGCCCTTGTAAGCCTTTGGGTTATACCACTCTGTAAATTTGTTAAAGCGCGGAAAGGCTTCGTTTGCGGCCGATTGCCACTCTAAAATAGCACTTTGAATTGCATTTTTTATTTCTGTCGGGGGTTCAGGTACCGGTCCTACCTGCACTTCCGCCCGCATGACCGTCTTGCCCTTGGCGTTTATGCACTCTATAAGTGTATAGCCATTTTGAAGCGCTGTTATAACGCCGTCTTGACTTACCGTGGCTATTTCTGGGTGTTTGCTTTTCCATGTACCATTAGCCTTAATAGGCACTGTGTACTGCCCTACAGAAAGCTCCAATATTATAGGTCTTGGCGGGATTTCAAGGGCAGCATAAATCGGCACCGTCAATGTAAGCAAATAAATTATAATGAATGTCAAGGCAATTTTTCTTTTCATTTTTAGCTCCTTATGCTCTGGTTTTTGCGGCTTGCATTGTCGATAAGCACGGCGATAAAGCCGCATATAATTGAAAGATAATAGGTTACAAACCGCCACACGAACATAGCGGCGAATATTATGTTATCAGGAAAAAACGAGCCAAAAAACAGGTAAAACCCGCCCTCCTGCGCTCCGGAAGCTCCCGGCAAGGGCGTAAACGAGGCAGCTATATGCAGCATGGTCTGCATGGTTAGAAGGTCTGAATAGTGGTGCGTACGCATTCCAAGACCCCTGTATACAAAATATATGGCGCTCATTAGAGCCAATACCTCGCATACAGACAGTAAAAACAAAACTATAAATTGAAAAGGCTCTTTGGTTAAAAGGTTAACGCTTGCGTGAAAATCCTCCAAAGCGGCGTCAGCTTTGGAGGCGGTCATAGCTTTATCCTTAACTATGCGCAGCTTTGCGCCTATGTTTACCGCAAAAATGACTATAGCACGCACTATGTTTCTTGAAATGGCAAGCAGCAGCACTATTACTACCATGGCTGCATTAACTATAAAGCCTATTACAAGAAACACTATGCCACCGTGCATATTGGCTTTTACCAAATCCGTATGAGTCGCCCACAGGAAAATCCCTATAATAAGCACGGCGCATTGCCAGCAAAAAAACTTAACCGCGAGTGCTGAAGAACTCACGCCCGTAGAAACGCCACGCTTTCTTAGGGAATACACCTGTATAGGCTGCCCACCTGTAGCCGCAGGAGTTATGGAAGAATAATACATGCCTACAAGTCCTACGGTTATGTTAGAAGAAAGCATAGTTTTGACCTTTTGAAAGCGAAAAAAAGCATATGTTATAAAGCCTTCAAAAAAAGCATACAACATAAAACAGCCTATCGCACCTAAAAGCCAGCCCTTGTGTATCCCTCTTAGGGCATTTACTATTTGTTTTATATCTCCGGATGCAAGAGCAAAATATATTACTATGATGAAAGTGCCGACAATAAGCATTATATTCAGCATTGTTTTTATTGCCTGTTTATTGCTGCCCTTCATCAAATGCTCCTTAAAACAAATTATATCGCAATAGACAGTATAGCATACTAAAATAAAAATGTCATTTGGCGAAAATTAGAAAAATCTAAGATTTTATACTAATACTAATCCAAATCGTTAATGAAAAAACCGCTTTATCAGAGCATTAAATGTTGAAATTAGCATTAAAACTACATGTTATTTAAAGCTTTTTCAATTAGTATTTTCCCTTTTTCTCTTAAACATGCTGGTAGGCTGTTGTTCGGTTGGCGGTGCCACACAACGCATTCTGCACATATACCGTGCCTTATGCAGTCAGAAGTACAGGGACAATTTGGGTTTAAGTTTCTTTGCAGATCAATTTTTACAACTAATTTTTTGACGTGAGTCTTTTTATTTGATACATGCCCCGCTACCATATGTGCTTCGCCAGGGAAAAACGCAACAAAATGTCCGGCTTTAAGGTGCAACGCCATACCTTGCGGCTCGCCGTTTAATTTTCTGCCGTCCTTACCATCCGGTAGGTTTTCCCCAGCTTTTAGAAGATTGGAATCCTGCACATGTATTGTTTCTTCGCCTTCAAGGCATATCATCAAATCTACCGTGTGGAAGTGTTCTTCAAACTTGCGGTTTATATCTTCCCTCGTGTCGTAAGCTTTTTCGATTACCTTTATGCCTTCGTTTGTAAAGGCTTTAGCTATATCTATGCCTTTCTTTTCGTGGGCGAATACGGCTTTATCCACTCCCGGTAAAGCGCTGCGGTAATGGTTTAAGCGTTCGGTTTTGTCAGATATCATTTCTGTCTCCGTATAATACTTTTATATGGCTATCCAATGTATATTCTTTTCCGTATATCTTTATGCCTACGGGATTGCCTTTTTCTAAAAAAACATTTATTTCGTCTTTACCTACGTGAAGCATAATAAGACGCTTTCTGTATAGGAATTTAAAACTGTAACTTTCCCAAATATCCGGCAGCATAGGGTTAAAAGACAAGGCTTCGGTCGTGCGCATACCGGCAAAACCCTGCACTATTGCAAGCCAGCTTCCAGACATACTGGTAATATGCAAGCCGTCCTGTGTGTCGTTGTTTATATTATCAAGGTCAAGCCTTGCGGTGCGCAGGTACATTTCCACAGCCTTTTCCTTTTTGCCAAGCTCCGCTGCCAATATGGCGTGTACACATGGTGATAGGCTACTCTCATGCACGGTCATAGGTTCATAGAACTCAAAATTGCGTTTTTTGGTTTCAAGGTCGTACAGATGGCCTAAAGCGTAAAGGCCCTGCAGAACATCCGCCTGTTTTATGTAGCACGAACGCAATATCTTATCCCAAGACCAATGCTGGTTTATGGGACGCTCTTCACTCGGAATGCTTGATACAGGTTTTAACACCTTATCTAAGAACGTATCGTGCTGAACAAATATGCCTAGATCTTTGTCCTCCGCATAATACATATTCTGTGATATTTTTTTAAATTTCTCTGTTTCGTCGTAAGTCAATCCTAATTCTTTACAGCGTTCTTCCCCCGCCAAAGCTGCCGACTGGCAGAAGAAGTTAAGGCACCATGCAGCAACCCTATTTGTATACCAGTTGTTGTTTACGTTGTTTTCGTACTCGTTGGGGCCTGTTACGCCGTGAAGCATATAGCATTGTTTGTTTTCGTTCCAATGTACCCTATCCGCCCAAAATTTCGCAATGCCATATAGCACTTCGAGGCCTTCGTTTTTAAGATAAGCAAAGTCTCCCGTGTATGTGGTGTAATTGAATATAGCAAGCGCCATGGCACCGTTTCTATGCAGTTCCATAAATGTTATTTCCCATTCGTTGTGACATTCTGTGCCATCGAATGTAACCATGGGATATAGTGCACCATCAAGCCCTTGTTTTTTAGCGTTTTCATATGCCTTTGGAAGCTGGTAATAGCGGTACAAAAGCAGGTTCTTAGCAACATCTTCTCCCGATGTCGCCAAATACACAGGGAAACAGAAAGCTTCGGTATCCCAATATGTTGCACCGCCGTATTTTTCACCTGTATATCCTTTAGGGCCTATATTTAGCCTTGCGTCATCACCCGTATAGGTGCTAAAAAGCTGAAACAAATTGAACCTTATCCCCTGCTGGGAAGCGTCATCACCCGCTATGCTTATGTCCGCCATGTCCCATTTGTTTAGCCATGCCCTTTCGTGGGACTGCTTTAATTTTACATAGCCTTGTTCTTTAAAGGTTTTTAGTTTGGCTTTTGATTTATCCGAAAGTTCTTCTTTACTGTAATCCCTGTCCGTAAGTACGCATATAAGCTTATCGAGCCGTACACTTTCCCCCGCTTTTAGCGTTTTTTGGTAAGTTGCCTCAGCATAGCCGTTTAAGGTTTCTGTAGACAGGAATTCCATACCCGTATCTATGCTTGAAGCAGCCGCCACGGTAAACCTTGGTGTTTTGAAAGGGTTTTCCTTTGTTTTATTTATTATGGAAATATATTCGGGAGTAGCTTCGCTCTTAAGCATATCCCAAAAGCTTTCGTCGTAGTTGCTATCCTCGTTATGCACATTGCCGTCAAGATAGGCTTGTATTTTGACTTCGGCATCAAAGGAACTTATAAGCGTATAGCGCAGTGCCAATAATTCTTTTGATGCCATGGAGACAAAGCGTTCCGTTTCTATAGTAATTTCTCCACTTTTTAAGGAAAGCGTCATCTTTCTTTTTAATATCCCCGTTTGCATATCGAGCGAACGGCTAAAGCTCTTTACCGGTAATTTTGCCGCATCTATTTTGACTCCATCAACAAACACATGCAAGCCTATTAGGTTTGCAGCGTTTATGGCCTTGCCGAAATATTCCGGATAGCCGTTTTTCCACCAGCCGACCCTTGTTTTATCCGGAAACCAGACACCGCCTATATAGGTGCCACGGTGAGAATCGCCCGAGTAGTCCTCTTCAAAATTGCCCCTTAAGCCCATAGAGCCGTTGCCAAGCGACATAATACTTTCGCTTATGCGCATAGTATCCTTGGGAAAGCTATCTTCTATGATTTTCCAAGGGTCTAATTTAAAATATCTTTTCATATATCTTCCTCCGCTTTTATAAACTCTCTTCTGTTAAAATATAGGGCTGTTATAAGCGCCAATAAAGCTCCCGCCGCAACAAAAACAAGCGGCAGTGTAGGGTCAAATTTATTTAGGGTTTTCCAAATATCAATCGCAGAAAAAGGCGAAAGATATTTTAAAAATTCGATTTCTTTTACAAGTACAGCTGCCCTTGGCAGTATAAACCAAAACACAAGCAAAAACGGGAACACAAAATGCAGCCTGCCGGTTTTTGTAATACCTGCGCCAAGCAATACAAAACTTGCGCTAAAGGCGTTTTGGGCAAACAACATAAGCATTACGGATATAATGGCGTTAAACGAAAATGTCCAATAGCCCCATATAAAAGATGCCACAAACAATGCAAGTATAACAGCTGTCGTTTGCACTGCAAGGCCTATAAGTATGGCGACAAAATTTACTATAACTATATTTGATTGTTTATGTGATGTTTGTATAAAAAAATAATATTCCTTGTTTAGAATTATATCCGCCTGCAAGCGTTTAACGGCATAAAGTATATAAACAAAAGAAAATAACGGCAAAACCGCACCAAAAGACAGCGCCGTAAAATGCTCGGACGGAGTAATCCCACGTTTTATATTGAGCACTTCCGCCGTTTTAGGAATTTCTTTTTTGATAAGTTCAACAAATGTAAGCTGTCCGTCTGCTGGTGGTATATATGCCCATGCCGTACCTAATGCCCACAAGAAAGACAACAGCGCAAAGCCTATTAAATAAAACATAAGCCGCCGCATGCGGTTTGTAAATAAGCTTTTCATTGCATTTCATCTCCGTAAAAGCGAAGGAAAAACTCCTCGCCGTCTTCCTTGCCGCCTACAAAGTCCATAACATCGTAATCCGCTAATGTTTTAATAAGGGCTTTAGGACTTCCCGGCACCGCAACTATTGCACGCTTCCCAAGAAGCTCCACGCCGTTTTCCCACTCCTGCGAGAAACGGCTTGCCTCGTCCTCGGTTGAGAAAGAAATATGGTATACCTTTTGCCTTATGGCGTTTAGAGCTTCAGCATGCTGTTCAACGACAATCCTGCCCTTTCGCATTATGCATATTTTATCGCTTATTTTTTGAGCCTGCTGCAAAATCCTCGTCATAAGCAGTATTGTCTTGCCCTGTTCCTTTTCTTCAGCTAAAATTTGTGTAAGGCTATCTCTATCCACAGGGTTAAGGCCCGCGTAGGGTTCGTCAAGCACGAGTATTGGGCTATCGTACATAAGGCCTGCAAGCACGGACATTTTTCTTATGTTGTCATCGTCCATATGCTTAAAGCTTCCCAAAGGGTTTATGTTTAGTTTTTCCATAATATATTGCATTTTTTTAAACGAAGCATTGCCATGCCAATCCGCAAGGAAGCGTATATATTTTTCTCCGTCTGCACTATATGGAAAAGGCGCACGGTAGGATACGAAGCCCGCCATTTTATGCACCTGACGCCTTTGCAAAAAGCAATCCTTACCCTTAAGTGTAACACTGCCGCTATCGGGTTTAACAAGCCCCATAAGCAGAGATAATATAGTGTGTTTACCGGAATTTTTTGAAGCTAAAATCGTATAAACTTCTCCTTGTTTTACCGAAAAGCTTATATCATACAGGGGGCTTAAACCGTCCTGTTGTTTATTGACGTGTTCAAAAACAATATCACTCATTTTTTACCAGCTTTGCTTTTTGTTTTTTCTGTATGTCTTCTTCAAGGATTTGATATATTATTGCAGCAAGCGGTACAAAAAACAGCATACCCACTATGCCCATAAGCCCGCCACCTATGGTTACTGAAACCAACACCCAAATTGACGGAAGATGTATGGCGTTGCGCATTATGCGCGGGTATATCACTGAACCTGATATTTGCTGCACCACCAAAAACACCAGCAAAAAGACCGGCACCATGCTGCTATCCGCCGAGAAAACGAGTATCGCCCCCGCTGCACCGGAAATATAAGGGCCAAAAATAGGTACAAATGCCGTAATAAACACGAGCATTGCAATAAGTGTAGAATACGGTGTTCTAAAGATCCACAGCAAAAGCCCCGTTAAAATAGCAGAAGAAGCGCTCTGAAGCATTTGCCCGCCTATAAAGTCCGAAAAAATCCTCGTTGAAAGAGTAAATACCTTCTGCATTTTAAAGCTTGTCGCAGGTTTAAAATATGTGTTGCTAAACACCCTAAAGCCCGCTTTTATTTTTTCCTTTGAAAACAGCATATACACCGCAAAAACAGCGCCTATAAAGATGTCTGTTATGCCTGACGCGGCGGAGCTTATTATGTGCGGAGAGTTTGATATACCGCCTAATATGTATTGGATGAATTGTTCATAATAGCTCTTAACTTCTGTCTGATTCGGAACCTCTATAAATGCAAGGTTTTCGCTGAACTTGTCGCTTTGTTCGGACAGCCAATTAGTAAGCGCGCGAAGTGTTTCTGGTATTACCGCTATTAAGCTTTCCACAGCGCCACTTACTTCCGGTATTATAACAAGCAGTAAAACTGTAATTATCGCGATGACTATTATAAAAGCTAAGCTTAAGCTCAGCGGTCTTTTTATTTTTCTTAAAAATGGCGTGCGCTGAAGAAAACGCAAATTTTTCTCAAGCCATTTCATAGGAATATCCACTATAATTGCAATCAAAGCACCCATAAAAAAGGGCGTCATAATGAATATTATATCCCTTATCGCCATCATTACGTTGTCGAAGCGGTACAGCATAAAAGCGAACATCATTAAAAGAACTATCGTTTTAATGTTCTTTTTGCTGAACCTCTCCTCCGCCATAATGACACCTCCTTTATACCATACAGGATTATAACAAAACGCGAATTGACTTACAAGAAAACGAAGAGTTTATATATGTTTGGTGTTTTTTTAATCACCATAGTTATATGACGAATAACGTGTGGTTCCTACTTGTTTTATTTTAAATATATACCGCACAAATAATGTGTTACGCTTGCAAATAAAGTTTCGTCAGGTGCAAATCCAAAAATAAAGGTTTAAGTTACTGCAAATCGAGCTTTTTGCAGGCAACAGGTAAAGAAAAATTTGTACCAAGGATACAGCTTAATTGCGCGGCACATCAACACTATTAAAATAAGCGTCTAAAAATCACCGGACACTTTGTTATTCGATTTAATCGCCCTATCAATAGCGCGCTTAGCGTCGCGGCGGCTTATGGCGTCCCGCTTGTCGTGCAGGCGTTTACCTATACATACGCCAAGCTCTACTTTAATTAATCCATGCTTTAAATAAACTTTAAGCGGTATAAGAGTGTAACCTTTCTGCTGCACAGCTGCCGCAATTTTGCGTATTTCTCTTTTATGTAAAAGCAAACGCTTGGGCCTTGCGGGGTCGGAATCCGCCTGAAAAGCTTGTTTATAAGGGCTTATGTGCATACCAAGCACATAGATTTCGCCGTTTCTGACCTGTGCATAGCTTTCTTTAAGATTTACATTGCCAAGGCGTATGGACTTTACCTCCGTCCCCTTTAACTCTATGCCCGCCTCGTAGCTTTCCTCCACAAAATAATCATGCCTTGCTTTCTTATTCTGTGCAACTATCTTTATTTTTTCTTTTTCAGACACAAAAATTCTCCTAAAATAATATAACGCTTTTATCTCAGCACCATTAAAGATAATAAAACTATAACAATAGGTGCTGTATACAGGATAACATCAGCGGTTTAAAAACACAACAGCGACAAGCAATTGGAATAAAATTTTATGAGTTGTGCTTGGCTGTTTATCAACCTTTTTAAGCTTTTAAAACACTAATGAGATTGGGTGATTTTTACATTAGCTTTATATGTATTTATATACAAAAAAACATTCTAAGCTATAAAAAAAACCCGAAGCTTTTTGCTTCGGGTAATCGCTGGTGCGGATGACGAGACTTGAACTCGTACGGTAAAACCACACGCCCCTCAAACGTGCGCGTATGCCGATTCCGCCACATCCGCATGAGTTAACAGCGGAGCTGATTATACTTGATAAAAAAAAACTTGTCAAGCCTTAAAAAACATTTTTTGAAAATAATTTCTTAACTGTCAACACATATGTTACACATAGAGTACTAAGATACTTATTTCAACAAGTTTCACTCGTTAGCTAAAGCTTTATGGCTGGTTTTTCCTGGGGGAGGT
>JAUNLY010000031.1 GCA_030532025.1 Eubacteriales bacterium
ACCTAAAGATTGCAAAACGCCCGTATCAACCTTAAAGCCTGAAACTTCCATTTGGTATAGCACATGGGATAGGGGTAATTCAATATCCTTAAAAAGGCTCATTATACCAAGGCGCTGGAGGGTTTGTTTTTGTGTTAAATAAAGTGAATAAAGCCCTGCACTGTCGTGGCTTCCGAGTGCACTTAAGGCATAGCTTTTTTGTTGCGGGTCTATAAGGTAGGCGGCAAGCATGCTGTCCCAATGTATATTTGGGTGCACAGCGGAAAAGCTGTCGGCTTTATGTAGCAGACTTTTTGCGTCATGCACTATAAGCGGCATTTTGAGAACGCTAAAAACCTCTTTTATGGCTTCGCCTGCGTTTGTAGCATCGCCCGTGTCAAAAAGGCTGGTCTGGCCAAACATAAGCGGTATTTTGTAGTTTAGGCTTTTTTGGCTTATGCTTATAGCGTCATCTGCTATTACAAGCGCACAGGGTTCGTCAGTTAAAGCCTTTAAAGCGTTTTTTATATTTTTGTCTATTATAGTAAAGGTTATTTGTGCAGGGGTGATGGTTTCTTCTTCTTCCGGCTTTTCCAATCGCTTTATTTTGTCTATTATGGTGTTAAGCTGATAGCGTTTGAGGGTCTGCTCGCCGTCTGAAAGGTTTTTAACCTCCCAATTTTGTATATCATAATCCACGGGTGCATCTGTATGTATGGTTGCAAGCACCTTTGAAAGCCTTGCCTGCTCTTTGTTTGCACGCACCTTTTCGCCTAATTTGCCCTTTATTTTATCGGCGTTTTTAAGTACTTCTTCAAGTGTGCCGTATTCGCTTAATAGTTTTATTGATGTCTTTTCGCCAACACCGGGTATACCCGGTATATTGTCGCTCGTATCGCCCATAAGGCCTTTCCAGTCTGTAACCTGTTCGGGGCTTACGCTATACACGGCCTTAACTTCATCGGGTGTAAAATGCACTATTTCGGTGATACCTTTTTTAGTAAACAAAAGGTGAACCTTGTCGTTTACAAGTTGCAATGCGTCACGGTCGCCAGTCAAAAGGTCTACAACAAAATCCTTTTCGCTCAACTGTTTGCTTATAGTGCCGAGCAGATCGTCCGCTTCATAGCCCGATAAGCTTATTGCACCTAAGTTCATAGACTTAAGAACTTCTTTTATTATGTCAAACTGGGGCAGTAAATCCTCCGGTGCGGGAGGCCTGTTTGCCTTATAATCTTCATACATAGTATGGCGGAAGGTGGGCGTTTTTTCGTCAAATGCCGCACAGCAGTAATCGGCCTTGGATAATTCAAGCGCTTTAAATAGCATAAGCAAAAAGCCGTGCACTGCCTGTGTGGGCACGCCGTCTGCGTCCATGGGGGGCAGGGCGAAATAAGCCCTGTACAGCAGGCTGCTTCCGTCCACGAGTAAACATTTTTTGTTCATATCTACCTCCGAAGCCCATTATAACACAAGAGTCTAATAATAAAAACAACCGTCCATAAAGAACGGTCGTTTGAATGTTGATTTTAACCATTAATGCTTTGATAATTGGTCTTTTTTACTTTGCTTTATTCGATAAAAGTAACTTTTGGCCGCATATCATAATTCTGCTATGCTAAAAACCTCGCAGAACTCTCGCACTAATAGTTTTAATTTAGTATAATTAAAACTTAATACAGCGGGAATGCGTCGGTAAGTTCTTTAACCTTTGATTTAACTGCGGGTATAGCAGCTTCTTTTTCGTTTAGCACTTTAACTATAAGACCCGCTATTTCGTTAAGCTGTTCTTCCTTCATATTCCTTGTGGTAACGGCGGGGCTTCCCAAGCGCAGACCGCTTGTAAGGTTGGGCTTGCGCCTGTCGCGTGGCACCATGTTTTTGTTTGTGGTTATATTGGCTTGTTCAAGCAGGTTTTCCATCTGTTTGCCCGTTGTGTCTTCAAGGTCTGCAAAGTCTAACATCAAAAGGTGGTTGTCTGTACCGCCGGAAACTATGCGTACGCCCTCTTTTTTGAAGCGTTCTTCCATGGCTTTGGCATTCCTTAGCACCTGTTGCTGGTATGTTTTAAACGCAGGGTCCATGGCTTCCTTAAAGCATATGGCCTTGGCGGCTATTATATGCATCAAAGGGCCGCCTTGGGTGCCTGGGAATATTGCCTTGTCTATCTTTTTGGCGTGCTCTTCTTTGCAGAGTATAAGGCCCGAGCGAGGCCCACGCAATGTTTTATGCGTGGTTGAAGTTACAAAATCCGCGTAGGGGACGGGGGAGGGGTGAAGGCCCGCTGCCACAAGCCCTGCAATATGTGCCATATCCACCATTAAATATGCGCCCACTTCGTCTGCTATTTGGCGGAACTTTTGGAAATCTATAATTCTTGAGTATGCGGATGCGCCCGCAACTATAAGCTTAGGTTTAACTTCGTGCGCCTTTTTTGCAAGCTCTTCATAGTCTATTTGCTCGGTTTCGGGGCTTACACCGTAAGCTTCAAATTGAAAATATTTGCCGGATATGTTTACAGGGCTTCCATGTGTTAAATGGCCGCCGTGGTTTAGATTCATGCCGAGCACTGTATCGCCTGGCTGTAAGAATGCAAAGTATACGCCCATATTGGCTTGGCTGCCTGAGTGGGGCTGTACATTTGCGTGATCTGCGCCAAAAAGCTTCTTTGCACGCTCTATTGCGAGGGTTTCCACCTCGTCTACGTATTCGCAGCCGCCGTAATAACGTTTGCCGGGGTAGCCTTCGGCATATTTGTTGGTTAAGGGCGTGCCCATGGCTGCCATAACCGCGGGGCTTACAAAGTTTTCAGAAGCAATCAGCTCAATATGATCCTGTTGACGCTGTGCCTCAAGCTCGATAAAGTGCAAAAGCTCTTTATCTTCATGCAATACATCTGGTGCTTTCCACATAGGTTTCTCCTTCTAAAATAAATTTATTGGGAACACCGCATAATCCGGCGGCGTTTCCCTAAATAACTTCAAATAAAATACCGCAAGGTATCAGGTTTACCCGCAGCACATCTCAACATACGCTTACTGCTGCTTCCTTCCGGACCTGACAGGGTTCACGCCATGAAATCGCACGGGACCCAACACCTTAGCGGCGCAAGTATCATACAGTAAAATGCGACATATTGCAAGACTTGCGCACAAAGGTGTTGCTTAAAAACTATTTAATTAATTTGAGGGCTTCTTCGTAGGCGCGTTTAAGCTGGTCGTCATCAAGGCTGCCAAGGTCGAAAAAGGCAGTCTTGTCTTCTTCGGGTTGTTCTATTTCTATATGGGGGGCTATTCCAAGCTCGTGAACCTCATGTCCTTTGGGGGTGAAATACTGCGCCACGGTAAACTGCATGCCGCTCTTGCCGTCGCTCATCTGAACGACGTGCTGTATTATGCCTTTGCCGAATGTATTTGTGCCTATTATCTTGGCGCGGTCATAGTCTTTAAGCGCTCCCGCCAAAATTTCCGATGTGGAGGCGCTGTTTTCGTTAACCAAAAGAACGAGCGGTATATCCGACTTACCGTTTTTGGTGTATGTTTTTTCTTGATTACCTTGGCGGTCTTCTGTATAGAACAAGAGTTCATTGCTCAAAAATACGTCCGCTATGTTTACACCAAGCTCTACCCAACCGCCGGGGTTATCCCTAAGGTCTAATATTAAAGACCTCATGCCTTGTGCTTCAAGCTCTTTAAAAGCTTTTTTAAATTCCTTATCTACATCGCCAGCAAAGTCGTAAAGCGCTATAAGGCCTATGCTGTTTTCGAGCATTGTATATTCAAGGTTGTTTACGGTAACTATGGCCTTGGTGAGTTCAAAGGGCATTATTTCGCCATTCCTGAGTATTTCTATGTTTACCTTTTCGCCGGGTGTCCCGCGCATGGTGTTGACGGCGTCTTGCATGGTTAAAGTTGTAACCTCTATATCTTCTACCTTGTAGAACACATCGCCTTTGCGCAGACCCGCTTTTTCTGCTGGCGTATCTTTAAATACACGGACGACCGTAACGGAAGAATCGCGCCAGTCGCCAAGCATCTGCACGCCTATGCCGGCATATTTGCCTTCGTCTTCTTCCCACAATGTTTTCCAAGCTTCCTGTGGGTAGTAGAATGTATAGGCATCTCCAGTGCCGCGCAGAAGCCCCTGTACGGCGCCGTCAAGCATTGCCTGCTCGTCTGGTTCCTTGTAGTAGAATTTCTGCACGTATTGACGAGCTTCCTCGACGAGCTCGTATTTACTTAACATATCTATTTTTCTTTTGAGGTATTCATATTCGTCCTTGGATATGGTAACGGTATTGTTTGTGCCGTATACCACACGGGGGCTTTCTGTAAAAGCTTGGCTTGTAAGTAAAAGGCAAGCTAAAAATATACTCAGCAGTTTAATTGTTTTTTTGTTCACAATAGTTCCCTCTCTTCAAAATCGGATAGTTTAGATGTGTTTTTAAGCTCGTACAGCAACTTAAATATAAGTGCATCGTTAAAACGCCTAAGGTCAAGCCCTGTTTGCGATTGCACTTTTTCGAGCCTGTATATTAGCGTGTTTCTGTGTATGTAAAGCTGCCTTGCGGTATCGGCAATGTTTAGGTCGCTGTCTAAAAATGCGGTAAGCGTTTCTAAAATTTCTTGGCTAAAGAGCTTTTCGTTTGTGCTGTTAAAAAGCAAGGCATGGTATTTAAGCGCTTTTTCTTTGGGGATTTCAGACATAAGCCGTGCAAAAACCATGTTGTCGTAGCGGTATATGCGTTGCTTTGGGTAAAAGGCAAGCCCTATTTTAAGCGCACGCATGGCCTGTTCATAGCTTTGGCTTATCTTATCTAACTGTTTTACTGGATTACCTATTGATATAGTAAATTCTATGCCTTCCTCGGTAAGTGCGGTTTCCGCAAGGGCTTCTACAAACTCCTGCATATCTTCTGCCGTGGCTTCTTCGTTTAATGCCTTTATAAGCGCCACAGTGAAGCCGGATATAGGTATAAATAGGTCGCCATCTTCAAGCGGCAGCAAGCCTTTAAGTGCGTTTACTGCGTCCCCGTAGGGGCTTTGGCGGGCGGAGAGTATTATGCAAACACGCTCCTGTGCTTGAGAGATATGGTGCTTAAAACTAAGCGATTGTATTTCGTTTAAAGGCAATTCGCCTTTTAAAAGCCTTACAAAGGGCAGGTACTCAGCGCTTTTGCTGTTCTCTGTATAGTAGCGGTCCAAAAGAAAGGCACACAGCTTTATTATATCAAAAGGTGTATCTAAATCCGCCGCTATAATAACGTGGCTTATATCGCTCTTATAAAACAGGTGTGTATCTGTGCGGCGCATTTCGCCGGGGGAAATGTCAAGCGGGGTAGACATAAGCGTTCTTATATTCCCGCATAACAATTTGCCAAACTCGTCAAAAACAAGCAAGGGAACCTCGAGCGAAGCGAGCAGAGCCTCCATCTGTCGCAAAAACTTTTTTTCCAAGCCTTCCTCCGTATATAATGTGGATATATTATAGCATGGTATTATCTAAATTCAAAGTATAACGGACGAGATAAACAGGAGCTTAGGACTTATAAATAATATAAGAGCGTTGAAAATTCAAATTTAGCCCTTTATACCTCCACGTGCAACACCGCCTACTATCTGTTTTCTTGCAAACAGGAACAGGATTATCATGGGTAGCACTACTACAGATGAGGCTGCCATAAGCAACTCGTTGTTGGCGCCGACCTCCGTTGTAAAGGTATAAAGCCCAAATGGTAACGTGCGGTTTGTGTCTTGCTTTATTACGAGCATAGGCCACATAAAGCTGTTCCATGAAGCCATGGCGTTTAATAAAACTATGGTTGAAAGCGAGGGTTTTGCTATAGGAACCATAACCTTCCAAAGGTAACGCCAGTTGCTACAACCGTCCACCCTTGCAGACCAGTAAAGCCCGTCCGGTATAGATTGGAAGAAATTGCGAAGTATATAGGTGTAGAAAATACTGCTTGTAAAAGGCAATACGAGCGCCCAAAGCGTGTCGTTTATGCTGAGCTTTACGATAGTCGTATAGTTGGTTATGACGAGTATTTCAAATGGTACCATCATCATGGATAAAAGAAGCGAAAATATAATTTCCTTCCCCGGGAAATTAAACCGTGAAAACGCAAACGAGGCAAGTATGGTGGTAAGTGTGGTTATTGCCACACTGCTTAAACATGTTATAACGGAGTTTATAAAATACCTTGCAAATGGCGCTGTTTTAAAAGCTATTACGAAGTTATCATAGTTAAACCAGTTGTTTGGGAGCATGGTAGGGGGGAATATGTTCATCTCTGCACTTGTTTTGAATGCGGAGGCTATCATCCAATAAAACGGGAACACCATTACAACAGCACCGAGTATGAGAAGGACATGCTGAAAAAGCTTAAATGTGCCAAGCTTAGTTTGATAGGAATGGTTAAGATAAAGCCCGGAAGCTATAAGCAATGCCGATGTTATAAGCAACATTGGGTATAGCCCGCTGTTTTTTGCAAGCAGAAACACAAGCCCTAAAAACAGCGCCGCCAAACCCGATATATACAGTAAAGTCCCTAAACGTTTTTTGTTTTGTTTAGTCATAGCGCCCTCCTTATACGTAGTTCCAGCGGCGTTGTATAAAACGCTGCACCATGGTAAACAGCAATATAAAGAAGAACAGCACTATTGCGGCGGCTGCGGCACGGCCGAGCTCTAAGCGTTGGTGCATCATCTCGTATATATAATATACAACGGTGTACATGTTATAGGCGGGGCCTGGGCTACCGTTAAAGAGCACGGTTACCTCTGTAAATACTTTAAATGCGGATATGCTGTTTATTACAAGCACAAGCCCTATTGTAGGGGCCAAAAGCGGTAGTGTAATTCGCCTGAAAATACGGGGCGTTTTAGCGCCGTCAACCCTTGCCACGGTGTAATAGGTTTCGTCTATATTTTGTAGGCCTGACAGCATTAATATTATTGTAAAGGGGAGCGAATTCCATATGCCAAATATTACCATTACCGCCATGGAATTTTCCGTTGCCTGAAGCCAATTTTGTGGAGTAGCGGAAAAGAAAAGCAGCAACGCATTTAATAGGCCGAAATTCTTATTGAATATCCAGCGCCAAACAAGCCCTACCGCCGTGATTGAGGTAACCATGGGTAGGAAATAAGCTGTCTGGTATATGGCTGAACCTTTTAGTTTTTTGTTTAATAAAAACGCTACAAAGACGGCTATAACTGTCGATGCGGGTACTGTATACAGCACATACAAAAATGTATTTACAAGCCCTTGTAAAAAGTAGTTGCTTGTGCCTGGTATACCCTTTAATACATATTCGTAGTTACCAAGTCCCCAGCCGGTAAATGAGCCGTCCAATTTATATCTTTCTTGGAAGGACATAATAACGACGCGTATCATAGGGTAGAGCGTAAATGCTATTACACCGACAAAGAAGGGCAAAAGGTAGTCAAACGGCTCTAAAATGGAGGATATTTTTGCCCTGCCGTCGTCGTTGTTTTTAAGCCAAAGGAAGCTTAAAACTAAGGCAAAGCTTAGAAAAACAACGCCTGCCCAAATAAGCGCAGAGGAATAATACATAAGCGGGTAAAGCGGTGCGGTAACGCTCAGCTTTTTACGCACATTGGATAAAGTTAAGGAATCCATATGTTCCAGAGCTATCTTATCCACCTGCTCAAATACAAAGTTGAGTTTTTTATCCGCCTGTGTTTGCAAAAGCTCCGCGGTTTGTATGTCTAAATTTTTTGAGGCTTCTGTTATAAGCGTATCCGCAATATGTGTGAGTATTGCTGTGTTGTCCTTGCCTTCTTCTACCATAGCGCTTACTTCTTTTTTTAGTGCGCGCTTGCGGCTTGAAACGCTGCGTTTAATTATAGAAGAGTTGTCTTCGCCTGCAACTTCCTGCATAAGGCCTTCTATTTGGGCGATGCCTTCTTTATGCAGGTTATCTATACGGCTGGAAATCCTAAAGCCTTGTGCCTGCAAATCAAGCTGGTTTTTGCCGAACAACCCTACGCCAAAAAACATAGCCGATAGCACAAAGCACAACACTATATGTACGGCGAATCGCCTTAAGCCGAAGCGCCTTTTCTTTTTTGGGGCGGGGTTTTTCATGCGTAACGCCTCCCGCTTTCAAGGTCGAATATAAATACGCCGCGGTTTCTAAGCTTAAGGTGAGCTGTATCTCCAGCCTTTAAATGGTGGTCAAAAGAAATATAAGCACGCATTTCAACGCCTCCGAATTGTAAAAGAGCCATTTCTTCCTTGCCCAACTGGTATACGCTTAAAACCTTGGCTTCCATGGTGCTATCTTGCTTTTCGGAGGATACTATAAAGCTCTCCGCACGAACGGACAGGTTTATTTTTTTGCCGACGGGCACTTTTTCCATGTCTTCATATATAAAGGAGTTGCCGTCGTTTGATATAAAGAGCTTGCCTTCTGCGTGCCCCGGTATATTGTTTATGGGCGGGTTACCCAAAAAGTCCGCAACGAACTGGTTATCTGGGTCGTTATACAGGTTTTGTGTTTCGTCATGCTGCTGAAGGTATCCGTCCTTCATAAGTGCCACATGGTCTGATATGGACATAGCTTCTTCTTGGTCGTGGGTTACAAATACCGTAGTAACTTCGGTTTTTCGCTGTATACGGCGTATTTCCTCGCGCATTTCAAGGCGCAGCCTTGCATCAAGGTTGGAAAGCGGCTCATCAAGCAACAAAAGGCGTGGTCTTTTTACAAGCGCCCTTGCTATTGCAACACGCTGTTGCTGACCGCCGGAAAGCTGCTTAGGCTTGCGGTTTAGGTATTCTTCCATATGCACAAGCTCCGCCATCTCTGTGGCCCTTTTAATGCGCTCGTCCTTGGGGACGTTTTGTATCTCCAAGGGGAAGCAAATGTTTCCAAGCACCGTCATGTGGGGGTAGAGCGCATAGTTTTGGAACACAAGGCCTATACCACGCTCCTCCGGTGGGTATTTGGTAACGTCCTCCCCGTCAAAAAGTATGGTGCCGGAAGTAACCGGCAATATACCCGCCAGCATATTAAGCACTGTGCTTTTGCCACAGCCGGAGGGCCCAAGTAGGCACATAAGCTCCCCGTCGTATAAAGTTAAGTTCAATTCGTTAACGGCTTTTGTAGAACCAAAGTGTTTGCTAAGCCCAAGCATTTCAACCTGCATATAATACTCCGATAAAAAAAATATTTTGCTGATAACTATATCAGCTTAGATCAGTTTTATTTTAGATATTGCTTTATCAAATTAAAAAGCTCGCTGCAATCTATGCGCTGCTTTCGATTAAACATAAAAACAGGGTTGCCGCATAAACGGCAACCCTAAATTTAAAATTATTTGCCTTGGAGAGCTGCGTTTGAAAGTTTTACGCATTCGTCCCAAGCTTCGTCTACCGTCATTTCGTCTGCGGCCGCTTTTTCTAAGGCTGCGCTTAGGAAGTTACGGATATCCGCCGCACCCTGTACTGCGGGCAAGGAACCTGCGTTTTTAAGGTTGACATTAACAGCGTTAAGCGAGCGTACTGCCAAGCTGTCTTGTGCTACAAATGCCTTGTAGGCGTCTGTATCCTTTGTCCAAGAGTAGGGGGCAAGTGCTGTAACCGCTTCTACCCAGCCTGCGTTTACATCTGCGGAGATGAAGTATTTTACAAATTCGTATGCGGCTTCTGCGCGTGCGTCATCGTTATAGTAGAATACTATGGGGCCACGGTTCCAGCTGGGATACCAAGTTTCGCTGGGAAGGGGAGCCATGTCAAACTCAAAACCGTCGGGAGTAATGTAGGGATAACCGGCGCAAGAGCCCATATAGCTCGCTACGATACCGGGGTTGAAATCTTCAGAGAAGTAACCGCCGTTTGGCTTAAGGGCAAAGTAACCTTTTTTGGACATATCGACCACCCAAGCGACTTTTGCACGCACTTCGGGTGTATCAAACAATACTTTTTTATTTTCAACGTCTATGTATCCGGCACCTTCGGTTTCCATTATAAGCATGTGCATGAAGTCCACTAAGCTTTCGATGCCAAAGCCGGGCATGTCTTTTTTTTCTTTTATAGTGGCGCAGACATGTTCCATTTCTTCCCATGTTGTGGGGACTTTAAGGTCGAGCTCTTCAAAGATATCTTTGTTGTAGAAAATTATGGGGCCTGTGGTGTAGGCGGGCAGGTAGTGGATAATTCCGTCCGAAAACGCCTTTACTTCGCCGTTCATAACGCCGGGTGCCAAAGCTTCGTCAAAACCTTCTATACCGATTTCGGGGTCGTAGATGTATTGGCTAAGGTCTGCCAGCTGGCCTGCTTCAACATATTTGGCGGCTTCGGAGGCGTAGTTGAATATAATGTCCGGGCCAATGCCTTCGTTTACGGCGCTGTATACGGAATTCGTAAAGCCGGAAAAGGGCTGTGTCAAAGCTTCTACTTCTATTGTATCTTGGGAAGCATTGAAGTCTGCAATGGCATTGTTAAGGTACTCTTCTTGGCCTTTTGTGAATGTGTGCCAGATGGTAACTTTGGTCTTGTCTTCTGCGGATGCAGGTATTATGCCAAGCAGCATAACGGCGAGCATCAAGCAGGAAATTAACCTTGCGATGTTTTTACGGTTCATTTTATCCTCCTGATAATTTTGTTGGGCGGGCACTCGCCCGCAGTGTCAATTGAAGTATACAACAAAAGCCCCTCATTGACAATGAAGCACATGGTGTTTTTTTGCCCTATTATACATTTGTTTGTAAAAAATGTACTAAATTCATGTGTTTTTTATGTAAAATAAGCATAAAATATAGCGCTTTCAAAGCGATTAAAAATTTTCGTTTTTTTGCACTTGCAATTTATATTCGTTTATTGTATAATTACCCTTGCTTTGCTGATGTAGCTCAGTAGGTAGAGCGCATCCTTGGTAAGGATGAGGTCCCCGGTTCGAATCCGGGCATCAGCTCCAACTAATAACCGTTGAAACTTACAGAGTTTTAGCGGTTTTGTTGTTTTATTATAGAAAAGTAAGGCTTGTTAAGCGTTATTTAAATTTTATTTTATTCATATCCTTTTTTATAAGAGTGGGTCTATTAATACGTATTTTGAAGAAAGTCAAAAATGTTTAATGCGTATAAGCCTTATACAAATATTAAATACAACCAGGAGAGATGGATTGTTATGTTAAATAAAAGAATTATTTCGATGTTTTTATCCCTTCTGATGCTTATAGGTAGCTATGCGTCATTTGCAGAAAGCGAAGAGCAGAAACTTAAACAGCGCGAGTCCTACACTCGTATAATAGAAGTGCCTGGCAGAAAACTGGTATATATGGCGCAGAACTCGCCTGAGTGGGCAGACCTTATATTTTCTGAAAAAGGTGCCAAACAGCTAAAGCGCTTCGGCGAATCGGGCTGTACGCCAACCGCCATATCTTTAGCTATACTAAATATGGTTCCTATGGAAAAATTGTCTTTGTTGTCCACACCGCTAAAAAAACCTGTTCAGATAGACACCAAGTCTATTACACGCGATTTTGGGCAAAAACAGGGCACTAGGTTTTTAATAGAAACCGATGAAGATTATTTCAGGTATTTCCCTGCAATAGTCGCCGGTTGGGCCTGTGGCAACAACAATTACAGTATAAAGCGACCTGGTTCACATTCCTACTATAAAACATTGCTTAACTTGTATGGGCTTAAATATTTCACTACAAGAGATATAAACGAATGCATTGAGGTAATTAAAAAAGGCGGTATAGTAGTTACTTCATCAGGTGGCGATAAAACTCCCATAGCGCCTAAGTTCGGCCATTATTTTCTGTTGGTGGGGGCTGATGATGAATATGTATATATAATGGATAACTATTTCAGAGGCGATGAAGGTTATCCGGACGATAAAAAACATCTGCTTGAAATTGTAGACCACGGAATAGCAAGGTTTAAAATAGCAGACACCAAAAAGATGGGGCTTAATCTCAAATTTGTTATATGTCCAAACGAGGATAGCCCTAACTACACCGAGGAAGATCTCGAAAGAATTCTAAATGTGTCCAACAGCAAAGTGGGTATTGGGAATAACAAATAATTTACAGAAAGCGATAGCAGTAAATCACAAAAATCTATGCTCCGTAGAAAAGTTTTGATGTCTTAATAAAACGGCTGTATTTACATTATATAAGGCTAATAAAACATATACCAAACCAAAGAACACCGCACAAATCAGGCGACAAAGTTCACCGCCTAATTGTGCGTTGTTTTATTATTTAGCAAAAATTTAAATGATGCTTGGATAAACTGATCTTTTTATAGTTATTTTTACATTAATACTTTAAATAGTATAAAAAGTGCGGTTGACAAAATCGACAAATTGTTTTAATGTAAATAAAAACTCCCGCTGATGCGAAATATGAAATAGGAGGACAATATGTCAGAAATAAAGCAAGATTTAGAATCTTTAGGGATTATAGGAACTGCAAACGTATACCGCAACCTGTCTCCCGCGGTACTTGTTGAGCACGCTCTAAAGCGCGGCGAAGGCTCATTAAGCGAAACCGGCGCACTGGTAGTAACCACCGGCAAGTATACCGGCCGTTCGCCCAAGGACAGGTATGTCGTTGACCAAAAGAGCATACACGACGAAATTGCTTGGGGCAAAGTAAACGTACCAATAAGCGAAGAAAAGTTCGAGCTTATTTACGCCAAGATGAGGGCGTATTTACAGGGGAGAGATCTGTTTGTGTTTGACGGCTTTGCGGGTGCAGACCCTGCTTACTGCCAACAGATACGTGTGGTTAACGAGCTTGCAAGCCAGAACCTGTTTATACACCAGCTTTTGCGCCGCCCCACCGAAGAAGAGCTTAAAAACCATAAAGCGGACTTTACCATAATAGCAGTCCCAGGTTTTAAATGTATCCCGGAGGAAGATGGCGTAAATTCAGAAGCTGCAATAATAATCAACTTTGAAAAACGCCTTGTTATAATAGCCGGTAGCCGTTATGCGGGCGAAATTAAAAAGAGCATATTTTCCGTTATGAACTATGTATTGCCAAAGCATGATGTGTTCAGCATGCACTGCTCGGCAAACATAGGTAAAGATGGGGACAGTGCATTGTTCTTCGGCCTTTCCGGCACGGGTAAAACCACGCTATCCGCAGACCCCAACCGTAAGCTCGTAGGTGATGACGAGCATGGCTGGAGCGATAAGGGCATATTCAATGTAGAAGGTGGCTGCTATGCTAAGTGCATAAACCTCTCTAAAGAAAACGAGCCTGACATATGGAACGCTATAAAGTTCGGCGCACTTGTGGAAAACGTCGTTATGGACGAAGAAACACGCGTTTTAGACTTTAACGATGCCAAATACACCGAAAATACAAGGGTGGGCTACCCCGTTAGCTATATAAACAATGCGGAATTAACGGGTGTTGGTTCACATCCTAAGACGGTTATATTTTTAACTGCGGACGCATTTGGCGTATTACCGCCCGTAAGCAAACTCAGCCGTGAAGCTGCAATGTACCACTATGTATCAGGCTACACCGCAAAGCTTGCCGGTACAGAGCGTGGGGTTACAGAGCCACAGGCAACATTCTCAACCTGTTTTGGCGCACCGTTCCTACCGCTTCCCGCTTCCCGCTATGCGGAGCTTTTAGGTCAGAGAATAGACACCTACGGCGCTAATGTATATTTGGTAAATACCGGCTGGTCAGGCGGCGGTTATAATACAGGCGGAAGCCGTATCAAGCTCCCATTAACGCGTGCCATGGTTGCTGCATGCCTTAACGGCTCCTTGGAAGAGTCCGAATTTGAACTCGACCCAATATTCAATGTACTCGTTCCAAAAACTTGCCCAGGAGTACCGGACGAAGTGCTTTCGCCCAAAAAGATGTGGAAGGACGAAGCCGCTTACGAGAAGACCGCCAAAGAGCTTGCAGAGAAATTCCGCGAAAACTTCACTCAGTACAGCAATATGCCGCAGGAAGTAATAGACGCAGGCCCCAAAGCCTAAACCCTGTAACTAATTAAAGCATACATTTAATACATAATATAATTAACACCGCATAATTTGTTGTATAAATTCCGAATTATGCGGTGTTTTTTTAGTTGGTTTACTCTATCCTAAAGTATTTTTTTGTTCTGCCATTTACAAGGTTTAACATATAGCAAAGGTAAAAAACGGGCGAAAAATCTTTTATCCTTAACTTTATATGCAGCGTTTAGCATATTCGGAAGGGCTGATACCGTACTCCGTTAAAAAAGCTCTGTAAAAGTTTGAGTAGTCGTTGTAGCCGCAATCGAGCGACACCTGAGAAGGTGCCTGTCCGTTTGACAGCATGATGCTTGCTTTTTGCATGCGCTTTAAAGTTATGTATTTATAAAGGCTTATTCCAAGGGCGGAATTAAACTGGCGGGACAAGTGGTATTTGCTTATAAAAAAGCGCTCTGCGACGGAGGCTAAACTTATGTCTTCCACGCTGAAATTATTGTCTATGAAGCTAAGAACTTCTTTTATAAGCGGGCTTGCGTCGTTTACAGGAAGCTCTGCCACCTCTGTCTGTATAAACATTCTATTAAGCTCCACCATAAACTGCATAAAAAGCCCCGTAGAATATATTTCGCTTCCAAAGCTCGGGCGCTGTGTTTCGTTTGTTAATTGCTCAAAGCGCATGTCTAAAAGCTTTATTTGGTTTAATGTTGGGCGAACAAGGTTGTTATGCTCCAAATGTTTTATGTTGAAGCATTGCGTTAAATCTGCAAGCGGGCTTGAAAGGCTATTTAAATAGCCCCTGTTAATCCAAAGCACAATTCTTTCGTAAGGGGTGTTTGGGTCAACTAAGGGCTGGTGCAGTTCCGTAGGGCTTATAAATAAAAGGTCGTGCGGTTGCAGCTTGTATATTTTTCCTTCTATGTTGTAATCGACCTCTCCGCTTAAAAAGTAGTAAACCTCATAGAAAATATGGTGGTGCAACTCTACTTTTTGCATTCTTGCGTCCCTGTAATGGAATACCTCAAAGGTATCACGCTTCATGCTCTGCCTTATGTTAAAATTTTGTGTGCGTGGCATATTGTCACCTCGAGTGAAGTATAGAGCAATTTTTGCAATAATACAAGGTGTTTAAGCCGAAATGATTGCATAAATAGTAGGCGAATAATAAAATATACAGTTTTTGTAAAGCAACCTGTCCATTATGCTAAATATATGCGATTATGTTATATACAACAAAGGCAGAGGAAAGTCCCCTGCCTTTTTAAAGAAAGTATTAATTTTAGAGCTTGGTTTATTTGGCTACAGTTTCTCCTGCTAATTTGCCGAATACTACAGTATCTACAACTGCGTTGCCACCCAGACGGTTGGCACCGTGTATACCGCCTGTAATTTCGCCAGCGGCTAACAGACCGGGTATTATGTTGCCGTCTTTATCAAGTACACGGCATTCCGTATCTATGCGTACACCGCCCATTGTGTGGTGTAAGCAGGCCTGACGAGGAGTTGCAACCCAAGGGCCATTTTCAAGCTTGATTGAGAAAAGCGTGCGTCCAAATTCTGGATCTTTGTCGTTTTCAACACATTCGTTGTATTTGGCGATCGTTTCTTTTAGGTCCTCGACTGTCATACCTGCCCCCGAAGCGTTGAGTTTTTCTACGAGCTCTTCAAGCGTATCAGCTGTATAGATATAGCCCTGTTCTTCAAGGAAGC
>JAUNLY010000142.1 GCA_030532025.1 Eubacteriales bacterium
TTTTAAACTATAT
Organism: Eubacteriales bacterium; assembly: GCA_030532025.1. Taxonomy (GTDB): domain Bacteria; phylum Bacillota; class Clostridia; order Christensenellales; family Aristaeellaceae; genus DTU024. Next base: position 14 of record JAUNLY010000142.1, read on the forward strand.
CAATACCTGTCGGCAAGTGAAAAGAAGGGTTGTTATGCCTAAGGATTCTTTGAGTAAACTTTCTTATGTAGTGGTTCATAACAAGATGTATGTGAACTGACAGATAACAGATTCAATATTTGAATTGCATATATATGCATTAAGGTATGACTGAACCACAAGAACAAACCATTAAATACACCCTGCGTTTTACACAAGAAGTTTAGGACACAAAAAAGTGGAGGTATTCCTAAAACGGCTCCCCCTTTGTGTAGCACAAGGAATAAATCCGGAATAAGTTGCCGGTGGACAAAGTCCCACAACAAATATAGGTATTATATTATATATTGAGCTAATAGAAGAGCAACTGTAAACACCTGTTCTTCAATAAAGTAAGGAAAAAATATTATTATACTAATATATGTTTTCATTTTAGTCGTCAAGTTATTCTTCTTCAAGCGGATTTTACCCTTTATACATCGTGGTATCTGCCATACATAGATCGGCAATGGGAAGATATGCTATAAACTGAGCAATAACGACAGACAGAGGTTTCAACTGCTTTGTGATTCAATGAATAATTATTCGGAATATAATTCGACACCTTTTTTAACGAAAGCAGAATACTACTTGCATAGAATTACGATGGATATATAAAAGATATTTTTGTGCACCTCGTTTTTTGAACTATTTGTAATAACGAGGATAATTTGATAGGACAGACGAATAATATAAATATCAGAAAAAAGTTTCTTTTTGCCACAAAACAGTATCGAAGCGTGGCAATTTCAAACATTTATCAATAATATTTTATTATTATATTATTTTCAGATTTGTAGAGTTGTCTTATGATGCCACAATTCATGCGCAGATTCAAGTACTAAATGCAACATTTTGATGTAAAGATGCAAAAAATATCTTTTTCGGGCATTCGAAGTTTAGATTTTTTCTTGGTCTCTTATTTATAGCATATTGTATTTGTTTTATATCCTTGTTGTTATACTTGTTAAATGATTCTCCTTTCGGTATATATTGTCTGATTAATTTGTTTGTATATTCATTTAATCCTCTTTCCCATGATGAATATGGATTGGCAAAGAAAAACTGAGCGTCGAGCATTTTGGCAATGTACTTGTGCTCTGTAAATTCGGATCCGTTATCCGAGGTTATGGTGTGCACGTCTTCCTTAAAAGGTAGGAGGAGTCTGACCAATGTTTTGGCCAAAGCCTTGGCATTTTTTCCTCGTTGGAGTTTTTCGGCAATCAGAAATCCGGTTTTACGTTCTACGATTGTCAGGATAGCCCCTTTGTTTTCTTTCCCCACTATGGTGTCTATTTCCCAGTCTCCCATACGTTCTTTCCTTTCCACAATGTCCGGACGCAGTTCTATGCCAATTTTATCTTTGATAACGACATGTTTGCCTGAAGCGGGTCTCTTGCGGTGTTTGAGCCGGTGGCGGAGATGTGTGTAAAGGGTTCCTCCCCAAGTTCTATCCTCACGCAGGTATTGATAGATTGTTTCGTGAGAGACCATCTCAATGCGGTTCTTTTTACAATACCCCACAATCTGCTCTGGCGACCACTTTTTTTTCAAATGTTCTTCCACAAAATCTTGCTTCTCTCTTGTAAATGTGTGTCGGCGATGAAAACGTTGTTTTCTGAAGTCGGCTTTCTTTTGAGCTGTTTTATAATTATAAACTCCTTGTTTTTCCGAACTGTTTCGTTTGATTTCTCGCGAAACCACCGAACGGTCTTTTCCGATGGTGCGGGCTATAAAACTTTGGTTACAGCCTTGTTGCAGCAACACAAAAATTGTGTACCTTTGCTCTTGGGTTAGATGTTTTTTCTTTTTCATATTTCAACACAAAAGTAAGATTTTTGACCCAATCTTGGAGGGCGCGCCCTCCAAGATGTTTTTTTTACTTCGTGTTGCATTTACTAGTTGAACTTACAATGTAGTATTTTAACACTTTATTTTTGGTCTGTCGATTTTTTATACTAATTTTGCTGTACTTATGAAAAAATTGACAATT
>JAUNLY010000143.1 GCA_030532025.1 Eubacteriales bacterium
CTGCTCTTAAAACGGTATGTTTGGAACAAAATATGGATTTAATCGCAACAGCACATCATATGGAGGACCAGGCGGAAACTGTTTTAATGCATTTAATGTACGGTGCCGGCAGCGACGGGCTTTCGGGTATAAAAGAACGGCAACAACTTTTATGGCGTCCTCTGTTAAAAGCCAATAAAAAAGAAATTATAATGCTGTTAAAACAGAAAAATATGCCCTTCTGTACGGATGAAACTAACTTTAACTTGGATTTCACAAGAAACGCCATAAGAAATAAAATCATCCCGGCAATGCAGGATGTCTATCCTAGCAGCGTTGAAAGCATATCTAGATGCTCAGAAATTTTAAGTGCCGAGAACGATTTTTTACAAAGCTATGCCAACGAATGGATATTAAACAACTCTTTTTTTAAACAAGATGTGTGCTGGTTTTATAGAAAAGGTTTTAATAAACAGCACATAGCAATAAGGCGTTTAATACTGCGTATTTTCTATAAAAAAACCACTCAAACAGAGCTTAATTTTGAACAGACGCAGAGAATTATTGAATCCGTATCCGGTAAACAAAATAATTTAAAGGTAAGCACCGCCGGCGAAAATTTTGTATACATAACGGAAGAAAGAGTGCATATTATAAAAAAGGAACGCAGTCTTTCAAGTGAAAAGGGCAACATTAAGCGCTTAAAATTTATGGGGGATATTGGAGACGGGATATTTGAACAGGCGTTTGGCGAAGACTCATTAGAAGGTGCTGTTCTTCGTTTTAGACAGGCGGGCGATCGTATTCGTCCTTTAGGGGCTTTGGGGAGTCAAACGCTTAAACAATACATGATAGACAAAAAAATCGACCAGCCCCTAAGAGATTTTTGGCCTATACTTGCTAAAGGAAGCGAAGTTCTTTGGGTGATAGGCAGGGGAATTTCCCAAAATGCTGCAATAAAAGACAATACAACCGGCAAGGTTTTTCTTAGATTTGAATCCATATTGCCGGACGGAACAAAATATAAGGAGAGACACAACAAATGAAACAGGACAGTTTACTAAAGGACATCGACCACATTCTTTACGACGAAAAAGCCATAGCTTCTGCCGTTAAAAGATTAGGCGAAGAAATAACTCGAGATTATAAAGGCAAATACCCCGTTATGGTTTGCATATTAAAGGGTGCATCTGTTTTCTTTACGGACCTTATACGCGCTGTAGATCTTCCCGTTACAATAGATTTTATGGCTATTTCAAGCTACGGCAGCAGTACACAAACCTCCGGTGTTGTAAGAATATTAAAAGATTTAGACCACAGCGTTACAGGCAAGGATTTAATTATTGTGGAAGATATTATAGACAGCGGTCTTACGCTTTCATATATAAAAAGTACTCTTATCCAAAGGGAAATCGCATCTATAAAAATAGCCACACTTTTGGATAAACCCGTAAGGCGTGAAACAGATTTAGAGGTTGACTACAAAGGTTTCACCGTACCCAACGAGTTTGTTGTCGGATATGGGCTTGATTACGACGAAAAGTACCGTAATTTATCTTCCATAGGAGTCCTTAAAAGAGAAATATATGAAACAAATTAGAAACATTGCATAGTATTTGACCTGCGTGGTATACTTTATAGGATTTCATATAGGAGGTTTTGTAATTTGCGTAATTCTCGCCGTGGAGCATTCGGCTATATAATAATGATTCTGGCTTTTATTTTATTGGCTGTCATAATATCCGACAGCATGAGCGTACCTGCAAACAGAATCAGTTATCCGCAACTTTTAGAAAAAATCAAAAACGAAGACGTGGAGCGTGTTTCGATACGTGGAAACCGCTTAGTCGGAAGAAATAAAATAAGCATAATAGCTTTGAGGGACTACCCCGAAAGGTTTGATTTTGAAACTACCATAGGG
>JAUNLY010000144.1:0-258 GCA_030532025.1 Eubacteriales bacterium
AATTTTTGCTATAACACCCAAAAATACCCAAATAAAAGTATTGCGAAATGCTATTGAAGCTTCTGGACTGTTAAAAAACTTGGTGTAGTTTTCCAGACCAATATATACCATTTCGCCGTTAGATTTTATGTTGTAAAACGAACTGTTTATCACCTGTATTATGGGCCTTACAATAAAAAGGGCGAGCAATGCAACCATAGGCAGGACATAAATAAGATTTACAGTTTTTTCAATTACATTTTTTCTGGCAAGCGAATT
>JAUNLY010000144.1:303-1889 GCA_030532025.1 Eubacteriales bacterium
AAGCTACGCGGGCTGAAAAAGGCAAAGCAAAATAGAAAAAGACAAGTTTACCAAAGCGTTAAGGGTTGAAATTAGTATAATAGGAACGGGAACACAAGCCCGCTCCTATTAACTATTAGTTTAAGTGGTTTTGTAGCCGTTTTTAATAAACTTAGCGTTCACACCGGCCTTATTGAGCGGCAAGAACTGCATTACATTGTTTTTCAGCTTCGGCAAAGGCTTCCTCAGCTGTCATCTGCTCGAATACAGCCTTTGTGATATGGTCAGCCAGAATTTTCTGTATTTCTTCCCAGCAAGTTATTGAGGGCTTAAATTTTATATTTGTATTCATCTTGGCGAAAGGAGCTACTAAAAGGTTGCTTTCGTCTGTGAATATAGGCATTTCTTCAAAGTGGCTTGCTTGGTTGGGAACCCATCCGGCTTTATCGATAACCTTTCCTTGGTATTTGGCCTGATGCCAGAATTCCAACCATTTTGCCGCCTTGTCTTCCTTGCCGGTCTTGAACACTAAATCAACGTCCATAACACCGTATGAGTAAGCTTCTCCGCCGGGGCCTGCCAAGGGCTGTAAGATTGTTGCCCAGCTATAGTCTTCACCTGCGTCCCTAAGAGCTGCCAAACCTTGTGCGTTGTGGAAGTATGCCGCAGCTGTTTGGGTGGTAAAGTTGGATTGAGTTTCGTTTATGGTAGCTTCGCCATAATCAGGCACTGAGTATTTTGCCAAATCTACATACATTTGTAAAGCTGCAACGCCTTCTTTAGAGTTGAATGCAACCGCTTTTTGATCTTCAGTCAAAACATCGCTTCCGTATGCCCATAATATCGGGAGGAAACAGTCAACCGTGTTTTTGGGATGACCTGCTACCAAGGTATATGCATATGGGCAAGTTTGTCCTTCGTATAATGCGGGGGCATAGTCAAGAAGTTCCATCCATGTTGTGGGTGCTTTTGCGTTTATTTCATCAAAAGCTTTTTGGTTAATTAAGACAGACCTTATTGACATGTAAGAAGGCATGGACCATAGTTCACCGTCAACAGAGCATACTTTTCTTGCTCCTTCGGTAAAATCATTGTACAGTTTTTCGCTTATTAAGTTGTCTAAGGCAACTGTGTAGCCGGCCTCTTTAAACTGAACTGTCCAAGAGCTAAATCCATACATAGCATCAGGCATATTACCGCCTTCTGCGAGCGTTAATATTTTGGAATAAGCGTCTGAATAGGACCAGCTTTCGAAATTCACCTTTATTCCGGTTTCTTTTTCGAATTCTTTGGCGGCTTCTTCAAGTACTTCCATACCGGTATTACCAAGCGTTACGTAGGTAATTTCGTTGTCACCGGCCAATGTTGTTGGAAGAAAAAGCATCAGAAAACATGAGACTAACAATAGCGATACGATCTTTTTCATTAGATAGTTCCTCCTTTATTTTTTGCCCAAACACATGGACAATAATAACAATATTATTTTTTATAAATTTCCGCGGCGTCTTTGTCTAAAAACAGGTAGGCGGAATCGTGCGTGCGTAATATGGATGCGGGGCAGCTTTCGCTTATAGGGCCTACCAACATATTGTTGGCGGCTTCTGCCT
>JAUNLY010000032.1 GCA_030532025.1 Eubacteriales bacterium
GAATTAACTGTCGTTTATTTCGCTTCTCTTAATGTATCGTTTTCAAGGTTCCTGCACCCGTTTTTTGAGTGCCTGAATAATATACCACAGCCCGCCATTTGTGTCAACTACTTTTTTAAAGTTTTTTCGTTTTTCTGTGAAACTCAGTTTTTGCGCACACGATAATGCGTATATATAATGTAGATTTAGATTAGCAAAAGCAGATTCAGATACCAAAAAACGCCCTTTAAGAGCGTTTTTGGGTGGAATGTATACAATTTAATTTTAATTTTTTTATTCTTCGATAAGTTCTTTTTGTGTGTACTGTTTTTCGGCTGAGCTTTCGGTGGAATACTCTTCTTTAGTTTGCTTTTCCTGCGGCAAAACGCTCATATCCGCAAGAAGCCGACTTGCTTTTTCAAACTCCGGCAGCACTACCTCTATGCGAGTGCCTACGCCTTCCCTTGATATAACATTAAAATACCCTTGGTGTTTTTCCACTATCCAACGAGCTATTGAAAGTCCAAGCCCCGTACCACCTGTATTTCTCGTGCGGGCGGGGTCGGAACGGTAAAAGCGGTCGAATATATGTGGTATATCCTCCCCAGCCATGCCCACTCCATTGTCCTGAACACTGAAACAGGGTTCGTTATCGTAATTAAAGAAAGCCCTTAAAACAATGGGACTGCCATCGGCAGAATATTTTACGGCATTGTCTGTAAGTATACGCATGACCTGCTTTATAAGCTCCACATCGCCAAAGGCCCTTACATTGTCTTCTTCCTGAACGGTAAAGCTATGGGTGCGGTTTATCATAGCGTACTCGTCGCAAACTTCCTTTACCAAGGACGAAAGGTCTATCTCCTGTGGGTTTACATGGTTTCTGCCCGCATCTCCCCTTGCAAGGAAAAGCAGTTGTTCTACCATGTGTTGCATATTTTTAGCCTCGGAGCGTATAGCGAGTATGCTTTCTTCTAAAACCTTTTCGTCGCTCGCGCCCCAGCGGGCGAGCATATCGGCATAGCCCTGTATTACGGATATGGGCGTCCTTAACTCGTGCGACACATCCGACACAAAGCGCGTCTGCTGGCGATAGCTTTCATGTAGCCTTGTAAGCAGATTGTTGACTGCCGTTTCCAAACCTTGCAGTTCCTTATCCCCCGTGTGCAGCCTCGCCTCCGGCGCATTAGGGCTTATGGCGGCGATAGCGCTCTCAAGGTTGTGGAATTTTTGCTCATCAAATGCGACTTGGCTCAGTTCTTCTGCCGTCTGTGAAACCTCTTCTATTACGGGGCTTAAAATTTTACGGTAGTGTTTTTCGCCTGTAAAAATGCGTTTTATTAAAACAACAAGCTGTACTGTAGCAACGCCTATAAGGCCCCTTGTCAATGTTTGAAAAAAAACACCGGCAGGAACGATTATTAAGTCTTCATCTATTTCAAATATATATTTAACGGTGCCTAATTTTTCAAACCAGTTGCCTGAATTTCCCGCCGTGAAATACCTTGTGAGCTTTAAACTCCAACCGGAACCCATTGCATTTATTTCAACCGCATAGCACCAAAACAAAACAGCTATAACTATAAAAAGCAGGTCGAAAAACAGCATCGTCCAAAGAGAATGCCAGACGCTGCTTAAGTTTATGCGTTTTGTTATAGAGCCTTTGCGGTGTAAATCAGGCATCATATTCCCCCTGCTTTAAGGTATATCCAACGCCGCGGACTGTGTGTATGTATTTTACATCAAAGCGATCGTCAATTTTGGAGCGCAGGTATCGCACATACACATCAACTATGTTGGTTTCGCCCATATAGTCGTAACCCCAAACCTTTTCCATAAGTGTATCGCGCGATAATACTATGGATTGGTTTTCAAGCAGTATTTGTAAAAGGGCAAACTCCCTACCAGTGAGATCTATATTTTCGCCCTTATAGCTTACCGAATGCCTGGCAATATCCATAACGAGGTCTCCACAGCTAAGCTGAGGCATTGCAACAGGCTGTTGTTTGCGGAGCGCAAGACGTATACGCGCCAAGAGTTCTTCTATAGAAAAGGGTTTGGTTATGTAATCGTCCGCTCCGGCGTCAAGCCCTGTAACTTTGTCCATAACAGCATCCCTTGCTGTTAAAAGAATTACCGGCACTTGGCTGTTTTTGCGAAGGCGCCTTAAAACCTCCATACCGCTTAGCTGTGGGAGCATAATGTCAAGCAGTATTAGGTCGTAAGCATTATTCTCCGCCATATCTAAGCCTGTTCGCCCGTCCGCAGCCTTGTCTACTGCATAGCCTTCGTGCGTCAACTCTAATTCCACAAAGCGGGCTATTTTTTCTTCGTCTTCTACGATTAAAATTTTTGGTTTAGTATCCAATCCTTTTACTCCTCGTCATTCTTGCCATATTTTATATTGTCCATAGTATCCGCCGCCTTATCAAGCCAACGGTTCACACTTTCGCCCTTGCCTTCCTCTGTATGTATTTTATATCTTACACCAAAGAACATCGCAATAATAAGCGCAAAAAGAATCGTCGGAAAAACTAAAGTTACAAGCAGAACCATCGCTGTAACAGGTAGCTCTATCACGAGCTTTTTGCGGTAATATAGTTGGAACATAGTGCGGTTACTCGCATGCACCAGGTCTGCAAAAGAGCTAAATACGCGGCTTGCATAGCCGGAACTGCTGTATTTTCCGGATTCCCGTCTTGGGCTTTTTACAAATTCCTGCTTGGTCGTATAGTCAGCTTCCCCAGCCGTAGACGCCTTGCCACGGCTCTCTAAATATATAAGTGCGTTAAGCAAATCCCAGTCGTTAGCTTCCAAGGCCGCCTTGGCTTCCTCATAGCTAACTTGGGTCTTTGTACGCAGTTTTTCCACCATTTCAAAATGGTCCATATTATCCCTCCTCGCCGATCCTTCGGCTGATAATATTATAACCGCAAAGCATTAAACGATGAAGTAAGCAAGATTAGAATTTGATTAGAGAAAAATACGCCGGTAAACGGCGCATTAGAAAACTTATTTAATCCTGCGTATTATGCTCTGTTTTTATAAAACTCCGCATACATAACATTGTGTATTTTCCGCCTGAAACGCAGGTGTTTAACATTTTCACGGCTTGGATGTACACGGTTAGTAAGTAGCACACAATAAAAGCCGCTGTTTGGGTCTACTACTACCGAAGTACCTGTAAACCCCGTATGACCAAAGGAATCATACGGTAATAAATCCCCAAAAAAGCTGCCCGCTAAACCACCGACATGAAAACCTAAGCCACGGTGTTCGTCAAAGCCTTGTGTATAATTGCGTCTTGCATTAAGCATGCTTATAGGGCTTAAAAGTCCTTGACCGTCCTGCGCAAGCATATGGGCAAATATATCCATGTCTTTTATATTGGAAAACACCCCGGCGTTTCCCGCAACGCCGCCCATAAAACGGGCATTTTCGTCATGCACAACCCCTTGTATTGCCTTACCTGTAAGTGGATCAAGCTCTGTCGCGGCAATGTTGTCCCCTTTAGGTAAATAGCCTGAGTTTAGCATATTAAGTGGCCTAAACACTTTTTCTTTAGATAAAACATCAAGCGGTTTTTGATATACTTTTTCAAGTATTTTCCCAAGCAATATAAAGCCTAAACAGCTATACATGGGTTTACCACGCTCCCCAGCAAGTGGAAGAGACAATATTACATCAAAAACATTTTTAGGATCCGAAGTAAGGTTTTGAAGCAATAGATGTGGGGCAATTCCCGAGGTATGAGTTAACAGGTTTCGGACGGTGATGTTCTCTTTATCTAAAGGCACTTCAAAAAAGCGGGATATGCTATCCTCCAGCGTTATATCCCCCTGCTCAAGCGCTAACAGCGAAAGCATAGTCGTAGACATTATTTTTGAGCACGAGGCCATATCAAACAGAGTGTGCTCGTCTGTACTAGGCCCATTCGGCAAATATATATGTCCCGACGCATACATAGCCAAGGTTTTGTTCTTTACACCGACGGCTGCGACTGCGGCGGGGAAAATATTTTGCTCTATGCCTTCTTTTATAAGTTTTTCAAGTAATGCTTGCATTTTTCCCTCTTAATAAACCTTACTGCACCGGCTAAGCCGGTGCAGTAAACGATGTTTTATTCAAGTCCCGCCGCTTTCTTGAAAGCTTCAAGGCCTGATTGGTTAATAGAGTAGTACTCTTCCAAACCCATACGGTTTAAGGTGTTCACATAGTTTTCCCAATCCGCATCCAAATCCGCATCACCCGTGATAAACTTAGCGCGCATTTCCTGCACATAGGTATCTATGTCCGTTTTCAAAATAGACAGACGGCTGTATTGTTCGTCGCTAAAATTAAACTGCCCCCAAACAACTTCGGGACCTGATTTAATTCTAACCTTACATACTGCCTTTTCTGCGTCATTAAACATATTTTCTCCGAAAACCCTGTCTTCCGCCATGGACGGATTAGCGCCGCCGCCCCAGGGCACGTAAGATCCAAGCACTTCTTCGTTTAAAAGACCATCAGGGTTGTTCTGAACGTAATCGTTATAGACAGGGTTTCCCGCTTCGTTACGTTCAAATGTTACACCTTCAAACCCGGCGAACATAAGCTCTACGCCTTCACGACTGTAGAAATAGTCTATAAGCCTTACGGTTTCTTCTGGATGCTTGTTTTCATATGTGATAAAAGTATTCATATTAAATATCGGGTTACCGACGTCCGCATTTAGCTGATGACCATCGGGACCCTTAAATATGGTTTCTACGCCCACAAACTTGTCTTTGTTGGCGGCACCAACATAGTGTATCGAACCTTTGCTCAAGAAAATACGATCTTGTTCTCCTACAGCCGTCATGTTGGCTATGGAAGAGTCGAATATTTCTTTGTACATAAGGCCCTCTTGGTAAAGCTCTTTAAAGTAGCGCAAAAGTTTCCTGTAGCCTTCACTGGTAGGTATATAGCGTAAGTTGCCTTCTTCATCAGCGTCAAAGTAGAACGACGTTCTGCCACGCGTGTTTATTCCAAAAGCACCCGCAAACAAACGGTAAAGGTTATCCAAACTTGTAGCTATAAGGGGTACCTCATCATTTTCGCCGTTGCCATTAAGATCCGTATCGCGAACCTTTATAAAGAGCTGTTTAAGTTCCTCCAGATCTGCAGGGACTTCTTCGTAGCCTAATTTTTCAAGCCATTCTCCATTTACAAACACAGGCGGCGTCATGAAGTTTGATGCACTTACTATGTAGTTAAACCCGTATATTTCACCATCCGGCATGGTTAAGAACGCGCGTAAAGACGGATCGTTTTGAAGTTGATAGTAAAAGTGCGGTGCATATTCTTCAAGATAAGGGGTAATCGGTATAAACACACCATCGTTGGCATACTTAAGCACAGCTGAAGTATCCATGCTGCACTTGAAAAACAAATCTGGTAAATCCGAGCTAGCAAGTTTTAGAGAGAGTTTTTCTGTTATAACGTCGTCCGTATAAGCCTCGAATTTAAGACCTATATTGGTGTTTTCCTTAAGCCATTCCCAGCACTTAAGGTCGTTAAAGTCCCCTTGGGCGTAAACTCCGCGCATACTAAACACATCGAGATTTATTGGTTCCTTAGAAAAAGGGAACTCCCCTTTAAAAGGGATGGGATCTTCTATGGCAAAGGCGCTTGTTAAACCTATCACCATAAAAACGGCCAAGAGTAGAGATAATCTTCTTTTCATAAGATGCTCCTTTCAATTATTTATTAATGGCTTCTGCCATAATTAACCTTTTATGGAACCTACCATTATGCCTTTCACGAAATATTTTTGTAAAAATGGGTACAGGCATAAAACGGGCACAGATGCAACAATAATAAGAGCATATTTTATAGTTTCGCCTCGAAGCATTCGGTTAAATGTGCTCTCTACATTTAAAAGACTTTCTTCCGAAGCTTGGTTTTGTATCAATATACTACGCAGCACGAGCTGAAGCGGGTAGCGTTTTTCGTCGGACAGATATATCAATGCAGAAAAATACGCATTCCAGTGGGTTACTGCATAAAACAGCACCATTACAGCAAGAATCGGCTTAGACAATGGTATGACGATCGAAGCAAGAGACCTTAGGTGGTTTGCTCCGTCTACATATGCGGCTTCCTCTAGCTCGTAGGGAATAGAGTTCACAAAAAAGGTACGCATAATCATAACATTGTAGGTAGATATAGCCGTCGGAAGTATCATAACCGCAAATGTATTTAAAAGCCCCATATCGCTTATATGTAAATACGTAGGTATAAGACCGCCGCTGAAAAACATTGTAAACACCATGAATTTAAGTATTACGTTTTTACCAAACAAACTGCGTCTCGAAAGCGGGTAGGCAGCCGCAACCGTTAAAACCATGTTGAGAGAAGTACCCGCAAGCGTATATAGTATGGTGTTTTTATAACCCGACATCACTTGGGAATCCTTAAACACCATTTTATATGCCTCTGTACTAAAACCAACAGGCCTCCATGTTACACGGCCCGCAAGCACCTCCAGAGGATCAGAAAAAGAAGCTATTATAACAAAATATAGCGGGTACAGTATAATAAGCATTGCTATGCACAGAAGAAAATAAACGAATATATCAAAAAACAAATCTTTTTTTGAGCGTATATAATGCATGCTTCCCTCCTACCAAAGACTTGTTTCGCTAACCCTGCGAGCTGTTTGATTTACCGCCACCAATAACACAAAATTTATTACAGCGTTAAACAAATTGACAGCCGTAGAATAAGAAAAATCGTGCTGTATTAAGCCTTGTTGATAAACAAGGGTTGATATAACTTCCGATGATGAGCGGTTGAGGTCATTTTGTAACAAAAATATTTTTTCAAAACCAACGCTCATCAAAGAACCGCTGTTTAATATAAGCAATACGACCATGGTAGGAATTAATCCCGGCAAATTTATATGCCATATGCGTCTTAAGCGACCTGCACCGTCTATCATGGCTGCTTCATGAAGCTGAGGGTCTATACCTGCAAGTGCTGCCATATATATAATGCTATTCCAGCCTGTGCGCTGCCAGACGCCTGACAAAACATATATAGTTTTAAACATCGACGGTTTCCCCATGAAGTAAATGCTTTCATAACCCATTGATATCCTTAATCTGTTGACTATACCCGAATCCGGCGATAAAAACAAAAATATCATGGAGCATAAAACAACGGTTGATATAAAATAAGGCGCGTAGGTAACCGTCTGTACAGTTTTTTTGAACCACTTATGGCGCACTTCGTTTAACAAAAGTGCAAGTAAAATAGGCAACGGCATTCCTACAGCAAGAGAATATAAGCTTATAAGAAGCGTATTTGAAATAACTTGACCCGAATAGTAGCTGCGAAAAAAGCGTTCAAAATGCTTAAAGCCCACCCATCGGCTTCCCCATATGCCGCGGCGGAACGAATAATCTTTGAATGCTATTTGCAAACCAAGCATGGGCATATAGTGAAAAACAACATAGTATAGAATTACCGGTATTAAAAGCAAATAAAGCTGCCAATTTCTTGCAAAATAACGCTTCCACCTTGATGTATTAATACGGGTCTTTGTTTTTTGCAAACACATCTCCTCCTTTGGTCTGCACAGGCGTTTTGTTTTATACAATCATCTTTTACTATAATATAGCAGGTTGTTTTTAATTATACTAAAATAACTCAATCTACATTTGTTTTGCCCTACCTAAAAAAGGCTTTTACTGTGAGTTGATGTTATCATACGCTATTTTCGCTGTCAAGCGGAAATCATTGTATTTTATATGTTTTTCTGACTGTTTATGCATTTTTGTTTGAGACAAAAATATGATTTATATTTTTTCCAAAAACTTGACACGAACCTCGTTTTTGTGTTAAATTAGCTTTCGGCCGCTCGGGATGGGCTTTAATTGCGTTCGCGCAGCCCAGGTCCGGCGAGTAATTAAAATGGAGGTGCTGCATGTACGCAATTATAGCGACTGGCGGCAAACAGTATCGCGTGAGCGAAGGCGATGTAATATTCGTCGAAAAGCTCGATAAACAACCGGAAGAAGACGTTAGCTTCCCCGTGCTTCTGCTCGGCGGAGAAGAAACCATTGTGGGTACTCCCTATGTGGAAAACGCAACGGTTACCGGCAAGGTACAAAAGCAGGTAAAAGGTCAGAAAATTCTTGTTTACAAATATAAGAGCAAGAAAAACTACCGCCGCAGAAAAGGCCATAGGCAAGCTTATACCCAAGTACAGATTACGTCCGTCAAAAAGGCATGACAACTGTAAGCCTGTTTAAAGTAAAAGGCAGGCTGTGCGGCTTTCAGATTAAAGGCCATACCGGCTATGCGCAGGCCGGCGAAGACATAGTATGCGCAGCCCTTTCTTTCCTGTCTATAACCTGTGCAAATGCACTTGAACAAATCGCAAAGGTCATACCCGACACCGATACTGACGAGGAAACGGGCTATCTCAAAGTACAGCTTGAGGAACACCTGTTAAACAAACAGACGGATACAATTTTTCAGGTTTTTCACTTGGGAGTACAACAACTGTCAGACAGTTATCCGGAATATATCCGCATTTTATGAAATGGAGGGACTCCAATGCTAAAGCTTAATCTTCAACTTTTCGCTTCTAAAAAAGGCGTAGGCTCTTCCCGTAACGGTAGAGACAGCGAAAGCAAACGCCTTGGCGTTAAGCGTGCCGACGGGCAGTTCGTTTTGGCAGGCAATATTTTAGTACGTCAGCGCGGCACTAAAATACACCCCGGCACAAACGTGGGCCGTGGCAGCGATGACACACTTTTTGCCAAAGCAGACGGCATAGTCCGTTTTGAGCGTTTCGGCAAATACCGCAAGCAGGTAAGCATTTACCCCGCAGAAGTGGTAGCACAGTAATACAAGCGATAAACCCCCGCCTGATAAACAGGACGGGGGTTTTTAGTTGCTTTCCTAAAACATCGCATTAAACTTGTCTTCGTATTAAATTTATATTGGCTTACCGCGTTAGAGTGCATCGTACAATATAACGGTGCGTAAACTATATTAATTTACATATAAATTAATATAGTTTATATAGTGTTGTCGTAAGTTCTTCTATCACTTCGTCATTGCCTTCCCTTATACCTTGAGCGACACAAGTTTTTATATGGTCGCTAAGCATAAGGCGCATAAAAGAATCCAATGCTTTTTTGGCGGCCTGTGTCTGTATCAATATATCAACACAGTACCGGTCGTTTTCCACCATATTCTGTAAGCCTCTAAGTTGCCCTTCAAGGCGCCTTAGGCGGTTTAGCAGAAGTTTTTTTTGGTTTTCGTCTCGCTGTTTATGTTTGCAGTTCTCGCAATTTGTACAGTTTTTCATAGCTTTTTCCTCCCGAGCCTTAAAGCATTGCTCACAACGCTTAAAGAGCTTAAAGACATAGCCGCTGCTGCTATCATGGGGTTTAATAGCGGGCCGCCGAATGCGTAAAACACACCTGCGGCAAAGGGAATGCTTAGTATATTATATATAAAAGCCCAGCCTAAGTTTTCTTTTATATTGCTTATGGTGTAGTGGCTAAGCCTTATTGTTTTAAGAATGAGATTTAGATCCCCCTGCATCAAAAGTATGTCCGCCGTTTCCATAGCTATATCGCTACCGGTACTCATGGCAACGCCTACATCTGCCTTGGCTAATGCCGGTGCATCGTTTATGCCGTCCCCCGCCATAAGTACGGTTTTTCCTTGGCTTTGGTATCTTTCTACTATAAGCGCCTTATCCTGCGGTTTTATTTCGTACTCCACTTTTTCTATGCCTGCAGACTGCGCCATATGCATCGCCGCTTCTTTTGCGTCTCCAGTAACGAGCACGGTTTCTATACCGAGCGCCTTTAACTCCTTAACTACCTGCTTAGCGTTTGGCTTTATGTTGTCGCTAAAGCGCATCATAGCAAGCAAAGCGTTATTTTTTACAAGGTACAGCGCTGTTTGACCTTCCACTTTAGCCTGAGCGGCACTTTTTTGAAACACAGAATAATCTATATTGAGCTTCCGCATAAGCTTTTCGTTGCCTATATAGACCTCGCTTCCGTCTGCCATTTTAGCCTGTACGCCCACACCCTCTAAATTGTTTATTTCAAGTGCTTTGTCCGCCGTGTAATTGCGTTTCCTCGCTTCTGCAACTATGGCTTTAGCAAGCGGGTGGGTGCTAAGCTGTTCTGCGCCCGCGGCAATTTGAAGCGCTTTTTCTTCGCTTACACCTATGGTTTCTATATTTTGTAAGCTTATTTCTCCCGTGGTAAGCGTGCCTGTTTTGTCAAGCAGCACGGTATCCACAGCCTTTGCTTTTTCAAGCACTTCTCCACTGCGCACGAGTATGCCGTTTTTGGCACCTAAGCTTGTGCCTGTAACAATCGCCATAGGTGTAGCCAAACCCATAGCGCATGGACATGCGACTATCATAACAGATACAAATATGTTTACCGCAAAGGACATTTCTTTACCTGATAACAGCCATATAGCACCCGAAAGAAAGGCTATAAACAACACCGCCGGCACGAATACACCGCTCACTTTATCCGCAAGCCTTGCAATAGGGGCTTTTTTATTCTGTGCATCGCGCACAAAGCGCACTATGTCGCTTAAAACGGTATCATCTCCTATATGCTGTGCTTCAACCAATACGGATTGTCCGCTTGTAAGCACGGTGCCCGCGTTTACCTTATCCCCCACATTTTTTTCCTTGGGAAGGCTTTCTCCCGTAAGCATGGATTCGTCCACAAATGCGCTGCCCTGCGTTATTGTGCCGTCCAAGGGGAAACGCATGCCGGGGCGCACTACTATTGTATCCCCCTTGTTTACCTCTTCGGTCGACACTTCCTGCATACTGCCATCCGCTTTTAGCAAAAGAGTTGTATCGGGCGCCAATTCCATAAGCTTTTGTATGGCGCCGACAGCCTTTGTTTTGGCTCTTTCCTCTAAAAATTTGCCGAAGAATATAAGCGCCACTATGGTGCCTGCAGATTCGTAGTAAAGGCTGTGCACTAGATGCGGCCTGTCGCTCAACAAAAACGTAACGAACACGCTGTACACAAAGGCAGTGCCGGAGCCTAAAGCCACCAAAGTATCCATATTGGGGTGAAGCGAAATAAGCGCCCTAGTCCCTCCCATATAAAAGCGTCTGCCCATAAAAATTATAGGTATACAAAGCAAAAGCTGCACCAAGGCAAAGTTAACCTGATGAGTATCCATGGATATAATATCCGGATACCCTATATTAAACAGCATGGGCAGCATGGAAAAAAGCATAAGAGCCGCACCGAAAAACAGCACGGCGTATACCGGTGCGTTGCTTGTCTTTACTTCATCGGGGCTTTTTTTTTACTTGTTTCTTCCTGCTTTTTTGATGCAGTAAAACCAAGCCTGCTTATAGCGGCAAGTATGTCTTGCTCGTTTAGTTGGCTTTCGTCATAGGTGATGGACATATTTTTTGTTAGCAAATTCACTTCGCTTTTTTCTACGCCGGGCAAGCCTTGTGTAACCACTTCGACCGCCGCTTGGCAGCTTGCGCAGTGCATTCCTTCTACATTGTACTGTTCGTTAATCATAAGATTACCTCCTATCCTCATACATTATATACCCCCAAGGGGTATTTGTAAACACCCTAAGAGGTATCTTTAACACAAATTTAACAAAAAGTGTTTATTTGAAGCGAGAAATGTTGTATACTGTAAATATAAACATGGAGGGATTGACGTGGGTATGGGTAATTTCGGGTCCAGTATAAGCACATTTTTTTGGAACCTGTTTAACAGGCCTCGCTTTGTCGATATTATAGATATAATCGTAGTCGCATATATAATATACAAACTGCTAATGCTGACCCACGGCACACGTGCCCTACAAGTACTTAAAGGTTTCCTGCTATTGGTTGTGGCAAGCTGGCTTTCGAGCCTTTTAGCGCTCACTACACTACACTGGCTTTTAATGCTTATTTTAAACAACGGCGCCATAGTTTTGATGATATTGTTCCAGCCGGAATTTCGTCAGGCGCTTGAGCGCATAGGCCGTGGTGCCAGAATTGACCGCAACCAGAGAACCCAAACCCAAGAAGAAAAGCTTGTAAACAACATAGCACAGAGCCTTTTAAACCTTTCAAGGCGCAGAATAGGCGCACTTATTGTGTTTGAAAAACAGACCGGCCTTAAGGATTTTATAGACACAGGCGTCATGGTGGACGGCCTTTTATCGGGCGAGTTGCTCGTAAATATTTTTGAACCCAATACCCCCCTACATGACGGCGCAGTTATAGTGCGGGGCGACCGCATAGCCGCAGCCGCCTGCGTGCTTACATTGTCAGAAGATACCAACCTTTCAAAGGACCTTGGCACAAGGCACCGCGCAGGCATAGGCGTTTCTGAAGGCACTGATGCCACGGTAATTATAGTATCCGAGGAAACCGGCATAATATCCATGGCGCGCGGGGGAAAACTTACACGCCACCTCGATTCAGACAGCCTTAAAGAAATACTTAGCGGCATATTTAAGCAGAATAACAGCACTTCCTTTGCCGCACTATGGCAGAGCGCAAAGAGCAAGATTGCAAGCATAAGGAAAAAAGAAGATGAGCAATAAGCAAGACATAAACGAAAACAACATAAACGAAACCAAGGAATTGCTTATAGTGGGCCTTAAGCGCTTGTGGCAGATTTTAAGCCACAACTGGCAATGGAAGCTTTTTAGCGTGTTGCTTTCCATAATCTTCTGGGGTTGGCTTATAACAGAAAACCCGGACTTAACAAGGGAAAAAACATTCACCGAGGTTAATATTTCTATAATGGGCGAAGAAGCCCTTAAGCGAAACGGGCTTATAGTTACAAACCTTGCCGAAAACCTACCCGCTTTAACCTTAAGTGCAGAGGTTCCACAAAAAATGTACGACTTGGCTTCACCATCAAGCTACAACGTGCGCATAGACCTATCTCGCATAAATAAGGTAGGCGACCAAACTATACCGGTACTCTACACCAACACATCAAGCTACGGGAAAGTAACGCGCCTGTCACAAAACGAGGTAACGCTCCACGCGGAACCATACATAACCCGCCGCAGAATACCTGTGCAGATTAACCAGACAGGCAATGTGCCGAGCGGTTTTTACGCCTCAAAACCTACGGTGGATCCATCAACCGTTACTATAGCAGGGCCTAAATCCCTTGTTGAAAACGTTGTTCGCTGTGTAGCAAACTATAATTTATCGCTGCTTACCGCGGCCGCCCGCAACCAATTTACGGCAGTTTCCTTTACTTTGTACGACTATCTTGACAAACCGCTTGAGTCTGAACTTATAGAAGTCAGAAGCGATTCCATACCGCTTGACACGCTTTTGGTGGAACAGGAACTTTACCGCCTACAAGCGATTTCAATAAACAAAAGCGGCATTATAACAGGCACACCCGCTGAAGGCTACACCGTTACGGATATTAAAATAGACCCCTCTATGCTAAACGTCGCCGGTTCAAACGAACTTATGGAAACGCTTAAGCTGCTTGACGTGGAAACACCCGTTGACATAAGCGGTGCAACAGACACGCTTATACGCAACGTCGCAATAAAAAAACCGGACGAAGCCCTACATATGAGCGAAAACGCCGTATACGTTACCGTTACAATAGAGCCTGTTAAAAAAGAAGAGAGCAACAAATGAACGCTTTTGCAGACTGGCTTTTTACCGTTCTTTTAGGTTGGACGGGTCGTGTTTCCAACAACCTTTGGAGCTCCTTTTCTAAAGGCGGGGACGGTTTTGCTTCCCTACTTTCTAAAATCTGGCTGCCATTGTTGCTTATTATAATAGCCGTATCTACAGTTATAGACCTTATAATACGCCTTAATAAAAGAGGGGTTTATAACATGCGCCGTGAAAGGCTGCAGCGGTTGGAGCAGGAACACAACACAATGCGCGAAGCCATGGAGCACGGCGAAATGGCGGACGAATACAGAGAAGAAATAGCTTCCTTTGTAGAAAACAGCCCTGCCCCATTTGTAGCTGAGGGCTTTTTTGACGGGCAAGAAAACGCCCCTATGCACCACCCGCAGCAAAGCGCTCCGGCAACAGATTTTTTTGAGCCACCACAAGAACAGACGTTTTTTGCATCGGAAAACTATGAATACCAAGAGCCGGAAATTTACCTGCAGCCAGAAATGCAAGACATATACAGACACGAATATTTTGATCAACCCACACCAAACAGCAATTATATTCAAGAAACGTATAGCGAACAGGACAATTATGTTCAAGAAGAATACACCGAACAGGATAATTACAATCAGGAAACATATAGCGAAAGCGAT
>JAUNLY010000033.1:0-12901 GCA_030532025.1 Eubacteriales bacterium
CAAAAAAGAAAAAATCCTGCGTTTCTCTTTGCATTAACGATTTGGATTAGTATTATAAGTTTGCCTTAATATATTATATTTATTATTAATGCTAATATAATAATAAATATGAGTCGGTAATATCATACTAAACACATAGCTTTATTAAAAAAATCAACACACTACAATTGACACCTCAAAATATATTTATTTTAGCTATACGCTTGTAGCCGAGATTTATGTTGTCCGACAAACAATGGGTGTACCATAGTATAAGCAAAATAAATATATTTAATGCAATAAAAGGCATTAAAAAAGGCGATTCGCGAAGAACCGCCTTTTTTAATTGATTATTCTTATTCGGAAGCCAGCTTTTTGTAGGTTTCCAGTTTTTGCTTAGCATCTTGCTCTGCTGTTTCAAAGAGTTTATCCGCAACAGAGGGGAAGGTTTTAATAAGCGATGTATAGCGTACCTCTCCGCGTATGAAGTCCTGATAGCTTTCTGTCGGGTCCTTGCTGTCAAGAGTGAGCGGATTCTTGCCTTCCTCAGCCAAAAGCGGGTTGTAGCGATACAGGTTCCAGTATCCGGAAGAAACTGCTTTGCGGATTTCCGCCTGTGAGTAGGACATGTTAATGCCGTGGTTAATGCACGGTGCATAGGCGATAATAAGCGAGGGGCCGGGGTAGGCTTCTGCTTCGTTCATGGCCTTGATGAGCTGTGCATTGTTTGCGCTCATTGCAACATGGGCAACATACACATAGCCGTAGGACATAGCCATCATGCCGAGATCCTTCTTCTTTGTGCGTTTGCCTGCTGCAGCGAATTTCGCAACGGCACCGGTAGGTGTAGACTTGGAGGACTGGCCGCCTGTGTTGGAGTAGACTTCGGTATCGAGTACAAGGATATTTACGTCCTGGTTCTGTGCGATAACGTGGTCTAAACCGCCGTAACCGATATCGTATGCCCAGCCGTCACCGCCGAAAATCCAGACGGATTTTTTGACCAAAATGTCTTTGTCTTTCAGGACTTCCTGTGCCAATGTGCAGGCTTCGCAGCTGCAGTTAGGTACAATATCTTCCTCGCAAGCTTTAATAAGCTGTTCCGCTGCTTTCTTGGAGCCTTCAGCATTATGCATGTTGTCAAGCCAATTTTGGCCGGCTTCTTTAATGGCGGCTGTTGCACATTCAACATTAATGAGCTTTTCAACGGTTTCTGCGAGCTTATTTCTTCTCTGGCTTATAGCAAGGTTCATACCAAAGCCAAATTCTGCGTTGTCTTCAAATAGGCTGTTTGCCCATGCGGGGCCATGGCCCTTATCGTTTACCGTGTAGGGAACGGTGGGGCTTGATCCGCCGTAGATGGAGGAGCAGCCGGTAGCGTTGGCAATAATCATCCTGTCGCCAAAGAGCTGTGTTACAAGTTTCACATAAGGTGTTTCGCCACAACCTGCGCAAGCGCCGGAGAACTCAAACAAGGGTTTGAGGAACTGGCTACCCTTAACGGTGCTCTTGTTGTGGTTAAGCTCATTTGTTTCGGGAAGGGTCATTGCAAATTCCCAGTTGGCTTCCTGATGTCTCTGGCTTTCAAGGGGCTTAAGCACGAGTGACTTTACCTTGGAGGGGCATACTTCAACGCAGTTGCCGCAGCCGGTACAATCCATGGGGCTTATCTGAATGCGGAATTCGTAGCCTTCATAGCCTTTGCCGATAGCTTTCTTGGTTTCAAAGCCTTCGGGTTTTTCTGTGCCTTCTTTTACAAGGAAGGGGCGGATAACAGCGTGCGGGCATACAAATGAGCACTGGTTACACTGTATGCAGTTGTCAATCTGCCATTCGGGTACGTTTACGGCTATACCACGTTTTTCATATTTGGTGGTGCCGGTGGGTACAAAACCGTCGGGCGTAAACTTGGATACGGGGAGGCTTGGGCCTTCTTGGCGAAGTATGGGCTGGATTACATCGTAGAAGTAATCGGTTGCCTTAACACGCACGGGCTCTGCGCCTGTTGTAGCGGTTGCCCATTCGGCAGGTATTTCAACCTTTTTAAGACCTGAAATTGCGATATCTATTGCATCCCAGTTCTTTTTAACTACTGCATCGCCTTTTCTGCCGTATGTTTTCTTGGCATATTCTTTCATGTATTTTTCGGCGTCGTCGTAGGGGATAACGTTGGCTAGCTTAAAGAACGCTGCCTGCATTATTGTGTTAATGCGGTTACCCATACCTACCTTAGCTGCCAAGTCAATAGCGTCTATAATGTAAAGCTGTGCTTCCTTTTTGGCGAGAAGCTGCTTCATTGTGGCGGGAAGATGTTTGTCTAATTCTTCTGCGCTCCACTGGCAGTTAAGCAGGAATGCGCCGCCTTTTTTAAGCGGGCTTACCATATCGTACTGCACAACATACGCGGGGTTGTGGCAGGCGATAAAGTTTGCCGAGTCTATCTGATAGGTAGAGCGTATGGGGGTTTTGCCAAAGCGGAGGTGAGATACCGTCAAGCCGCCGGACTTCTTGGAGTCGTAGGCAAAATAACCTTGCGCATACATATCGGTATGGTCGCCTATGATTTTGATGGAGTTTTTGTTGGCGCCAACGGTACCGTCAGAACCTAAACCATAGAACATGCAGCTTACAGTGCCTTCGGGAGCAGCGTCATACTGTTCGCTAAGCTCGAGAGAGGTGTGTGTAACGTCGTCAACAATACCCACCGTGAAATGGTTTTTGGCGTTTTCTTTGTCAGCATTGTCATAAACAGCTTTAACCATGGTAGGAGTAAACTCTTTGCTGCCAAGACCGTAACGACCGCCAAGCACAGTAATGCCGTCTTTGCCGCTTTCTCTCAGCGCGGATACGACGTCTAAGTAAAGCGGGTCGCCTATTGCGCCGCTTTCCTTTGTGCGGTCAAGCACTGTAAGAACCTTTACGGTTTCAGGAAGCTCGTTGATGAAATGTTTGATGCTGAAAGGACGATACAGATGTACGTTAAGCACGCCAACCTTACGGCCTTCTTTAATCAACGCTTCTGCGGTTTCTATTGCAGCTTCGGCACCTGAGCCCATAAGGACGATTACGCTTTCTGCGTCGGGTGCACCGAAGTAGTTAAACAAACCGTATTTTCTGCCGGTAAGCTCGGAAACTTTTTTCATTTCGTTTTCTACGATAGCGGGAACGGCATCATAGTATTTGTTTGCGGCTTCACGGTTCTGGAAGAATACGTCGGGGTTTTGTGCGGTACCGGCTTGGTGCGGGTGCTCGGGGTTAAGGGCGCGTTCTCTGAAGGCTCTTATTTTGTCCCAGTTGACCAGCTTAGCCATATCCTCGTAAGAAATCTCGTCTATCTTTTGGATTTCGTGGCTTGTGCGGAAACCGTCAAAGAAATGGAGGAAAGGCACAGAGGATTCTATGGCCGCCAAATGAGCAACCAGTGCCATATCTTCGGCTTCTTGTACGCTTGAAGAGGCCAGCAATGCAAAGCCTGTCTGGCGGCAAGCCATAACGTCGCTGTGGTCGCCGAAAATTGAAAGGGCATGTGTTGCAAGTGTACGTGCACTTACATGGAACACGGCAGGCAATAATTCACCCGCTATTTTGTACATGTTGGGAATCATCAGAAGCAAGCCTTGAGAGGCTGTATAGGTTGTTGTAAGCGCACCTGCCGCCAATGAGCCGTGTACGGCGCCTGCTGCGCCTGCCTCAGACTGCATTTCTTGAACAAGTACTGTTTGACCGAAAATATTTTTGCGGCCTTGTGCAGACCATTCATCGACATATTCGGCCATGGTGGACGATGGAGTTATGGGGTAGATAGCAGCAACATCGCTAAAAGCATAAGCTACATGACTAACTGCACCGTTACCATCGATGGTGAATTTATTTGCCATGTTTACCTCCTCGTATGACAATATCTTAGGTGCGTGTATTTTCTATTGAAGAAGCACCATTCAAAAGAACATAATTATTATAAACTGCCTAAAGCTTTTCGTCAAGGAATCAAAAATCCTTTAGAGGAAAATGAAAGGCATGAAACGTTAAAAAGTTTTTAATATATTTTAAGTAAATACAAATGTATTAAATTAAATTTTTGTGTTGCAAAGTATTTTTTTTTATGGTACAATGCCACCGCTGTGGGATTATAGCTCAGTTGGTTAGAGTACCACGTTGACATCGTGGGGGTCACTGGTTCGAGCCCAGTTAATCCCACCAAATTCCTTTAATGGGAGTTTTTTTGTTTTTATCTTTAAGTATACTCTAAACATAGCATGACATAGAATTCTTCATGAAATAATCGCTCATGCGTTTGACAAGGGTAATAAAAGGTGTTATTTTATTAATAGCATTTTTTATATTTTATACGAAAGGAGCGCTCTCCTATGCAGCGGTCGATTGACAATTCTGCTAAAAACATACCGAAGAAAAAACGCAAACTACGTCGAGATGATATCGAACTTAGCTTGTTGGCTTTGCCTACGACCATATGGTATATAATCTTTTGCTATTTGCCAATGTTCGGTATAATAATCGCTTTTAAGGACTTTAAAATCACACCTGGTAAAAGCTTTTTCTTCAGCCTGTTCAGCAGCGAATGGATAGGTTTTTCAAACTTCGATTCGCTGTTTGCGTCGGGGCGCATATGGATATTGCTCCGCAATACTATTGCCTATAATATAGTATTTATAATTTTAGGCATAATTGTGCCGGTAACTCTTGCTGTTATGACGCACCTTATGCGCAACCAGCGTGCAGGCAAAGTTTACCAAACCATGATGTTTTTTCCGCACTTTTTAAGCTGGGTTGTTGTAAGCTATTTTGTTTATGCTTTTATAAACCCACGCAACGGCCTTATAGCAAGCTATGCGGAAGTTTTGGGGCTTCCTGCAAGGCTAAACCTATATAGAAATTCCAAGTTTTGGATATGGGCATTCCCGCTTATCAACCTGTGGAAGACAGTAGGTAACGGAATGGTAGTATACCTTGCTGCAATTACCGGTATTGATGTTTCGCTCTACGAAGCTGCGGTTATAGACGGAGCAAACAGACGACAGCAGGTACGCTATATAACGCTCCCAAGCATAAAGCCCATGATAATAATAATGTTTATATTAAATGTGGGCCGTATTTTCTATAGCGATTTCGGTTTGTTCTATCAGGTAACTCAGGGCATTCCTTTGCCTCTTCGCAATGTTGCGGACACCTTAGATACATATGTATTTAGAAGCTTAACCAGCAACGCTTCTTTAGGCAAAATAGCTGCACCTACGTTTATACAGTCTGTAGCATGCTGTATTACTATATTAGTTGCAAACGGCATAGTCCGTAAAATGGACCCCGATAGTGCGTTAATTTAAAGAGAGGGGGAATATGAAATGGCAAATAAAAATACTCAAAAAGAAGTAAACCGTCTTATACAGGTTTCTGTGCCAACAAATATATTGTTTAATATTATTCTCCTTATTTTCGCACTTGCTTGTATAATACCTTTTATCGTTGTTGTTATAATTTCTTTTACTCACGAAAACAGTATAGCACAGTACGGTTATCAAATTATCCCAAAGGAACTTTCTCTCGATAGCTACATGTTCCTCTGGAACGAACGCTCTACAATATTAAGGTCGCTTAGCGTAAGCCTTTTTGTAACCGCCATAGGAACCGTATCAGGTGTTTTGATGACTTCTGTACTTGGCTATGTGTTAAGCAGAAAACAGTATATTTTCAGAAACCTTTTGGTGTGGATGGTTTTTATACCTATGATTTTTAACGGCGGCATGGTTGCTTCCTACGCCATAAATATTCAAATGCTTAAGTTTAAAAACGGTCTGCACGCCTTGATATTGCCATTGCTTGTTTCGAGCTTTAATGTTGTTATAGCAAGGACCTTTTTTCAACAAACAATTCCCGACGCTATTATAGAGTCTGCAAAAATAGACGGCGCATCGGAGCTTAGAATTTTTGCCACAATAGTATTGCCTGTTTCGACACCTGTGCTTGCGACCTTAGGCCTGTTCCTTGCGTTTGGCTACTGGAACGACTGGTATTTAAGTATGCTCTATATTACGGAACAATCTAAATATTCTATTCAGTACCTATTGCAACAAATCGTTGCAAATATAGAATTTATTGCAAAAACACCCGGCATAGGCGCAAGTATGCAAGAATATGTAAACAAAATGCCAAGAGAAGGCGTAAGGATGGCAATTGCGGTTATAATAGTATTGCCTATCGCTATTGTATACCCGTTCTTTCAAAAATATTTTATTTCGGGATTGACGATCGGCGCAGTAAAAGGCTGATCTTCATCAATATATTGCCCAAAAGGCAAAAGGAGGAAATTATGAAAAAACTACTCACCCTACTGCTGGCGGCTATAATGCTGCTCGGACCGTTCTCCTTCGTAACGGCGGAAGAACCCTACACCATTAAATGGGTTGTCGTTGGCGGCGGAATGCCTAAAAATTATGACACTTGGAAAGCAAAGTTTGACGAGTATCTGGCAGAAAAAATGCCTGGGACCGCATTTGACGTCGAAGTAATCTCTTGGGGCGCATGGGGCGACAAGCGCAACGCCATGATTAACTCTGGCGAGTACTTTGATATTGTGTTTACAAACACGGACTCGTTCTATACCGATATTCAGAAAAATGCACTTCTTGATTTAACTGAGCTTCTTCCCAAATATGCTCCCAAGCTATATGAAGAGCTTCCCGAAGCACTTTGGACGGCAGCTTCTGTTAACGGAAAAATATATGCAGTACCAACATACAAAGATAGCTCTTTGGCGCAGTACTTCATATATGATACAGCAGTTGTGGAAGCAACCGGCATAAACCTTGACGAAATTAAAGACCTTGCAGATTGGGAACCCATTTTCTTGGAAATGCAAAAAAGCGGTATTGACCCGCCATTTGTAATGAGCCAAGAAGGCGTATACCAGATTCTTGACAAATACGACAACGCAGGTATAGGTGTTCCTGTAATTGGCGTTCGCTATGACGATGCAGAGCGCAAAGTTGTTTCTATATTTGAAACCGAAGAAATTATGGGCTATCTCCATCTGCTGCATAAATGGTATAACGATGGCATTATAAACATCGATGCCGCAACGCTCAAAGAAAACCCGCGCTACCGTGCATTCTACTTTGGACAGGGCTGGCACAACGCATGGCCGATTACCGATGGTAAGCCGTCTTCCGATAAACTTTGGTTTGGCCCCATATTCTCAAACGGCACCGCTCAAGGTTCTATGAACGGCATTTCCGCCGCTTGCAAAGATCCCGAAAGAGTTCTTAAGTTCTTGGAACTTGTAAATACCGATACCAAAATGCGCGACATGATATGCTACGGAGAAGAAGGCGTCAACTACACCTTAACCGAAGACAAACTCGTAGTGCGTTCAGATGACAACTCTTGGGATTGGCCCCGCTACACACAAGGCAACCACTTCGTGCTGACACCTGAAGCCTCCACCCCTACACAGCTCGAAGAAATCAAGGCCAACAACGACGCAGCAACCGCCTCGGTACTTCTCGGCTTTGTTGTAGACAGAAGCAATATTCAAGACGAAATAGACAACATAAACGAAGTTTATAACGCTTATAAAGCAGAGCTTCTTACAGGCACCGGCAACCCCGACGAACTGGTACCGCTCATGATAGAAGAAATGAAAAACGTAGGCTTTGAAAAGGTTATGGAAGAGCTTGCAAAACAATTGGAAGCACACTTCGCAGAATAATAATCAGACATTATTTTGGCACTCCGAAAGGAGTGCCTTTCTTCTTGCTTTTAATGCTGTTTTATGGCAAAATGTTTGTGAAAGAAAACATAGGAGGAATTTGTTCCGTGACTAAAATAATAGGCGATGCTTTACCTAATATCCCTTGGCAGGAAAAGCCGTCAAATGCAATATTGCCTCTTTGGCGATATACTCAAAACCCAATAATAGACCGTTTTGGCAATAAAGGTTCAAACAGCGTGTTTAATTCTGCCGTAGTGCCGTTCGGCGATGGTTTTGCGGGTGTTTTTCGTTGTGATAGCCGTTCTATATCTATGGATTTGTTTGCGGGTTTTAGCAAAGACGGTATAAACTGGGAAATAGAAGACGAGCCCATCGTCTTTGAAGGGGCGGATGAAGAAATCCTTAAAAAAGAATATCGCTATGACGCCAGAATTACCAAGATAGACAATAGGTATTATATAACATGGTGTAACGGATACCACGGCCCAACGATAGGAGTTGGATATACCGAGGATTTTAAGCGTTTTATTCAGCTCGAAAATGCTTTTTTGCCGTTCAATCGCAACGGAGTATTGTTCCCAGAAAAAATAAACGGGCTTTATACTATGCTAAGCCGTCCAAGCGATAATGGACATACTCCATTTGGGGATATATTTTTAAGTCAATCGCCGGACCTTTGCTACTGGGGTAAACACCGCTATGTTATGGGCACTATATCCGGTAACGAAAGTGCGTGGCAATCAACCAAAATAGGCCCGGGGCCGGCGCCTATAAAAACGGATGAAGGCTGGCTGCTTATATACCATGGCGTTATTACAACCTGTAATGGTTTTGTTTATCGCATGGGTGCTGCGCTGCTTGATTTAGATAAGCCAAGTAAAGTGCTTTACCGCACAAAGGATTATATTATGGCACCTTATGAGCTGTATGAGCAGGTGGGCGATGTGCCTAATGTTGTATTCCCTTGTGCAGCGCTTACCGATAGTGCTACCGGTAGGATAGCCGTTTATTACGGTTGTGCGGATACTGTTACTGGGATCGCTTTCACAACGGTCGACGAGCTTGTCGATTATATAAAACATCATTCTTAATCAGGAGGAGACATGTATTTTTTAGATAAGCGTATACAGGTAATTTGTAACGAGCTTAAAAAACTTTCCGTCAAGCAAAAACTCGCAGTAAAAGAGCTGTATTATAAGCCTGGGTTTTTCTTAAGGTCGGAGGAAGCCGATAAATCCACAACAAAGTACGAAAGTTTTGATTCTCAAAATATGCACTGGTATGGGCCCGACAAGCATTACTGGTTTAAGGCGGACATACAAGTGCCTCAAAGCTTCGATAAAAAGCCCTTGTGGATATACATAAGCACTCAAATAGACGAATACAACGACATGACCAACCCGCAGTTTTTGGCGTTTATAAACGACAAAGCTGTGCAAGGTGCGGATATGAACCACAGAAAAATTTTTCTTACGGATAGCGCCAAAGCAGGAGAAAAATTTTGCTTAGGCTTGCAGGCTTATACAGGCACTCTGCACACCGAATTTTCGCTTAAGTTGCAATTGCTTGAAATAGAACCCGAGATAGAAGCCTTGTACTGGGATTTACAGGTTCCGCTGTCTGCTTTTTCAAGGATGGATAAGGAATCCCAAAGCCGCCTTAAAATTGAACAAGTATTAAACGACGCTGTAAATCTTATTGATTTAAGGGAGCCTTACTCCGAAGGGTTTTATAGGACGGTTCGTCAGGCGCGAGAATACCTAAAGAAACACCTATACGAAGAATTAGGCGGCAATACAGATGTTATAGCAACATGCATAGGTCAAACGCATATAGACGTTGCTTGGTGGTGGACGGTTGAGCAAACCCGCGAAAAAGTGGCAAGGTCTTTCGCTACCGTGCTTAAGCTTATGGACGAATACCCCAATTATCGCTTTATGTCGAGCCAGCCGCAGCTTTATGTCTTTCTTAAAGAAAGATATCCTGAGCTTTATCAGGAATTAAAGAATAGAATAAAAGAAGGCCGTTGGGAAGCGGAAGGCGGCATGTGGGTAGAGGCAGACTGCAACCTTACAAGCGGAGAAAGTCTCATACGCCAATTTGTATACGGCAAACGCTTCTTTAAGGAAGAATTTAATGTGGACAGCAAAATACTCTGGTTGCCGGATGTGTTTGGTTACCCAGGCTCTCTTCCGCAAATTATGAAGGTCTGCGGTATAGATTATTTTATGACCACAAAACTGTCTTGGAATCAATTTAATAAACACCCTTACGACACTTTTATGTGGAGGGGAATTGACGGTAGCGAAATTTTGACTCATCTTGTTACAACATTAGGCATAGGCCAACAGCTTGATAATTTTTATACTACATATAACGGCAACCTACATCCGGACGCTATAATCGGTGGTTGGGAACGGTATCAAAATAAAGATATAAACAACGATGTATTGATATGCTATGGCTTTGGCGATGGCGGCGGTGGCCCCACAAGAGCTATGCTTGAAAACTCCAAACGTTTGGAACACGGGGTAAAAGGCATACCAAAGGTAAGGCAGGCCTTTGCTAAGACCTATTTTGATGAAATTAAAGACCGTCTATTAGACAACCCGCGCCTGCCCAAATGGGAAGGAGAATTGTATTTTGAATACCACCGTGGTACCTATACTTCTATGGCGCGCAATAAACGTTCCAACCGCAAAACAGAGTTTGCGTTGATGGATACGGAGCTATTGTCAGTTTTAGCACAGGATAAATTAGACTACCCCAAAAACAAACTGGACGATATTTGGACGCTCACACTTTGTAACCAATTCCACGACATCTTGCCAGGCTCTTGTATACACGAAGTTTATGAGGTGACCAAAAAAGAATATGCACAAATGGCAGAAGAGCTTACAGCGCTACAAAACGAACGCCTTTCCGCACTTTTTCCGGAGCAAGGCAACAGCATCACCGTTGTTAACACAAAAGGCTTTAATGCAAACGAAACAGTAAAATTGCATAGTACAGATGCTTTGTCATTAAAAGATGAAAACGGAACCCTATACCCGCTGCAACATACTGCAGATGGGGCAGAAGCCTATCTTAGCGATATTCCCGCAAAAGGCTGGAGAAGCTATACCTTAAGCTCAGAAAAAGCAGAGGAGAACATTCCTTTTGTACTGTCGGATAATTATCACCTTGAAACACCTTTTTATAGCGTGGAATTTGACGAACAAGGCTTAATTTCAAGGCTTTACGACAAGGAAAACGACCGTGAAGTGCTTAAAGCCGGTACACAAGGTAACCTGTTTAAAATGTATGAGGATAAACCTATATACTACGATAACTGGGATATAGATATTTACTATACGGAAAAATCTTGGCCTGCAACAGCTCTTGACAAATTTGAATGGAGCGATATAGGCGAAGTCTCCGCCACACTTTATGTAGAACGCAAAATAAGTAAGTCTATAATTAAACAAAAAATCAAATTCTATGCTAATGAGCGCAGAATAGATTTTGATACCTATGTAGACTGGAAACAGAGCCAGCACCTGTTAAAAGTACACTTTCCGGTGAATATTTTATCCGACGAAGCAAGCTTTGATATACAATTTGGTAATATAACAAGAAAAGTTCATACTAACACCAGTTGGGATATTGCCCGCTTTGAAAGCTGCGGACAAAAATGGGTTGATATGTCTGAAGGACATTATGGAGTAAGTATTTTGAACGACTGCAAATACGGCCACTCAATAAAGGACGGCAATATAGCTCTTACATTAATTAAGAGCGGCATAGAGCCAAACCCCGTAACAGATCAAGAAGAGCACTATTTTACCTATTCACTTTATCCGCATGCAGGTGCATTAATAGAAGGTGGCACAATAAAAGAAGCGTATTGCCTTAACCAGCCTAGCCTGTTTGTTAAAGGCGCAGGTTTACAAAGGGAGTTTTCGCTGTGCAATGTATCAAAGCCAAATGTAATGGTAGAAACTATAAAAAAAGCGGAAGATGGCAATGGAATCATCGTACGTATGTATGAAACGGATAAGGCTTTAACCAAGGCGGAATTTACTTGGAAACGCCCTGTTACCCAAGTTATAGAGTGCAACGCAATAGAGGAAAAAATAAAAGAAATACCGCTTAATAATAATTCTTTTGCGTTTGAAATTAAGCCGTTTGAAATTAAAACATTTAGAATTATAGAAAAGGAGTAAACTATGGATTTTTTGCCTGTTCCTAAAAAGGTGGAATATACTAATGGCCTATTTGAAATAGGCTATAAAAGCAACATAGTTTTGCAAAATACGGGTGATGGTTGCCTACTCTTTGCTAAAATGCTTAAAGATAGCATACTAAAAGAAACCGGTCTTAATCTACCAATAAAAAAAGGTGAATATTTTGCGGGGGATTTTGTACTTAAATTAGTGGAATCTTTAGAATACGACTACGTAATAGACATTGACGAAAAAGCGGTACAAATTATATCCTCAAGCGAAGAAGGTATTTTACACGGCGTTGTTACCTTAAAGCAACATTTGAAAAAGCACGGCGCTTGTTTGCCCGCGCTTAAAATTTCAGATGAGCCTATGCTAAAATACAGGGGCTTTTACCTTGATTGTTCGCGAGGCCGTGTACATACGCTGGAAACATTAAAAAAATTCGTGGATTTACTATGTGATTATAAAGTAAACGAATTTCAACTGTACATAGAACACACATACCTTTTTAAAAACTTAAGCGAAGCTTGGCGGGACGACACGCCGCTTACTGCGGAAGAAATTTTAGAACTAGACCTATACTGCAAGAAAAGGCATATAGAGTTGGTGCCGTCGCTCTCAACCTTTGGTCACATGTATAAAATATTGAGCACGAAAACCTACGAAGAACTGTGCGAGCTTTCAGGTTCAAGCAGCAAGCCTTTTTCCTATCGTGACACTATGGCGCATCATACTTTAAATGTATCTAATAAAAACGCGATTGATTTTTCGAAATCACTAATACTTGAGTATATGTCTTTGTTCACATCAAAACGCTTTAACATATGCTGCGATGAAACTTTTGACCTTGCTACGGAAAAATCAAAACAACTTGCAGAAGAAAAGGGGAAAGATAATCTATACATAGAATTTGTGGCAGAACTCTGTAATTTCCTGCTTAAAAAAGGCATAACACCAATGTTCTGGGGAGATATTGTATACAGACAGC
>JAUNLY010000033.1:12911-14279 GCA_030532025.1 Eubacteriales bacterium
GTTTATTGACTTCGCTCAAACTTTGCGGCGTTTTTGTATACAGACAGCCGGAAACTTATGAAAAACTGCCCAAGGAAACTATATGCCTTAACTGGGGATATATGCCGGAGCAGGACGAAGAACAGATAAAAATATTGGCGGATGTCGGCGCAACTCAATACACTTGCCCGGGCGTATGTACTTGGAACCGTTGGATACCTCTGTTTAAAAACGCCTTTTATAACATAAACGCCATGACACGCCATGCTTTAAAATACAATGCAATAGGCCTTTTAAATACAGACTGGGGAGACTATGCACACATAAGCCATCCATCATTTAGCGTACCCGGCATTATTTATGGGGCTGCTTTAGCATGGAATAACAGCGTAAGCGATTTTGATGCCGTTAACGAAGGCGTTTCTACATTGTATTACGGCGATAAAACAGGTAAATTTATGGAGAGACTTATAGAGCTTTCGGAGCTTGAAGTTTTCGACTGGTACCATACCGTGCGCTGGATAGAAGCAAAGGATAGCTCGGAAAAAGAAGAATTTATAAAAGATTTCTCCGTTGAAGCAGCAGAAAAAGCTATCGAACAAATGGCTAAAGCTTTAAGCCGGTTAAAGGCCGCCACTATTAATGTTGAACCAGAGCATAGAAAAATACTGCATTATTACGAAGTGAATGCAGAAGGAGCAAAGATTTTCAACCGCATAGGCATATGTATAAAACAAGGTGCCGATAAAGAAGAAAAATACGAGCTTGCAGAACAACTGGAGAAATGGTTCTATAACTACTCTTTGATGTGGCGAAAAGTATCAAAAGAAGGAACCCTGCATAATTTACGCAACTTAGTAATTATGTACGCAGACTTTCTGCGAGACAGAGAAATAAACAAGAATTAATGCCTTACATACAAATTAGGTTTTTAAATTAAAAAATCTATTTGTAAGTATAATAAAAAACATACACATAAAAAGTGCCTGTATTAACGTGTAGAGAAAATCTATCAGTAAAAAAACAGGCACTTTTGCCGTTTAAAAGACATTATACTATTGTACTTTGTATAAAAGTAGATAATGCTTGTTTTCGGCGTAAAAAACACTTAAAGCGATTGACATTTTTACATATTTTGTATATGATTATCGCGTTAGTGTTTGCGGGTGTAACTCAATGGTAGAGTTCCAGCTTCCCAAGCTGGCTACGTGGGTTCGATTCCCATCACCCGCTCCACTCGTCCATTGCGGTTTTACCGCATTGGCGTTTCCGGCTGATGCCGGGTACTATCGCCGGACAGCCTACCGGCAAAAACCGTAAAATTTGGAGGAGAAAAATTATGGCAAAAGCAAAGTATGAACGCACAAAACCCCATGTAAACATCGGTAC
>JAUNLY010000034.1:0-7603 GCA_030532025.1 Eubacteriales bacterium
CAAATAACAAAGGGGTATTAGCCCAATCGCTAATACCCCTTTGTCTTCGGTCTGAAACCCCCTTATGGGGGCTTTTATGTTTATAGAGAAGATCCACATAAAAATTTTACATTACTAAACTATATATTAAATGTGCGCTTATGCCGGCAACAAGCCCGCCCACCGTGTGGGACAGTATTGCCTTGCCCGAAAGCTCCGGGCAACCAAGGCTGTCCATCATAGCGACATGCGTGCTTAAATAGCCGCTCCAGCACATGCACATGGCTGTAAACACGGCTATGTTGCCGCCTGTAAAAAGCCCCTGAGAAAGCATTTTAGGTACAAGGCTTATCGCAGCACCGGCAGAGCCAAGGGCGGTAATGGGTACTGCTATTGCAGCGTCCGACTTAAAACCGAGAAGAGGCCCTAATATAAAGTTAAGCTTTTTGCCAAGCCAAGGCAGAAAAGCTATGCCCTCGTATGCAGCGCCCGTGTAGCCACCTTCTGGCATGCCGAAATTTAAAAGCATTACAAAAGAGCATATTATAATAACGCCGGGGATTATAGCAACACCCATGTGTACACCGGACTTACCGCCGTCCATAAGTGCGTTTATAAAGCGACTGCCTATGCCGCCTTCCCGCACACGGCGGTAGTCTAAATTGCTTGTCTGTATGTTTTTGCTAAGGTCGTCTGGTGCCCATTTTTTGGTAAACCCAAGCATAATTCGCACGCTTACTATGCTGCCTATAACAGTGCCTATATTGCCTATAAGAACAGCGCTTATATAGCTTTCGCCACTTGGGCCCTTAAGCCCCGCCATAAACACGCTTATAATAAGCCCCATGCCAAAAGATGTACCCAAATTTGTAAGCGCAGGCACTTGGCTTTTCTTAAAATACTTTATAAAATTTTCGTCATCGGCTAAGGTTAATATTGCGGGGTTGTCAGAAAGATAGGTTAACATAACTGCCATAACAGAAGCGCCCGGCAGGCCGTATAAAGGCTTCATAACGGGGGAAAGCAATTTGTTTAGCAAGGATACAACGCCAAACTCCACCAAAAGGGCGGACAGTGCGCCTATTATAACGGCTACCGCCGTAAGGTAGAGCACGGTATCCATAAGCAGTTCGTAGCCCGTATTCATAAATGTGTTTATAAAATTTACAAAGCCCATTTTTGCGGAAAAAGCGATAACAACCCCAAAAAACAATGCGAGAAATACAAAGCTTTCAAGGCTTACAGACTTTTTAACCCTATCTTTTTGCATAAGCAAAAACGCCCCTTCTTAAAATATCAACTATGTATAGTCTACCTTATTTTATACATTCGGTCAACCGGAAAAGTACTATATTTTTATGCTGTGTTATGTTTTCGTACTGTGGCAATTTAGGTTGTTAAAAACCTTACAGCAATATTAAAGGGATAGTTTTTTCTTTTTCCGTACCGCCACCGTGTACGCCTTTAAGCGCGTTTAACTGGTCTATGCTGTTAAAAAGCGTAAGTGGCGTGTTTGCGACAGCAATAAAATCCCCCAAAAAGCTTTCTAAACTTGGGTGGTAAGGTTTTTCCCCGAATAGCTTTGTATCAAGAACCTCTTCTCTTGAGTATAATGTATATTTATCTTCAAAATGCCTTTCAAAGGCTTTTTTTAATTGATCTTTATTTTGGGGCTTTGCAAATAAATTCATGGCTCGCTGTTCTATGGTGGGCAGGCGAAGCAGGTTTTCTGCAATGTCCGGATAGCTGCATAGCACACGGCCGTCTGCGTCTATATGCCCGTGGTCGGCGCTTACAAAGCAGAATGTGTTTTTAAGGCGGGCGGCAAAGGCTTCTACCTTTTGTTCAAGCTGGCGCATATTGTCTATTACGTCTTTATGCCTAACGCCCTTTTTGTGCATAAGGCTGTCTGGCTCACCCCAGTAGGCGTATATGTATTTTGTGCCGCCACACTCTGTAAGGCGCAGAATTTCAGAAAGTATATCGTCAAAGCTGTTAAAACTCGGCTCTTGGTAGGGGCTTAAAACATAGCTGTCAAAGCCTTTTTCCCTTATGTATTCGTGTACGGATTTGTATGGCGTAAAATGTTCGGCAGCATTAAACGCGGCGGCCTGTTCTTTAAATTCGTTTTTGTTGGAATATACTTCCACGTTTTGGTCTATTTCGGGGTAATACATGGTCCAGCCGAGCCTTGCGTGCTGGGATGGATAAAGCCCCGTATCGTAAGACGCGGTTGCTGCGACGGTAGTTGGCGGGAAGACGGAATTATAATCGCATATTTTATTGCGCTTAAAAAAACTGTTTTCTTTAAGGCAGTCTTGCATATTAAGGCTACCCATGCCGTCAAGCAGTATAAGCACTATGTTTTTTTGTGCGCCCGCAATTATATTGTCCACAAAATCAAAGCTTTGGTTTAAAACGGGTACATTAAAATATTTTAAAAAGGAGTTCATAAGCCCCACTATATTTTTTGCCATACACACCTCCAATTGCGTTAAAGCCATTATACACAAAAGCTTTGCCCTTTACCATAAACCCTTAAAAAAGATGTCCCACACTGTCCCGCTGTTTTGTGCTATGTTATCACCAGAAAGGAGGGGAACATAAGTTCGTATAAAAATTAAATTGATAAGGAGGAATTATGGAAAGCAAAGAAAAAAATACCGTACAAGACGTGGAGCAAAACACTAAATCAGAATCCACATCTAAAACCCCAGAAAACGCCCAATATGAAACACAGGAGCAGAAAATAACAAGGCTTCAGGCGGAGCTTTACGAAAGGGAAGAGGCTTTTAAAAAGAAAGAAAACCTACTGCTTGAAAAGGAGAGAGCATTAAATAACAGAGAACTCCAAGCAAAAACCCTTGAAAAGCTCAAAAAGAACAACATACCAGAGGAAGCTTTGCCTTTGGTAAACACCAAAACAGAAGAAAGCATAGAACAAAGCGTTGCCTTAATTGCAAAGCTTTTAAAAAGAAGCTCTTACGAAGCTCCTGCAATAGGCAATTTTGAACCGGAATTAACAAGCTACAAGCAGCGTGCGGCTGTATATCTAAGACAAAATTATTAGGAGGAAATATGATTACACAGAGTAAAGATTTAATAATACCGGAAGTCGTAAGCGACATAATAGAACAATTTTTAGGCGGAAGGATAAGCCTTCTGCCCGTTACAGAAAATGATAATTCCCTTGAAGGTGTGCCGGGGGACACGCTCAAATTCCCCTGTTTTCGCTACATAGGCAAGGCGGAACAGGTTGACGAAAACGGCAAGGTTACAACGGGGCTTTTGTCGGCGGATACGGTATCTGCCAAAGTAAAAAAATATGCCAAGGCTGTCTGCATTACGGACGAAGCAAGGCTTTCGGGCTTTGGCGACCCCATAGGCGAAGCCGCAAAGCAGCTTGCCTATTCCATAGACCACGCGGTGGACGAGGAGCTTTACAGCCTGCTTGATAATATCCCTTTACGCAGAAAGTTCGCTGCAAGCTCTCTTTCAAGCGATGCCGTGGCTGATGCACTATCTCTTTTTGGGGAGGAGCTTGACGGCAAAAAGCTATTGTTTACAGATGCACAGGGCTTTGCAGCACTCCGCAAGGACCCGTCCTATATAAGGGCGAGCGATTTGGGACAGAGAATTATATGCGCGGGCGTAGTCGGCGAAATATGGGGCTGTCAGATTGTTATATCCAACAGGATAAAAGAAAACACAGACACTCACGAAAAACAGCATTTCATTGTAAAGCCGGGGGCGCTTCGCATAGTAAATAAAAAAGGCACAACGCTTGAAGTGGATAGAGAGCCGGACTACATGCGTTCAACGCTCTATGCTTCAAAGCACTGCGCCTGTTACCTGTACGATAGTGCAAGGGTGGCTTCTGTAACGGAGTTTAGGGGTCTACAAGATGTAAGCGCAAAGGGCTTTGTAAGCATACCGGGAGAAAACACCGGCGAAAGCTATATAATGATTCCGGAAGAGCTTATACCCGCCCAAGGCCTTAAATGGCACTACCTTTTAAGCTCCGAAAACAAGCTTAAGGGCACATACGGTACTGCAATAACGGGTGCTAAACCCTATTTAGGGGAAGATACTCCAATAATAGCAGGTGCTAATACACACATACATATGTTGCTTTTAGATGCTTTAAATAAGCCTGTAAAAACCGCAACGCTTGCGCTTAACAAAGCATGAGGATAGACATATTGACGGCGTTTAGAGCCTTGCTTCCCGGTGAAACAATAAGCGATTCCTTGGCTTTAGCGCTTCTTGAAAGTGCATGCGACACGCTATATACATTGACCAATAGGACATTTCTGCCCAACGAAATGCGCGGAATTATACTGCGCCTTGCAGTCATACGCTATAACCTTTTAGGGCAGGAGGGGGAGACAAAAAGAAAGGAAGGCAGTTTTTCTATAGATGTAGAAAGCCTGCCAGAAGATGTCCTGCGGGAAATAAAAGCTTGGCGCATAGGGAAGATAGGGTTATGAGACTTAAGCATAGGCATAAAAAGCTCGTAACGCTTTACAAGGTAAGCTATGGCAAGAGCCTAACAGGTGCCGTAACAGAAAGCAGCGAACTATCTTTGTTTTTCTATGCAAGCGAACACCCAATAGACCAAAGGCGCTGGAGAGACCCTGTAAGCCTTCGACCAATAGAAAGGCAAATGCTTATACCGGAAGGCTTTCCGGACTGCATACAGGGCGACAAAATAAAAATAGAGGGGGACGAGCGCATACACAGGGTAACCGAGGCAAGAAGATATTTTAGCCATATGGAGATAGAAACGGAGGTACAGCCTTGACGGAAGCTACGCTTTATAACATCTTAAAAACTCTTCCCGTACAGGCGGTAAGGGGGCCCGCATTCGGGCTCCCTCTGCCCACACTTAGTTTTTCTCTTAAAACGGTGCAAGGCAAGGACGAAATTTGGATGCTATTGCGTGCCAAAACAGCCGAGGAAAACGACGGCATTTCAAAACTATGCGATGAAAAATTGGCAGAATACGGCTTTTATGCCCACGAAAAAAAGCAGGAGCGGGAGCGCGATTCCGGTACGTTTTTATACTACCTTAAGTACAAGGTGGGCAGTTTCACCGCAATAAAAATAGAAGGCGAAACGCTTTTGGGTGTGTCCGACCTGCATTTAAAAGGGGGCTTAGCACCGGTACTGCATTCAGATGGGCTATATAAGCCCGCAGAACTTAATATGAGCAGGCTTAAAATATCCGTTTTAAGCCCCGTACCACAGGCGCTGTTAGGTGGCGGAGAAGTAAATATAAACATAGACGATAAACCTTTTAAGGGGTTTTTGAGAGAGATAATACAAAAGGACGGCACGAGCCAAATAATATTAGACGTTTGGGAGGATATGTTATGAAAACCATGCCGAAACTTTATTTTAGGCGGGAGGATATAATACTTAACACGGACGAAAAAACAAATAAAGATGCCCTACTGCTTATGGCTGTAAAAGGCTCTTTAAAGCAAAACGAAAACGCAATGTTAAAAGCTAAAGCAATTAAAACGAGCTTTGATGAAGAACAGATAGGCCGTGCGCTTTTTGAAGCGGCAAAAAATTTAAAAAGCCGGGAAAAGGCAAGGCGCAAACGCAAAATAAACCGCGAATTGGCATGGCGCATGGGCTACTACATTGCGGTGTCCTTGGGTACTTCAAAAAATTACCCTATGGAGCCATAAATGGATAATTTTTTTGATAAGACGCTCAAACTTCTTTTAAAAATAAAGAGAGATATTTTAATGGAGCGTGAAATAATATTCGATAAAGCGGAGGAGGAAATACAATTTGCAAATAAACGGTGTACAGATGAAAACCCCAATATACTGTAAGCTTGAGGGTAAACCGCAAGGCGATCCGCCGGAAATACGCTACACTTTAAGCGCTGAATGGAGTGTGCTTGATAAAGTGCAGATGCAAGTGGCGCTTGACGCACCCGCCGGTACTGCATCAATAGCGGTACCCGACCCAGAGCTTGGAACCATTAAACATATGAGCGTCAAAATAAAGAGTACAAGGGCATTTTTACATGGGGATAAATACAGAAATGTCTTAATTATATGGGAGGAAGTGCTATGACAAAGGCGGAGACAATAATAACCTACTCTAACAACAATATAGGTGCTGCATATGTGTATGGTGGTACAGGCAAAAAATGTACGCCGGAATACCGCAGGGCAAGAATTAAACAATACCCGCAGTATGCCCTTGGCATCACCAAAAACTGCCCTGTTCTAAACGGCTCAAGCTTAGATTGTAGTGTTTGCAAATATCAAAACAAGCTTGCCTTTGACTGCGCCCAGCTTGTAAGAAGGGCTCTTCAAAATGCGGATATTATTCTCCCGAGCGGGGCGTCAAGCCAGTGGTTAAGGGGCGACTGGGAATATAAAGGCCCAATAGACGCTAAAGCACAGGAGATGCTGTGCGTTGTGTTTAGAGAAGGCGGAAGCCCCATGAAGCATGTGGGTTTAAGCTTGGGCGACGGCTTTGTGGTAGACGCAAGGGGGCATAACACGGGTGTTATAAAATCAAAGTTTTATGACTACCCGTGGACGCATTACGCAGTACCTAAAGGCCTTTACGATTATAAGGAAGATAGCATAGACATAAAAAAATTACAGGAGAAGCTTATAGAAAACGGTTTCCCATTACCGCGCTATGGCGCTGACGGCAAATTTGGTAGCGAAACCAAAAAAGCCATGCAGAACTACCAAAAAAGTAGAGGTATGCAAATAAGCCCTACACCGCAAAAACCCACATACGATGCGCTTTTAAATAACGAAAAGCCCGTGTATGTAAGGCTTCAAGATATAGAAAGTAGGATTAAAAAATTAGAGGAGGCGATAGTATAAAAAGATTAGGCCAAGCTATAAGCGCTGCGGGCGTTTGGCTTGTGGGGCTTATAGGCGGTTGGGACGGCCCTGTAAAGGCTATGTTTTTGCTTATGGCATTAGACCTTATTACTGGGCTTTTGTGTGCGTTTTTGGGAAAAAGCAATTCGAGCGAGAGCGGGCTTTTTTCTTCAAGGGAGATGTATATGGGTTTAAGTAGAAAGCTTATGATGACTGTTATGGTAATCGCCGCAAGCACGCTTGATAATATGCTAAATTTAAACGACATATCGCGCTCGGCGGTAATAGGCTTTTACTGCGTAAACGAAACGCTAAGCATAGTAGAAAACGCAGCTGTTCTGGGAGTGCCTTTCCCCAAGGCTATAAAGGCAGCGTTGGAGAGAAAAAAGGAAGATAACGGCAATATGACTGATACTAATACTAATCCAAAAAACTAAGACACACCAAAAAACAGAGCTATCAGGCTCTGTTTTATACTGTTTCCAACTCTTATAGCAATTTTAAATTTTAATGTTTTTATAAACTTTTTCGGTTGTTTTTAAAACACTATCAAGGCTCTACCTTTGTATTTCTTCTATTAAGTCAAGCACATTCTGCGTGCCGACGCTCAAAGGCGAATCGCAGAGCGCTTGCCTTAAAACATCTTTTTTTTGCAGCAGTTCTTTTAGTTTATTAACAAGGCTGTTTTCGTTCAAATCTTCCTGCATAAGCGTCATGGCAAGGCCCCTTTGCTCGTAGCTTATGGCGTTTTGTAT
>JAUNLY010000034.1:7613-14082 GCA_030532025.1 Eubacteriales bacterium
TAAGGGTAAAGGTATTAAAAGCATGGGTTTGCACAGCGCGTGGAACTCGTTTAATGCGTTAGCACCTGCGCGGGATAGAACAAGGTCTGCACAGGCTAAGGCGTGGGGGAGCGTTTCAGACATAAATTCAACTTGGTAATAGGCGGGGTTTTGTATGCTTTTGTCAAGGTTGCCCTTGCCGCATATGTGGAACACGTCAAATGTATCTGTAATTTTATCTATGGATTTTCTAAGCGCGTTGTTTATAGCCACAGCCCCTTGGCTCCCGCCCATAACGAGCAGTACCGGCTTCTCGCCTGAAAAACCCGCAATTTTAAGCCCCTCTTCTCGTTTGCCGTGAAACAGTTCTTCCCTTAGGGGAGTTCCGGTAAGCTTGCCCTTGTCTTTCATAAGGCAGGCACATTCGGGGAAACTGGTGCATATATACTTTGCGTACCTTGTGCATATGCGGTTTGCAAGCCCTGGGCTTATGTCGCTCTCGTGTAGCAGCACCGGTATATCAAGCTTATGCGCCGCCCATACTACGGGTACGGACACAAAACCACCCTTGCTGAAAACGACATTCGGGCGTATTTTTCTTAAGAGCAAAAGGCTCTGCAATGCGCCTTTCATAACCCTAAAAGGGTCGGAAAAATTTTTTAAGTCGAAATAACGCCTTAATTTTCCTGTTGAAATGGCATGGTATGTAAGGCTTTCGTCCTTTAGCATCTGCCTTTCTATGCCGTTTTTTGATCCTATGTAGTGTATCTCGTAACCGTCTTCCAAGAGCTTGGGGATTAAAGCCAAGTTGGGGGATACGTGGCCTGCGGTGCCGCCGCCCGTCAATACTATTTTTTTGCCCATAGTTTATTAAGCCCCTTCTTCCTTTTTGCGCTCTGCGGCAGCGCTTATAAGCTGTCCGCCGCCAACAAGTAAGAATGCGGCACCGAGCATTACTGTGCACATGGCGTTTACCTTAGGCGTTACACCTACTTTTACAGAGGAATATATCTTAAGCGGCAATGTAGTAGTCTGTGCGCCGGATACGAAAAAGCTTATAACAAAATCGTCCATGCTCATGGCAAAGGCTAACAGCGCGCCGGATAAAATGGCTGGTGCAACAAGCGGAAGGGTAACCGTAATAAGCGCTTTAAAGGGGCTTGCGCCCAAATCCCTTGCGGCTTCAAGAAGCGAAGGGTCTATCGTTAAAAGCCTGCTTTTTACTGTAACCAATATATAGGGTACGCAGAATGTTATGTGCGCAAGCACAAGAGTAAGCTTGCCAAATGGTATTTTAAGCATGTTAAACAGAGCCATAAAGGATATGCCGAGTATAAGCTCTGGTATCATCATAGGGAGCATTGCAAGTTGCTCGCCGGTACCCAATACGCCAGAAAAAAGCTTTTGTTTTAAGCCCTGCTTAATTTCTTTTCTCACCATTGCGACAGCACCAAGCGTTCCAAGCACGCACGCTACTAAAACGCTCCAAAGCGCTACCTGCAGGGAGGATTTTAATTGTGTGCCATAGCCCGTTACCGGGTCAAAAAGCTCCTTATACCAGTAGGTAGAAAAGCCTTCAAATGTCATAGCGGCTGTCCTGCCGGTGTTTGAGTTAAACGAAAACAGCACAACCACCAGTATAGGCAGATACAGTAACAGCATTATAGCTGCTATATATAAGTTAGACCAAGCGGAATTTTTTTTCATATATCACCTAAAAAGCCATGTTTTCGGCTTCGCCGCCCTTTTTGCGGTATATAATCAGAACTATCGCCGTCATAACAAGCAGTATTACGCTTAGCGTTGCGGCGAAAGGCATGTCGTGGCTTTTTAAAAGCTCGTTTTGTATAAGGTTGCCCCACAGCATAGTGTTTGAGCCGCCCAAAAGGTCGCTTATAAAAAACAGCCCGACGCTGGGTATAAATGTAAGCACCACGCCCGCCATAAGGCCTGAAGCTGTCATGGGTACAGTTACAGTTAAAAAGGCCTTAAAGGGGTTTGCGCCAAGGTCGCGCGAAGCTTCCACCATGCTCCAGTCTATTCTTTCTACGCTTGAATAAACAGGCAACACAAAAAACGGCAGCATGCCATATACCATACCTATAAGCACAGAAAGCTCCGTGTATAAAAGCTTAAGCGGCCT
The DNA here is from genome assembly GCA_030532025.1 of Eubacteriales bacterium. Classification (GTDB taxonomy): domain Bacteria; phylum Bacillota; class Clostridia; order Christensenellales; family Aristaeellaceae; genus DTU024. The sequence goes on from JAUNLY010000034.1 coordinate 9,736, forward strand.
TTGTATGATCCCCAAGCTTTTAAGCGCAGTATTTATAGGCCCGTTTGCGTAAAACAGTATTTTCCAGCCGTATATGCGTATAAGTGCATTTGTCCAGAAGGGCGCTATAAGCAGTATTAAAAGCCATGTGCGCGTTTTGGGAGATGTTTTTGATATAAAGTAAGCAAAAGGATAGCCCACCACAGCGCAGATAAGCGTTGTAAGCGCCGCCAAGCGCAGGCTTAACAAAAGACTGCTTATATACTGCGTTTCTTTTAAGCGTGCGTAGTTGTGAACGCCTATGGGGCCGCTTACGGAAAAACCTTCCCCTGTGGATAAAAAGCTTAGACCTACTACATATAAAAGGCTTATGCCGACAAACAGGTAAGCCCAAAGCCCCATGGGAAGTGCCAGAAGCTGCCGCCTGTTATTTTGTTTCATCGGGCTGTGTCCCCCTGTCGTCCATAACTATGCTCGCCTTGTCTTTATCCCAGAATATGCACACGTTTTCGCCGGGCTGTATTTTTTCTTCCTGCTCTGTCGTGTGGCGGGAAATAAGCTTTTGGCCTGTGGCAAGCTCTATAACAACCGTCCTGTCGCTACCTGTGTATTGGGATAGGAGTATCTTCCCCTGCAAATGCTTGCAACCGGGGTCTTTTTTGCGGTAACGCAGGCGCTCTGCCCTTACGCAAAGGCATACTTTTTGCCCCGGCACAAGCCAGTCGCGTGAGCGTGCCTGTACCTGTTGTCCACCTATGTCAAGCAAAACTTCGTCCCCGTTTATGCCTTCCACCGTGGAATCTATTATATTGGTTTCTCCTATAAAGCTTGCTGCAAATGCGGTGTTTGGGTGCTCATAAAGGTCGTAAGGGGTATCTATCTGGACGAATTTGCCTTTGGACATAAGCGCAATGCGGTCGCTCATGTTCAAGGCCTCTTCTTGGTCGTGGGTTATGTATATAAATGTAATGCCAAGGCGTTTTTGCATGCCCTTAAGCTCAAACTGCATTTGGCGGCGTAATTGTAAATCAAGCGCGCCTAAGGGTTCGTCTAATAAAAGGAGCTTAGGCTCAAGCACAGCACTTCTTGCTATCGCTACACGCTGCCTCTGTCCGCCGGAAAGTTGCGATGGCATGCGCTTTTCAAAGCCCTCAAGCTGTACGAGCTTTAGCATGTTATGCACTTTTTCTTTTATTGTTTTTTTGTCGATGCCCCGCATTCTAAGCCCGTAGCCTATGTTTCTTTCTACGTTCATATGCGGGAAAAGAGCATAGTTTTGGAATACGGTGTTAACCTCCCGTTTTTCTGGGGGCACGTTTGTAAGATCCTTGCCTTCAAGGTATACCTTGCCCTCGGTGGGGGACTCAAGCCCTGCAATTATGCGCAGCGTGGTAGTTTTCCCGCAGCCGGAAGGCCCAAGCAATGTTAAAAACTCGCCCCTGTATACGTCTAAATCAAGCCCGTTTAATGCTTCCTGTGTGTCATAGGATTTCCTTAAGCCCCTTAAGGATAGTAATGTATTATCTTGCATTATTCTTGTTCCCTCATATTCTGTAATGACTCAAGATGTCTTTTTTCTTCGTCGGCAACCTGTAAAAAAGCTTGAGCCGCCTTTGAGTTGCACTTTTTGGCAAAACTCTCGTAGGTTTCTATGGCGATTTTCTCTTGCTCTATTGCGTAATCTATTAGTGCTTTACGGCTTTCTACAGCACCAGACCTTACAGCTTCTGTAAGACCGCCTGCAAACAATATGCCGTCCGCCTGTGCATCAAGCAGAGGCATATGGCTGCTGACAGCCTCGCTTTCGTTTAAAAAACTATTAAATATAACTAAATGCTCTCTCTCGTCTTTTAAGAGTTCGTTTAGAGTTTCAAGTATTAAATCGTTTTTTATTAAATCCCGCATTCTCTCATACATTCTTACGGCACGTCTTTCCATGCCGCATGCAACAAAGAACGCATCACCGTCGTGGGTTATGTTCATTTTGTGTCCTCCTCAAAGCCTCTGGTTTCCCGTACCACATAAAGCGGCCTAAATTTGACTTCCTCGTATATTCTTGCCATATAGCGGCTTTGTATGCCCATGGATAAAAGAATAAGCCCGCCTATAAAAATTATAAGCTCTGCAAGCCAGACGAAAGGCGTTGTATAAACCCCAAAAAGCATGGCTATTAACGAAGCAATAAAAGCTATACCCGCAGTTAAAAGGAAAAATATCCCTAAAAAGAGCGGTAACATAAGCGGCTTATCCGAAAAGCTTATAATGCCGTCCATGGCAAGCTTTATCATTTTCTTTAAGGGGTAATGGGTTTCGCCTGCAAAACGCTCTTGGCGTTCAAATTCTACGGGGCATTGCTTAAAGCCCGCCCATGCAAACATACCCCTTAAATACCTTGCGTGCTCTGGCATATTGCGTATAACATCTGCAACCCTTTTGTCCACCAAGCGGAAATCACCGGTATCCCTTGGGAATATGTCTCCAGCAAGGGATTGCAATACCTTGTAATAGGTTTTGGCGGTAAATTTTTTAAAGAAGCTTTCACCCTTACGGCTCTTACGCTTACCGTAGACTACATCGTAGCCTTCTTTCCATTTTGCGGCCATTTCGGGGATAATTTCCGGAGGGTCCTGCAGGTCTGCATCTATTATTACCAATGCATCGCCTGTGGCATAGTCAATCCCCGCAGAAACCGCTATCTGGTGCCCGCCGTTTCTTGCAAAGTGCACAACTTTTACGTTTTTATCCTGACTTTGTATGGCGTTAAGCTTTTCTTCGGTTTTATCCTTAGAGCCGTCGTTTACGAAAACAAGCTCGTAACTTTCTGCCATATCTTTCATCACACGGCTTAAACGCTTGTAACTTTCGTCTATAACCGCTTCTTCGTTGTAGCAGGGTATTATAACGGAATATACGGGGTTCATATTTTCACCTCATAACATTCTTACCAGAAGGTTTTTCTGGTCGTTAACCTCAAGCTTTAGCACGCCGTCTTTTTCAAGGCTCTTTAATATGTCGCTAAAGCGCTTAAAGCCTATGGCTTTCTCGCTAAAGTCGGGGTGTTGGGCGGTTATGTCCGCCTTTAGTATGCTCGGGTTTATGCGCTCAAAACCGTCGTCCTTGTAGCGGTCAAGCTGTTCTTTAAATGCGTTTACCCAGTTATCCTTGGTAAGCCGTGAGCTGTCCGCGCTTTCGCCGGTTAAAGCTATAATTACGTTATAGTCCTTGCGCATAACTTTAAATGTATTGTACTTTGCGGAAAGCTTTGTGAGTAACTTATAAAATGTGGAACAACCGTAGTTCTTTTCGTCAAAGTCGGGGCGGAGCCTTAAAAGCGTGCCCTTAAGCTCGCTTGCAAACATCTCGTCCTCGTCCGCTTTTTCGTCTATTATGCTCTCTATAAGTTTGACAAGCGCAGCCTCGTCCCCGTTATCCTCGTGCTTTTTGTTCTTTGCAGGGGCAGTGCGCCTTGTAGCGACAGATTCCAAAAACTGAAACTCGTTGCAGGCGTTAATAAATATCTTGCTTGCAACTTCGCTTCTGGATATGCCTAAAACATATTTCCCCATGGATTTTAATTTGCCGACAAGCGGGGTATAGTCGCTGTCGCCGGAAACTATGCAAAAGGAATCTATAAGCGGGTTTGTGTATGCGACTTCCATGGCGTCTAAAACAAGCTGTATATCCGCATTGTTTTTCTGCGCTATGCCGTAGCGTAATGACGGTACCACGGTAAATGTGTTAGATAAGAGAACCTCTTTTAGATTGCTAAAATTATCCGTATAGCCATAAACCTTGCCGAGAAGTATATCTCCTCTTATTTTTACTTTTTCAAGTACATTGTTTAAGGTTTCGACCTTTGCGCCCGTATTCTCCAAATCGACGAACAGGGCGAAATTTGATTCTGCCAAATTACAACTCCTTTCAATGAGTGTTGACAACTATATTATAACAAACTGCGGGAGTATTGCAAATAAAGCGATGTTTTACGCTTCTTTTACTTAAGTGTAAAATTAAATAAATAATGTGGATTTTGTTTATACTAATTTGGTTGAGTACTATTCTTAAACATATAAGATAAGGCTGCAGCGGGTATGCTGCAGCCTATCAGCTGTTCTTAGTGTTTTTCGTGCCTATCTGCACGGCGGCGGCGTGAGTCGGTTTTTTGTGTGCCGCTCTGTGCTGTGCTTTGAGCTTTATTTTGCGTAGGGCTTTGTGCGCCTTGTCCGCTTGGTTGTGTAGGCTTAAACTGCGTAGTCGCCTGTGGCGCCTGTGCGTTTGGCTGTGCGGGTTTAAACTGAGTAGTCGCCTGTGGAGCCTGTGACATAGCATGAGAAGGCTTAAACACTCTAGTAGCCTGAGGAGCCTGTC
>JAUNLY010000035.1:0-4897 GCA_030532025.1 Eubacteriales bacterium
GATAAAAATTCCCCCGTTGTATGCACAGTGGAAGACTGCGGTTACACCGCAATAGAAGACCAACTTAGCTTTATGCTAAAAGTTAAAGTGCCATGGTTGCCTGCGGTTTTAAATGGCTTTCTTATAAAGGCGGTAAGGCAACTCCTTAAATTTAAAGCGGGCTTTTCAAGCCTCGAAGCTGCACCCGTTAAAAAGCTCCCCGATTGCAAAATACCAATGCTGTCTATACACGGCGTTCCGGCCGATTCGGTGCCCCTCGACATGCTGGAACGTCTCTACAATGCTCACATAGGCCCCAAACAACAGCTTGTTGTTAAGGGGGCCAAACATGCAGAAGCGATTTATGTAGATACCGAAACATATATAAACACCGTACAAAATTTTGTACGTACCTATACAAATAAAGGAGAGTAATTAAATGGCAAAAAATAAATTCGGTGGATTTGGCGGCGGCGCCAACATGCAACAGCTTATGCGTCAAGCGCAAAAAATGCAGGAACAGATAGCTAAGGCACAAGAAAGCCTTGAAGAAAAAACATACGAGTCCAGTGTCGGCGGCGGTGTGGTAAGCTGCAAGGTTTCCGGTAAAGACGAAGTGCTTGAAATCAACATAAAGCCTGAAGCCATAGACCCTGATGATGCCGAAATGCTTCAAGACCTAATTATTTCCGCAGTAAACGAAGCTTTGCGCCTAAGCAAACAGGACAGGGAAAAGACCATGGGTGCCGCCGTACCCGGAGGTTTGGGCGGTCTTCTGTAAATGCAAAACCAAGCAAATCCCATAGAAATTATGGCTAACGAGCTTGCACGTCTTCCGGGCATAGGCAAAAAAAGTGCTCAAAGACTTGCGTACTACATTGTGTCTATGCCTAAGGAAGATGTAAAAAGGCTTGCGGATTCCATATGGGAAGGCAGAAGCAACATAAAGCTCTGCGAAATATGCGGCAACTATTCGTCGGAAAATCTCTGCGAAATATGCAGCGATGAAAGGCGCAATAAAAATATAATATGCGTAGTAAAAGAACCACGGGATCTTACCGCTGTTGAAAGGGTGCACGACTACCGCGGCCTTTATCATGTTCTGCACGGCGTTCTTTCGCCTATGGATAATATAGGCCCGAACGACTTAAATATACGTTCTTTGCTGATGCGCTTGGCCGATGGCGATGTGCAAGAAGTTATAGTAGCTACAAACCCGGATATAGAGGGCGAAGCCACAGCTTCATACCTAGCAAGGCTTATAAAGCCCATGGGGATTAAAGTAACTCGTATAGCCTATGGTGTACCCATAGGGAGCGACTTGGAATACGCGGACGAAGTTACTTTAGCTAAGGCTTTGGAAGGCAGGCAGGAAATATAATGTTGCATTTTATGTATGGGGTTATGGGCTCCAGCAAAACGGCGCAGCTTTTAATGCAAAGGTATAATTTGCAACAGCTTGGGCTAAAGGTGGCTCTTGTAAAACCCGCTATAGACACAAGGGCGGGTGCACAGGTTGTTTATTCGCGCGTAGGGCTTAATGCCGAGGCAGAGATAGTCTTAGCCCCGCATCATAGTATAAAAGAACAGCTTCTTTGGCTTGCTGTGCAAAAGGCTCACAGTGGTTTCCAGTTTATATTGGTAGATGAAGCACAGTTTCTATCCGCAGACCAAGTAAAAGAGCTTGCCGATATGGCGGAAAACCTCGAAATATATTGCTATGGTCTGCGGACGGATTTTCAGGGTAATTTTTTTGAAGGCTCTGCTGCGCTTTTTCGCTTGGCGGAAGATATACAGGAAGTGCCGGGGGGGCTTTGTTGGTGTGGCAAAAAAGCAACCATGAATACCCGTACAGATAAAGATGGCAATGTAATAAAAGAGGGTGCACAGGTGCTTATAGACAATCAGGCGGCAATAAAATATGTAGGCCTGTGTTATAAGCATTGGCGCAAAGGTATGTCCCATGCCTGAAATAAATAGCCAAGACACCATTTTGATTGCAACAAGCGCAATATTTTTTTTGTTGTTAATTTTACTTTTTATAAAGATTAAAAATACTGCCGAGGAAGCAGAGCACAGAGCGGATAGGTTAGAGAATACGCTTGCCCGCTTTACAGATGACGCTATGCAGGATAGCGAGAACAGGCTTAGCCTAAATATTTCCCAAAACCACTTGGCAATACAAAGCCTTATACAAGAAGCGCAGCGAAGCAGCTATGCAAATAACGAACATCTAAGCCAACGGTTGGACGCAGCCCTTTCTTCGCAGGACGAAAAAATAAACAGGCTTACGACCGGTATTACAAGACAGCTCTCTTCATCGGATGATAAAATAGAGCGTATGCGTGAAACCGTAAGCAAAACTTTGCTAAACATTCAGCAAGACAGCAGTGCAAAGCTTGAAGCCATGAGAAAAACCGTGGACGAGTCTTTAAGGCAGACGCTTACTAAAAGCGTGGGGGAAAGCTTTTCTCTGGTCAATGAGCGCTTGGAGCAGGTGTACAAAGGCCTTGGGGAAATGCAATCCTTAGCACAGGGCGTGGGGGATATTAAGCGGCTTTTTTCAAATGTTAAAACACGTGGTGTTTGGGGCGAAATGCAGCTTGGTGCCTTGCTTGAAAACATACTTACAAAAGACCAGTATGCAGTTAACGTTGATGTCAAACCCAACTCTCAGGAGCGTGTGGAGTATGCCATATGCTTACCTGGGCAGGAGGGCAAAGGCATGTATCTTCCAATAGATGCCAAATTTCCAATAGAAGCCTATATGCGTTTGCAAGATGCGGTTGAGGCGGGGGATGACGAAAAAGCTGCCAAACACAAAACGGAACTCAGCAACGCCATATTAAGAGAGGCAGGTAGGATAGCGGATAAATATATAGCCCCGCCTAACACGACGGATTTTGCTATTATGTATCTGCCCATGGAAGCCCTGTACGCCTATGTAATGCAACTAAGCGGCCTTGCAGAAAGCATACAGAGAGAAAAACATGTAATTATCTCAGGCCCGTCTACATTAAGCGCGCTTCTAAATAGCCTTCAAATGGGTTTTAGAACGCTTGCCATAGAGCAAAGAAGCTCCGATATATTCGCCATGCTTAGAGATATACAAAAAGAGTTTGAGAGCTTTGCAGAAATTTTAGGAAAAACACGCATGCGCCTGCGCCAAGCGACAGATAGCATAGATTCTGCAACGAGAAAAACTCAAACTATAGAAAGAAAGCTAAAGCGTGTAGAGAGCGTCGAAGGGGAAGAATATCCCAATATTGAATAATATTTATTCCTATCTTAGGTAGTAAAATAAATTTGAGCTGTGTTTTTTGATTAAATAGATAATCAATTCTCTCCAAGCCTTGTAAAAGGCTTGAATTTTTTTAGGCAGTAGCCGTAATTTTGCGTATCATTCTTCACTATATCCCGCAATATAAATACTCCAAGCATTTTTTTGGAATGTGCATAGCGTATTCTGTAGCCATAGCCAGTTATCTGTTCAAACAATGTGTTTCCAGCGTTTGTTTGGCTACGGAATTGTTCTATAAAGCCCATAGGCAGACGCAGTGGTGCCAAATAGTTTACGCTCATAGGGTCAAATTTTTCATCTATTATAAATATGTCCTGTTTGGTCCATTTATTTTTAAGTATTTCCGCAGTCAAAGCGTTCTCTATGTTTTTAGGATAAGTGGGGCTGTATGGCGCATCTGTGCCTAAAAACACAAAGCGGGGGTCGCTTTTGGCTATGTCAAGCAACTGTTTTTTTGTAAAATCCGCGCTAAACAGGGATATATCGTCTCCGCCATATATGTTTTGCGTTAAACTTTGGTTTTTTAAAATTTCGGCACATGCTTTAAACAGGTTTTGGCATAGTATGTCTCCAAGCTGCCTTTTTTTCTTCTCGAATACTTCAAGCTCTTCATTTGTATAGGCAAAGGGCTTGGGGGAAAAATTCCCTTGTGTGTAGTCCGAGTTAAAAAAGGAAAATATAGCCGTTTCGTATTCTTCACGAAGGTTAATTTCGCTTTGCATATCGTACTCTAAGCGTATAAGGGAGTTTATTGGTTTAAACTCTTCAAGCGCAAGTTTTGTTTTTAAATAATCGTCAAAGCTTTGCTTGCTTTCAAAAATATTTGGGTGCTTTTCAACAAGTTCTAAAAAACCATGGCTTTTTGCAAAGTCTAATGTGCTTATAAAATAATTTTCGTACTCGCTTTTAAAATCTTCTTCCCTAAAACGGGGGAGAAACGGAGTTTTATAATTCGCATAGTACTGGCTGATACCTTTGGCTATAAGGCTGTGAACAAGCCCCCTGTCAAAGCCGGTATTATACATATCTGTATATAAAGACAGTAGGGTTTCGCCCTGTAAGCCGCTTTGTAGCATTATTTTGGGGTCATAAAAGCGGAATGCTACTCGTATTAAATTATCATCTTCCATGGTTTGTAAGGCGTTAAAAAGTTTTGTATCCATGTTAGGTAGGGTAGAGCTTGCTAAAAAGGCGGTATTTTTGTAATAATCCTTATCAGATAGATAAACGGAGGCGATTTGTTCCGAGGCTTTTTTTATACGGCCTATTTTAATACAATAGTAAAGCTCAAAGCTCGCAAAAATAAGTGCAAAAATGGACAGAGTGGCAATTAAGGTGTTTCTAAACCTACGCCCAATGGTAAAATGGCGGCTTAAAGAATACTCTATATTATGCCATATTTCCTTTTTATCAAGCAGAGTGTGTATAGTTTCACAAAAACGCGCGTTAAATAAGGGATCGGTTTCGCCGGCAAGATGCAGGTATTTTTCTATGGATACAGAAAGTATATCCGCGGCATCTTCATCTTTTAAATGCAGAATATGCTTAAAAACATATGCTGCTCTTGACTTTTTATCCGTTAAACCGATATTTAAAAAATTATTTTGTTCTAAAGAT